>QWRK01000004.1 GCA_003670455.1 Candidatus Aquidulcis sp. | reverse complement strand
GGCGCGGGTGAGCGACCTCGGCGCTGAGTCATATCGAGTTACGCAGATTCTTGATGGGGCCTGGCGCTCCGTGGCCACCTCCTGGAGTGGCGTCACCACACTCGGCAAGCCGCTCCAAGAGCGCCTGGCGAACGAGATCCGCTTCAGCGCTTTCGATGAGGTTGAGCGACAAGAGGCCGAAGACGGCGCCACCACGAAGCTGCTGCTGACCCTTTCTGATGGCGCGAAGGTCGAGGCGGTGTTGATGCGCTCGCCTGCCGACCCTCGCCGTGGCTCGGGGCCGCGTGCCACCGTCTGTGTTTCGAGTCAGGCGGGATGTGCGGTCGGCTGCCCATTCTGCGCAACGGGGGAGCTCGGCTTCACCCGCAATCTCAGCGCGGGCGAGATCCAGGACCAGGTGCGCATCGCGCGCCAGATCCTTCGTACCGAGGATCGCGAGCTGACCAACGTCGTCTACATGGGGATGGGCGAGCCACTGCAGAACATCGATGCCGTCTTTGCATCTATTGATGGCCTCACCGAGCCAGCCCGAGGCGGAATCGGTCAGCGCCGCATCACCGTCTCAACCAGCGGCGTCGTCCCGGGGATTGAGCGACTTGCCAAGCAGCGCCCACAGATCACCCTCGCCGTCTCGCTACATGCGGCACGCAACCCACTGCGCGATCTTCTTGTGCCGCTCAACCGGAAGTGGCCAGTGGAGGCGGTCATCGCCGCCGCAGATGGACATTCGCGTGCGACGGGACGCCGCACCACCTACGAGGTCACGATGATCGACGGGATCAATGACCGTGCCGAAGATTCAGCGGCACTCGCCTCTCTGCTGCGCGGGAGCGGCGCGCACGTCAACTTGATTCCCATGAACGCTGTGGCGCACACCCCATGGCAAGAGTCCAAGCCTGAACGCATCGAGCAGATCGCTAATCAGCTCCGGGCCGCGGGTCTCACTGTCACCGTGCGCCGCAATCGCGGTCGCGAGGCTGGCGCCGCATGTGGCCAGCTCGCCGCTGAGAAGGCTGGCGCACCAACTCCCGTGGCAGTAGCCCGCCGACGCGAGTTGCTCGTAGCGGCGAGTGCGGCCGCCCTCCAGGGACAGCGCACCGCACAGCCAATCGCCCCATCTGGGCCACTTGGCGGTGATGCATGAGTAGCGCGCGCATCGAAATTGCCGCGAGCATCTTGAATGCCGATCTCGGTGCACTCCGCGAGGCGGTGCAGGCGGCAGAGGCGGCGGGTGTTGACCGCATCCACCTCGACATCATGGATGGCCACTTCGTGCCGAACCTTACCTTTGGCATTGCGACGGTTGAGGCGCTGCGATCGGCGACGAAGCTTCCGTTCGATGCGCACCTGATGATCCTCTCGCCAGGGCTCTGGGCGACGCGCTACGTGGATGCCGGGTGTGAGTCAGTTGCGATTCATGTGGAGGCGCCAGACCAGCATCGTGTGACCCTCGATGCGATTCGTGACAGTGGCGGCCGCGCCGGGCTCGCGCTCGACCCTGAGACGCCGATCGAATCGTTGGCCCCATTCCGCGACCAGCTGGACTTCGCACTCGTCATGACCGTGAAGTCAGGATTCGGCGGACAGTCGTATCGGCCCGAGGCGGCAGCGCGCATGGCTGCGATCCGCGCGCTTGTGGGCGAACGCGATGGGCATCCCTTGCCACTTCATGTGGACGGCGGCATCAACGCGACGACGGCGGCTGACGCGGCGGCGGGTGGGGCAGACCTACTGGTCGTCGGCAGCGCCCTCTTCTCGGCGCAGGGCCCGACAGGTATGGGTGGTGCGGTTCGTGCGATCCGGGAGTCGGCGACCCGCTAGGGTCGCGGTCGGATTAGGCGCCCTTGCTGGCCGTGCGTCGGCAGCGGGTGCAGACCAGGACGCGCTTCGTGGTCGTTCCAACGGCAATCACGGTTGGCTGCAGGTTGGCGCGGAAGCGTCGGTGAGCACGGACGCGGTTCATTCCGACCGACTGGGGATTGAATCCCGCGATCGAATCCTTGCCGCAGAGGGTGCAGAAGCGAGCCATGTTGATTCTCCTTACGTGGTGGGGGCCCCAGTGGGACACGCCCGTCGTTCGTGCCGTATCGTAGCAGGTACGTCCGAAGCCTTGCCCAGGCTCGGCAAAGGGAGGAAGCCCGCATGAGTGGTACTGAGCAGATCCGCGTGGTCACAGGGGTCTCCCTGCGATGAGCCGCAAGAGCTGGGACGGCGTCGAGCTGATGGCCGCCCTTCGATCTGGCCTCGACCGCCTGGAGAGCAGGGTCGAAGAGGTGAATGCCCTCAACGTCTTCCCCGTACCCGATGGCGACACCGGAACCAACATGCTGGCGACCCTGAAGGCCGCCATTGCCGAGGGTGACGCCTCACTCGCAACCGGGGTGACGGCGATCGATGAGGTGAGTGCCGCGGTCGCACGAGGCGCCCTCCTTGGAGCTCGCGGCAACTCTGGTGTTCTCCTCTCGCAGATCCTGCGCGGGTTGCCACAGGCGGTCCGCGGCCGCCAACGTGCCCGAGCCACTGAGATTGCACAGTCCCTCTCACTCGGTGTGCTGCACGCCTACTCCGCGGTGGCAACGCCAACAGAGGGGACGATCCTCACGGTCGCACGTGAAGTTGCTGCTGCTGCAATGAAGGAGTCGGAGGGGGCATCGGAGCTACGTCCATTCCTTGAGAGCATCGCCGCGACGGCGCGCATCTCCGTAGAGAAGACGCCGACCCTATTGGCTGTCCTCCGCGAAGCCGGCGTCGTTGACTCTGGTGGCGCAGGACTGCAACTCATTCTTGAAGGGATCGCCAATGTCCCTTCGGTGGCACCGTCACGCGGCACGGTCGAAGCGGAGCGCCGCAGTGCCTCCAGCGCATCTCCGAAGCCTGCCGTTGCGGCGCCAGCCGCGCCAGTCGATGCCGCTCCGACAGAGTTTGGCTACGAGACTGTGTTCATCCTGAGCTCGCCAGCGACACCGCTGGACCTTGCCGCAATTCGCGCGCATCTGGAGACGATCGGGGAGAGCGTGCTGGTTGCGGGCGATGAGGTGACCTGCAAGGTGCACGTGCACAACCTGCGACCCGATGAGGTCTTGGCGTACGGGATCAGCCTCGGCGATGTCCGTGCGGTCACGATTGAGAACCTCGACCAACAGAGCGCCGAACGGGCGACTGGGCATGCCGCATTCAACCAGTTGGCCGATGGCCCACTTACCGCCTCCGCACGCCCCGCAGCTGCCTCACTTGGTCGCGGAACGTCGATCGTTGCCGTTGCCGCTGGCGCCGGCCTCGGCGATATCTTGCGCTCGGCGGGTGCGTCACAGATCGTTCATGGCGGACAGACTGAGAACCCGTCCGCTGCAGAGATTGCCTCGGCGATCGCCCATGCAGGCACCGAGTTCGTCGTCGTTCTTCCGAACAACAGCAACATTGTGTTGGCGGCACGCCAGGCGGCCGACCTCTCAGCGGCGAATGTGGTGGTCATCCCGACCCGCAACGCCGCCGAAGGGATCGCCGCGCTCCTCGCGTGGGACCCGTCACTCACACTCGAAGAGCTCGTCCCGCGCATGGAGGCGGCTCGAGCGGCCGCACGAACCTTCCGCGTCGTTGAGGCGGTGCGAGACGCCGTTGTTCGTGGCGTGGCAGTGAAGGCTGGGCAGATCATGGCGCTCGACCCGGTCGACGGGATCATCGCAACGGGGAGCAGCGATGTTGAATCCATCGTTGCGGCACTCGCGGGTCAATCGGCAGATCTGGTGACCCTCTTCGTTGGCGCTGATGTCTCTGACGAGCAGGCCAGCGAATTTGTGACCGCGGTGCGTGGTGCGATCGCTGGGGTCGAGGTAGACCTACAACGTGGCGGCCAACCAATCGAACGGGTGCTCGTGAGCTTGGAGTGACCGTCGACCCGGGCGAACTCCTACTGAAAGGGCTCCCTCTCCCAGGTGGCTCAAGTCTTCTTCGAGGCCTTGCAAAGCTCGGCGTCACCACCGTTGCCGACCTGCTGACCTACCTGCCACGTCGCTATGAGGATCGCCGCGAGATCACGCCGATCGCGGAGCTTGTTGGGGGAACCAGCGCCACGATTTCGGCGCGCGTCACCGACCTTCGCGTTGAGAAGACGTGGCGTCGTGGCGTTCAGCGCACGATCGCAACGCTCGTCGACGACTCAGGGGCAGTCGATGCAATCTGGTACGGACGGAGGTTCATTGAACGTCGCCTGACCGTTGGCACGACGATTGTCGCCACCGGGCGCGTGAAGGCGATGGGGTGGACGAAGCAGCTTGAGGCGCCAGAGTTCAGCCCGATTGGCGGGGGGGACCAGGTCAGCGCCGGTCGTATCGTCCCCATCTATCGCTTGACCCGTGGCGTAACGGCCTTGAGCCTGCGCCGCGCGGTGCGAAGCCTTCTCGACCAGTTCGGCCCTGACCTTGTTGATCCGTTGCCAGGCTCGGTACAGTCGCGTAATGGGCTCATGCCGCTCGCACAGGCGATTGAGGCGTTGCACTGGCCAGAGGAGTTTGACCTTCGTGATGCGGCCCTCCGCCGCCTCGCCTTCGATGAACTCCTCGCGGTGCAGATTGCGCTTGTCCATCGCAGCCGCCGTCGTGCCGGCGGCGGCGCCTTCAGCATCACGCCAACCAAAACGGAGCTGGCCACCATTGAATCGCACATCCTCGGCGGGCTCGGCGGCGCCACCGCAAAGCGCAAGACACCGTGGACGGGTGATCAGCGGCGGGCCATTGATGAAATTCTTCGAGACCTGGCAACAGGCTCGCCGATGTTGCGCCTACTCCAGGGCGATGTCGGTACCGGCAAGACCGCGGTCGCCTTTGTTGCCGCCGCTGCGACGGCGGCCGCTGGGCATCAGAGCGCCCTCCTCGCCCCAACGGAGCTGTTGGCGCGTCAGCACGCCGCAACGGCGAAGCGACTCCTCGCCCCACTCGGCATTGAGGTGGCACTTGTGCTGGGCGGAACCCCCGCCGCCGAACGGCGAGCGGCGCGCGCTGCGGCCGCGGACGGACACGCTGCACTGGTGATCGGTACCCACGCCCTCTTCGCCGAGGGGACGCAGTTCGCCTCCCTCGGCCTCGTCATCGTCGACGAACAGCATCGCTTCGGTGTGGAGGAGCGGGCAAAGCTCCTCTCCAAAGCCTCTCGAGAGCCGCATCTGCTCCTGATGACCGCGACACCGATCCCGCGCACCATCGCGCAACTCCTGTATGCCGACGTCGCCTCTTCGGAGCTCCGCGAACTCCCCTCCGGTCGTCAGCCAATCCGCACCGCGATTCGGACGAGCGGCGATCTTGAACGCGTTTGGACCTTTGTCGATGAAGAGGCGGCCGCAGGGCGACAGACCTTTGTCGTGGTGCCACGTATCTCCGATGCCGAAGCAGACGGCGAGCCAGAGCAGGGGACTACCTTCGATGATGATGTCGCTGAAGGTGGCGCAACCGGGGTTGAGGCCCAGGCGGAGCTGCTGCGCGAGCGACTCCCACACCGCCGCATCGGCGTCGTCCATGGGCAACAGCGTGCCGCGGAGCGCACCGTCGCCATGCAGGCATTTGTTGCGGGCGAAACCGACGTGCTGGTCGGCACCACGGTGATTGAGGTGGGCGTCGACGTGCCAGCCGCCAGTGTGATGGTGATCCTCGAGGCGGAGCGTTTCGGCTTGGCGACGCTGCATCAGCTGCGCGGCCGTGTTGGCCGTGGTGGCGACAAAGGGTGGTGCATTCTGGTGAGCGACAGCGACGACGAGGTTGCCGCTGCACGGCTCCAGGCGATCGAGGCCACCCGTGATGGGTTCTTGCTGGCAGAGCAAGACATCGCACTGCGCGGGGAGGGGAGCGTCCTCGGCACGTCACAGAGTGGCCTCCCGCCGTTGCGCATTGCAACGCTGGCGCGCGCCGAAGATCGCGCCCTCGCTCTTGTTGCGCGAGCGGAGGCGGAGCGACTGCTTGATCAGCGCGGCGAGGCGAAGCGCGAGGCAGTACTCCTCGTGCAGTCGTATGCCCGCGGCTGGCCGATTGGTCGAGCGACAGGCGCGGCGCTTACCGAGAGCGCGCCAGTATGAGCACGCAGGGGGCGACGCTCCGAATCATTGCGGGTGACCACCGTGGTCGTCGCATTGCGGTTCCGCCCGTTGGCACTCGCCCGATGGCTGATCGAGTACGCGAGTCACTCTTCGCGGTACTTGAGCCCCGAATCGTTGGCGCGAGATTTGCCGACCTCTGCGCGGGGAGTGGTGCAGTCGGCATTGAGGCGCTGAGCCGCGGCGCTGTTCACGCGCTCTTTGTTGAGCGGTCACGCGATGCCGTGGCAATCATTCAAGCGAATCTCACGACACTGAAGTTGACCGATCGAGCAACCCTCCAGGGTGCCGATGTGCTGGTGGCGCTCACAGCGTCAGGCACCACCTTTGATCTGATCGTGGCCGATCCCCCCTACGACGACGTCGCGCTGGCGGAGGGGATCCTGGCGCGCTGCGCAGCGCCTGGCGGCCCACTCGCCGACGAGGGGCTTCTTGCGCTCACAGGGCGCACGCGACCGGGTGATCTACCCCGGGCGCTCCCTGAGGGACTACGATGTGTGCGAACGCTGATCTACGGCGATAGCTGCGTAGATCTCTTGGAACGCACCGAGGGAACGGGAACGGAGGTTGGCAATGAGTGAACGAGTGGCGCTCTACCCGGGCAGTTTTGATCCTGTGACGTTCGGTCACATCGACCTGATCCGCCGCAGCCTTGCGATCGCCGATCGTCTCGTGGTTGCGATCCTGCCGAACTCCGACAAAGAGGCGCTCCTCACCCTTGATGAGCGCACAGCCCTTCTGCGCAGCGTGATTGACGCAGAGCTCGGCGCTGCAAGCGCACGGGTGCAGATCCTCTCCGCATCGAACCTTGCCGTCCGCGTCGCTGCCGACGCCGGTGCAACCCTCATCATCCGCGGGCTCCGTGCCGGTTCCGACTTCGAGGCTGAGCTGCGGATGGCGCACGCCAATCGTTTGCTCGCCCCAGAGATTGAGACCGCCTTCTTGATGACCGCGCCAGAACACGCTTCAACCTCAAGCCGGCTCGTTCGCGAGGTTGCGCGCTATGGCGGACCGCTCGATCGCCTCGTGCCAGCCGCCGTGGTCCCCGTTCTCGCCGCCGCCGCACGACGACGAGCGTCGAAGGCGTAATCGGTGGAGAGCGAATCGGCGGCATTGGTGCCGCCCCTCTATCCCGTTGACCTCTCACCACTGCTCGCTGAATCGGCGGGCGGCACATTTGCTTTGGAGCCATTCACGGCCGAGGATCGCATCGGAGATGAGCACTTCAAGGCTGCGGTCCAAGTTCGAATTGACCGAACCAATCGCGGCGTGCGCATCGTTGGAACCGTCCGCGGCAGCCAGGAGGGTGCCTGCGGTCGCTGCCTCACGCCTGCCACTGCGCAGCTGAGCGCCCCAATCGACGAGGAGGCACTTGAGTCCCGACATGCGACGGAGGGGGCGCTCCTCATCGGCAAGGGGAACAGCGTCGACGTTGGTCGCCTCGCCATGGAGGCGCTCGACCTGGCACGTCGCCTCGTGCTGCTCTGTACGCCACCCTGCCCGGAGCGCTGTGGTCTCTGCGGCGCGGACCACCCCGCCAGCGCCTGTCCTGAGCGGGGACTGGACCCTCGTTTGGCTGGCCTTGCGGCCCTCCTCCCCACTGAAGGGGACGAAGGCGCGCCGATCGGGTAGGATTCCCCTCCAAGGCGCGCCCAGTCGGGCGCCAACGAGCGAGGTCAAAAAACATGGGCGTACCTAAGCGGAAGAAGTCGCACGCACGTCAGGGTGACCGACGTTCGCACCATGCCTTGACGCTCCCATCCATGGATCGCTGCCCACAGTGCAACGCCGTCAAGCGTGCGCATCATGCCTGCCTAGAGTGCGGAACCTATCGCGGCCGCGAGGTCATCCGCCGACCTGCGCCGGACGCGGACGTCGCCGACGCCTAACTCGCAATGAGCGCGTCGGGCGGCACTGTCCGCCTCGCCCTCGATGCGATGGGTGGTGACCACGGTCCCACCGAAGTTGTCCCAGGCGGCCTGCGCTGGGCCAAAGAGAATCCCACCGACCACCTCACCCTCGTCGGTGATGAGCAGGTCATTCGCGCGATCGCTGGTGGCGAACTTCCATCTAATGTCTCCATCGTCCACGGTCCAGGCGTGATCACCATGGAAGAGAACCCGGCAATCGCTGTCCGCGAACGCAAAGACGCATCGATGGTCGTTGCGGCAACACTCGTACGCGACAAACTTGCCGATGCCGTCGTCACCGCGGGTCACACCGGCGCCGGCATGGCTGCAGGCGTGTTGATCATCGGCCGCATCAAAGGGGTGATTCGGCCGGCCATCGCCGTGCAGTTCCTCTTGCGCGAGAAGCCGCTCCTGCTGCTTGATGTTGGCGCGAACCCGGACTCAACCCCAGAGAACCTGTATCAGTACGCGCACATGGGGAAGATCTTCTCGGAGCACGTTCTCGGTGTCACTAATCCGCGCGTCGCACTCCTCTCCATCGGGGAAGAGAAGGGGAAGGGCGATATGCGCATCCAGCGTGCCACCGAGCTCCTTGATCAATCGACACTCAACTTCACGGGGAACGTTGAAGGGCGCCACCTCGCTGCGGATGAGGCCGATGTGGTTGTTTGCGACGCAGTCCTCGGCAATGTTGCAATCAAACTTGTTGAAGGGGTGACGACCACCATCACCGATATGTTCCGCGCAGAGTTTCGTCGTCTCCCATTCGGGCCGATCGCTGCGCTGCTGATGCGCGGCTCCATCGCGCGGATCCGTACCCAGCTTGACTACGAGCGCGTTGGCGCCGCAATTCTCTTGGGGGTGCAGGGGACCGTCGCGATCACGCATGGTCGCGCCCGACAGCGCATGGTCTACTTCGCCTGCGCCACTGCGGCGCGCGCGGTGCGCGAGCGGGTCACCGAGCAGATCACCTCGTCAATCGCAGAGAACACAATTGCCGCCCCCGACGGTCTCCCCGTTGGGCCGGCGTAAGGTGGCCACCCGGCGAGCTCCGGCTGCGCCAAAGGATGCGGCGGCGCGGGCTCATACGGCTGGTCGACGCGATGCGCTCACCGCCCTCTATGAGTCGGACTTTGGGATGCGTACGGCGCTGGCGGTACTGGAGCGTCGCGTCGCGGCAGGGGATATGGCCGAGGAGACCCTGGTCTGGTCCCGACCGCTTCTCGAGGTCGTGGAGGCGAATCGTCCGCAGATTGATGCCGCAATTGAGCGCCTCGCCCCCGCCTTCCCCCTTGCCACAATGGCCCGAATTGACCGTTCGCTCCTGCGGTGCGGCCTAGGGGAGGTGATACACTCCCGCACGGCGGCGCCGATCGAGGCGATCGCTGCGTGGACCTCACTCGCCCGCACGTATAGCGGCGAACCGGCCCGCAAACTGGTCAACGGCGTACTCGGCACCGCGCTTCGCGAGGTTGCCGCCACGGCGGAGATAGACGGAGGGAGTAACTCATGAGCGACAAGGATCAGATCTTCCAGGAGCTCCAGAGCTACATCGTTGAGCAGCTCGGTGTTGAGAAGGAGAAGGTAAAGCCTGAGGCCGCCTTCATCGAAGACCTCAATGCAGACTCCCTCGACCTTGTTGAGTTCGCAATGGGCCTCGAAGAGAAGTTCGGCGTGACCATTGCTGACGAAGAGCTCGGCAAGATCAAGACGGTTCAGGACGCCGTCGACGCCATCGTCGAGAAGAAGGGCTGAGATGGGGCGGCCCCTTGGCCGCCGGCGTGGGGCGCGAGCCTTGCGCGGTGCAGCCATAGGGGCGTGCCACCACTCCCCACGATGACGCTCGTAGTGGCGCCACTGTCGATGACCCCAGCGCAACGTGAACGCCTCAACATCCCAGTGGGGGGCGAGGCACTCGTCGAGCTGGCCCTCACGCACCCATCGCGCCGCCACCAAGAGGGTGCTTCCGCTGATAACGAGCGCCTCGAGTTCCTTGGCGATGCCATCCTCGGCGCCGTCGTCGCCTCCCGACTCTATGCGGATGACACCGCAGCAGAGGAGGGGGATCTCTCCGAGCGCCGGGCCGCTGTGGTCTCGCGCACCGCACTTGCTGAGGTTGCCCTGCGCATCGGCATTGACGAGGTGCTGATGCTCGGTGAGGGTGAGGCGTCGCGCGGTGGCGCACGTCGACCGGCGGCACTCGCTGCGGCGTTTGAGGCGCTCATCGGTGCGATCTACCTGAGCCACGGCTTCGCCGCCGCCGCAACGTTTATTGAAGGACACATGAGCGCCGAGCTTGCCGCACCACGCGCCGCACTCGGCAAGGGGATCAAGACCCTCCTGCAGGAGTGGACGCAGGCACGCAACGGCTCCCTGCCGCGCTACGACGTTGTTGCCACCACTGGCCCCGAGCACGACCGAACGTATGAATGCGTCGTGCGCATTGATGGCAGCGAGGTAGCGCGCGGATCAGGTCCAAGTCGCCGCGCCGCCGAGGCCGCCGCCGCCGAGGCCGCCATTGACCTCCTCGGCATCACCGCGGGAGGGGCAGAGTGAGCCGACTACGACTCCGTGAAGTACGACTGAGCGGCTTCAAGACCTTTGCCGACAAGACGACCATCGCCTTCACCCCAGGGATTACCGCAATCGTTGGGCCAAACGGCAGCGGTAAGTCGAACGTCGTCGATGCCCTGCGCTGGGCACTCGGCGAGGCCGGTCGCGGCATTCGTTCAAAGCGTGTCGAAGAGGTCATCTTCGCGGGATCAGAGAAGCGCCGCCCACTCGGCCTCGCCGAGGTTTCGCTCTCCATCGCCAACGACGATGGGCTCTTCGACCTTCCATTCACCGAAATCGAAATTGCTCGTCGCGCCGATCGCGGCGGTGGCCAGGAGTACCTGCTCAATCGCGAGAAGATTCGCCTTCGAGATCTCAACGAGCTGCTCGATGGCGCCGGTCTTGCCGAGAACGGCCTCCTCTTCATTGGCCAGGGTGCCGTTGACCAGGCACTGAGCCTGAAGGCCGAAGAGCGCCGCGCGCTCGTCGAAGAGTTCGCCGGCACCGCGCGCCATGAGCGACGCCGTGCACGAGCCGAAACCGAAATGAAGGAGGCGATCGATAATCGCGCCCGCGTTGAAGAGATTCTTGGCACCCTCCGCCCACAAGAGCGCCGCCTCGCGACGCTGGCAAAGCAGGAGGCGGGTCGCGAAGAGTTGCTCACCGAGGCGGTTGAGCGCATCGCCGCGTTGGGTGCGGCTCGCGGCGCCTGGATCGCTTCGCGTCGAGTGCGCATCGGCGGCCAGCTCTCAACAGTGACGAGCGAGTTGCAGTCCATTCGCGAACAGCTGCGCAACGCCGACGAAGAGGCCCATCGTCGCCGCGAGCGCCTCGGGCTTGCCCGCACCGATCTCGACGTTGCCCGACGTGCCCTCGAGGCGGCACGCGAGGCTCGTGAATCTGCTGAGCGTGCCCATGCGCGCGTTGAGGCCGAATCGGCCGCCCTGTCGCGTGATGTAGAGCGCATCGCCACAGAGGTTGCCGTTGCTGAGTCAGAGATCGCCTCAGTGGAGGCGCTGCGCGCCGCTGCAGCTCCTGCCGTCGACGCCGAGGCTGTTGCCGCACTTGAGATCCTTGATGCTGACCTCTCTGCCGCGCGCCGCGAGCTGGAGGCGCTCACCGACGGCACGGGGGCAAATGGCAGCGATTCCGCTGTACGGGCTCAGCGGTCACGCGAGGTAGAGCGCGCAGATCTCACCGCCCGTCTTGAGCGACTTCAAGCAGAGCGCACCGCCGTTACCGCAGATGGCGTGAACGAAGACCCTTCCGCAGCAGAGAACGTTTTGATTCTCGCTGCGACCGCTGCAAGCGATGCCGCGGCACGCCTTGCCGCCGCGACACGCGAACTCGCAGAGGCTGAATCTGGTGCCGCCGCCGCTCGAGCAACCGTTGGAGAGAGTGAGCGTGCGGCTCGCGCTGCAGAGGCAGAGGCGGGGTCGCTCTCCGGTCGACTCACCGCACTTGAAGCGCGTCGAGCAGCCCTGCAGGAGCGTGCGCTGTCGAAGGCGGCACACGCGATCGGTGGACGAAGCCTTCTCGCCGGTGTTGAGCTTCGTGAAGAGGGCCGCACCGCAGTCCTCGCCGCCCTTGGTGCACTGGCGCGCGGTTTCGTCGTTGATCAGCGTGGTGCAAGCCTGCTTGATGATGAGCAGGGCGCACTCCTCATTGATGGCGCAGATGCAATTGGCGCAACCACGCACCCGACGCTCCCATCGCTCAGCAGTGAGGTTCTCAGCGATCCAGACGGACTATTGGGCCGGCTCCTCGCCAGCGTCTTTGTTGCCCCGAGTGTTGCTGCCGCACTGAGTGCTCTCGCAGATCTTCCGCTCGGCGGCACGATCGTCACGCGCGCTGGCGCCGTTGTGCGCCACGGCGGTGTCGTCATTCGTGAGACGGAGCCAGAGGATGCCCTTGTCGACTCAGAGATCGGCCGCGCCGCGGCGGCAACCGAGCGACTGCGCACTGCAGCAGCATCGTTGCGCAGCGAGGCCATCGTGGCGGCAGGCACCCTGGCATCCGCTGAGACGCGCCTAGCGCAGGGGCGTGGTGCCGAGGTCAGCACCCGTGCAGCGCTCCGAGCCGCTGAATCAGCCCGCGCAGAGGCGGAGCGCCGTCGTGACGCGGTCCGTCGAAGCACGTCGGAACGTGCAGAGCGCATCGCTCGACTTGATGCTGCCGTCACCGCAGCACAGGCGCGGCTGAATGAGATCGCCCTCACCCCTGAACAGTCAGTTGCCACTGATGCGGCAACGCAGTGGCGTGCCCGCGTAGAAGAGCTCACCGCCCGCCGCGCCGACCTCGCCACCGCCGTTGAAACCGACCGAGCGGCCTTGCGTACCTGGGAGTTGGCGCGAGCACGCGGCGACGCAACCGTTGCCGGTGCCTCCACTCGAATCACCCGAGCCGCTGAGGAGCGTGGTGCACTTGAGACGCGTGTCGCAAACCTCCGCGCCCAGCTCGCCGAGCAGTCTGGCCTCGCCACTGCGGCCCGCGCTGCCGCAGCCCAACGTGAAGAGAGCGTGCAGGCAAAGGCGGCGCTGCAGGTTGAGATTGAGAGTGAGATCGCTACCGACGAAGAGGCGAAGCGTGGCCTCCGTTCCCGTGAGCAACAGCTCGATGAGGCGCTGCGCCCGCTCGAACGCGATGCGCAGGCGGTTGAATTCGAGCGAGAGCGCTTCATTGAAGAGTTGAGTGGCGACCTTGCCGCATTTGGTCGCCGCCTCTCTGAAGACGCTCGCTTGGCCGCTGGAATTCCGGTTGCACTTCGCACCACAGCAACCGCCGATGAAGCTGAGGTTCCTGCCGAGGGGGATACCGCTGCGCGCGAGGGACTCGCACGTCAGCAGGCGGCAGCCCTTGCCGTCTACTGGGAAGGTCAGCACGCTGCCTCCGAGCCGGCATCCCTCGTTGCGCCCGACCCAGAAGAGCTACGCGCCTTGGAGCGCCTGCGACGCAAGATTGGTCCACTCGAGGCGGGTGGGGCCAGCATTGTGATGGAGCATCAAGAGCTTCGCGCTCGACTCGAATCACTCGAGGTGCAGACGCGTGATCTTGATGGTGCGATCGAGAAGGCTGCAACGTTGATGCGGGAACTTGATCTGCTTGTTGAGTCGACCTTTGCGGAACAGTTCACCGCACTACAGACCACGTTCGCGTCAAACTTCCAGCTTCTCTTCGGCGGTGGCGATGCGCAGCTGCGCCTTGCGGATGATGGCGAATCACGTCGACCGGGAGTTGAGATCGATGCTCGCCCACCACTGAAGCGTCGCCAGCAGCTCTCCCTCCTCTCGGGTGGAGAGCGCGCGCTTACCGGCGTGGCGCTCCTTCTCGGCATGTTGGCGGTTCGGCCGCTTCCATTCGTGGTGCTCGACGAGGTTGATGCTGCACTCGACGAGGCAAACGTAACCCGCTTCGGCGACGCGATTCGCGAGCTGAGCGAGCGCACCCAGGTTGTGGTGATTACGCATAACCGGGGCACGGTCGAAGTGGCCGACAGCCTCTGGGGCGTGACGGTTGGCGAAGATGCAGCAAGTCGCGTCTTCGGGCTGCGCCTCGATGAGGCGAAGCGCATCGCTGATCAGGCGCGCGCTGAGCGCGAGGCGGCGCGTTGAAACTCGCCTTCTGGCGAAAGAGTTCCCCCGACGATGAGAAGCGCGTGGCCGAAGCCACAACCCCAGCCTCTAACCCACTCGCCAAGGTTCTCCGTCGGTTCACTGCGCCCGAACCTGACTGGCGGGAAATCGAGGAGGCACTGCTCGCCAGCGACGTTGGGCTAGTTGCCACCGCCGCACTCATTCAAGCGGCACGCGATGGTGACGGCGCAGATGGGCGCTCTCGAGTGCGGGCAGCCGCACTCAGTCTGCTCGGTGAGGACCCAGCCAACCTAAGCGATGAGGCCGATGTGGTGCTGCTCGTTGGTGTCAATGGCGTAGGGAAGACGACCACCGCGGCGAAGCTCGCGGCCCGAGCCAAAAGTGCTGGCCTCTCACCTCTGCTCGTTGCTGCAGATACCTTCCGCGCAGCAGCGATCGATCAGTTGCGGGCGCTCGGCGTACGCGAAGGGGTCGAGGTGGTCGAAGGGCGACCAGGTGGTGACCCTGCCGCCGCAATTCATGATGCGCTGACCCTTGCCGCGGCGCGGGACTTTAGCCCCGTGATCATCGACACCGCCGGTCGAATGCAAACACGGAGCGGCCTGATGGATGAGCTCGCAAAGATCCGACGCGTGGTGACGAAAGTAGCCCCTACGCGCACGGTTGAGGTGCTGCTCGTCTTGGATGGCACCGCGGGACAGAACGGCCTTGCACAGGCGCGTGGCTTTGATGCATCGGCGGGTATTGATGGCATCGTCCTCACGAAGCTCGATAGCGGCGCACGCGGTGGCGTGGCGCTGGCGGTACGACGTGAGTTAGGACTGCCAATTCGCTGGGTCGGAACGGGCGAGCGCGCCACCGATCTGGTGCCGTTCGCCGCTGAGGCCTACGTCGATGGGTTGCTAGGCGCGCCTACGGGCTCCTGACGCCGGAATCTGCGAGATCGACTGGATCCTTCCCAGACGAGAGGCTGCAACGAAGAGGCCGACGGCGATAGAGGCAGCACCACCCACGAAGAGCGCAACGCCGCTCCCGGCCACAGAGCTCCCGATCACACCACCAACGATGATCCCCAACAGTCGACCGAGGATGCCGACGCCATCATTTGCGGCGTTTGCGCGTCCCTGAAAGGCGGCGGGTAGCACGCGTCCACGGATGGCCGCCTGATTCGCCTCCCACACCGTCTCAAAGCCATCGCTGAGCAACTGGTGTCCGATGAGCATGGCGAATCCAAGGACTGTTGCACCTGGCGCGAGCGGTACAAGGATGAGGCCAAAGCCCACGATCGCCAGGCTCACGGAGATCGCACGCCCGACACCGAGGAGGTTGGAGATGCGTTCCGTGAGTACTCCGCCAAGGAAGGCGGCGATGCCGCCCGTTGCGATGACTAGCCCGATCGCCTCTGGTCCAAGACCGAGCCCGTTCGTGACAAAGAGCAGGTACGAAGAGCGGAAGAGTCCGAAGTAGAGACCGATCACGAAGGTCGAGATGAGCAACGGTCGCATGATCGCGACAGACCAGGTTTTCTTCAGCCCGTCGGAGAGCTCGCGGCGGAAGCTGGCTCGGGCAGAGGCTGGCGGCAGCTTCGGCTCCGCGACACGCAGGAAGCCGATCAGCACCGCCGAAACCACGTAGGTCAACGCATCAATACCAATTGCCGCAGGTCCACCGAAGGCGCCAACCAGGAGTCCGGCAGAGCCGAAGCCGAAGAACTCCGCCGCGCCACGGATTCCCAACGTGCGGGCCAACACGGCACGCAGCGCCGAGGAGTTCACCAGTCCAGCGAAATAGCTGCGCTCTGCGATGTCAAACGTCGTTGCGCACATGCCACAGAGGGCGCTCACCGCAATCAGGTGGGGGAGGGTTACTTCGCCGAACAGAGCAGCGGCGAGTGGGATGGTGCCGAGCAAGATCGCCCGCAGCAGGTCGGTGCCAATAAGCACGGGCTTGCGGGGGAGTCGGTCAATCCACACGCCTGCGAACTGGCTCACCACGGCACCAGCGATGAGGTCGACCGCCGCAAGGGCGGCCGCTTCGGCTGCGTTGATCCCGAGGCCAATGATCGCCAGGAGGGGGAGGGCAGCCCGGGTAATGAATGACCCGTAGGTTGAGATCGCCTGTGCGCTGATCAGCACGTTGACGTCGCTGCGCACGAGCGGAGTCAGGTCCTGGAGTCCGCCTTGCCCCTTCGGGGTTCGTTTTTGAGCTGCCATCGCGCGAGCGTACACTCTAGGCATGTTTGACGCGCTCGGTAGCAGTCTTCGGGCCTCACTTCGCCGCCTTACGGGGAGTGGGCGAATCAGTGCCGCCGATCTTGAGGCCGGCCTTGCCGACATCCGCACCTCACTGGTCGGCGCTGATGTTGCGATGCCCGTTGTCGCGCAGCTGTTGGAGCGCATCAGCGAGCGGGCACGCGCAAGTGAGATCGTTGGCGGTCTCGGCGCTGGCGAGCGCATGCTGGGAATCCTGCACAGCGCGCTAACGGAAACGCTTGGCGGATCTGGTCGCGACCTTGACCTGCGCGAGCGACCGGCAACCATCCTCCTGCTCGGCCTGCAAGGTGCAGGCAAAACAACAACGGCCGCAAAGCTTGCCTATCGCTTGGCGAAAGATGGTCGCCGTCCGCTGCTCGTTGCCGCCGATCCTCGTCGTCCAGCAGCGGCAGAGCAGCTTGCGACCTTGGCCGCCGCCATCAAGGTGCCCATGCATCGTGAACCGATCGGCACTCCGGTCGCAGAGATCGGAACGCGCGCGATTGCTGCCGCCCGACGTCTCGGCCTTGACGTGGTGATCATCGACAGCTCTGGTCGCACCACCCTCGACGATGAGCTGCTGGAGGAGTTGCGTGATCTCCGCGACGCCACGAAGCCACGTGAACGCCTCTTGGTGCTTGACGCGGCGACGGGGCAGTCAGCACTGGCGATTGCCGAAGGGTTTAAGTCAATCGCCGAACCGACCGGCCTGATCCTCTCCAAACTTGACGGCGATGCACGCGGCGGGGCCGCGCTCTCTATCGCCGGCGGTGCAGGAATTCCCGTGGTCTACGTCGGTACCGGCGAGCGTTCCGATGCGC
This sequence comes from Candidatus Aquidulcis sp., assembly GCA_003670455.1. GTDB lineage: Bacteria > Chloroflexota > Limnocylindria > Limnocylindrales > Limnocylindraceae > Limnocylindrus. The sequence goes on along the minus strand of QWRK01000004.1, from coordinate 16,795 downwards.
TGGAGCGATTCCATCCCGAGCGCATCGCCAACCGCATTCTCGACATGGGTGATCTCGCCACGCTGGCAGAGCGCGTTCGAGATGCAGAGATTGGACCGATGGCAGCACCCGACGCTGAAGTACGTGCGAAGGCGGCAGAGGCTCGCGCGCTGCGCGGCGGCATGACCTTTGACGACCTTCTCGGTCAACTCCGTCAGATGTCGTCGCTCGGACCGATCGGCCAGGTGGTCAAGATGATTCCGGGTATGGGCGGCATGGCAGAGCAGGCGGAAGCCGCCGTCGCCAGCGGAGAACTGAAGCGCACAGAGGCGATCATCCTCTCGATGACCCCCGCCGAACGGCGCGACCCAGCCCTGCTGACCCTGCCACGACGTCGGCGCATTGCCGCAGGGGCTGGGCGAGCCATCGAGGAGGTCAACAGGCTGGTCAAGCGACTTGAGGAGATGCGGACCCTGATGCGACGTGCTGGCGGCGGAGACCCGAGCCGGCTGATGGGCGGTGGGGCCGGCCTCCCTGGCAAGCACGCCGGCGGGCGGATCCCTCCCAAGGCGGCGAAGCGTGAGAAGCGGGCCAAAAAGGGTGGCAAACGGCGCTAGTCCACGGGGAGAGATGCGCCCGAGCCGCTGAGCGGCTAGGATTCACGGACTGACCCCCTGGCAACGCCAGGGCCACCAGCCGCTCCGGAAGGGGCGGCGCCTCGGAGGATGCATCAGGGATGAGTGTTCGGATCCGTTTGACCCGCGTGGGCGCATCTAAGCAGCCATCGTATCGCGTGGTTGCCACCGATCGCCGTTCGCCTCGAGATGGTCGCTCGCTAGAAATTCTTGGCCACTACAACCCACGCACCGAGCCGCTGACGCTGGTGCTTGATCTCGCCAAGGTTGATGCCTGGATCGCCAAGGGCGCACAGCCATCTGATGTCGTTGGCAAGCTGATTACCAAGGCGCGCGCCGGCGGTATCGCCATGGGCGGCAAGACGTTGGCCAAGGCTGCAACGCCTGGCTACACCAAGCCTGGCACGCGACCAGTTGTCGAAGAGCCAACGGTTGTCGTTGAAGCTGCACCAGAGGCTGCTGTTGAGGCGACCGCTGATGCTGCAGCTCCTGAGTCTGCTCCGGTTGAAGATGCACCTGTCGCTGAAGCGGCACCGGCAGAGGAAGTCGCGGCTGTTGAAGCTGCACTCGTTGCCGAAGCGGCACCAGCAGAGGCGGCACCTGCCGCCGAGGAGGCCTAAGTGGCAGCAGCGCAGCTTGTTGAGTACGTCGCGAAGTCGCTTGCCGATAACCCAGACGGTGTCAGCGTTGAAGTAGAAGAGGATGGCGACGCCATTATCTTGCGCCTTCTCGTCGACGAAGAGGACATGGGCCGAGTGATCGGACGCAACGGCAGCATTGCCAAGGCTATGCGCAGCCTGTTGAAGGTTGTCTCAAATCGCACCGGAGAGAACTACGTCCTCGAAATTGGCTGATGCAACGACTGACCTGCGCGTTGCGCAGGTGCGCGGCGTTCGCGGTCTTGACGGCTCGCTCCGGCTCGAAGTCCTGACGGATACTCCTGAACAGCGCTTTATTCCAGGCGCGCGTCTCTCTATCGAGAGCTCAGATCGTGTCCTCACTATTCTTGAAGTCACTCCAAGCTCTCCTGGTCTTTTCGTACGATTCGGCGAGGTGCAGAGTCGACTGGCAGGTGAGCGCCTCATTGGCGCATATCTCACAATCCCAGCTGCGCAGGTGCAAATCCCGCCAGACCGTGTGCTCTGGGATGAAGTGATTGGGGTGACGGTGCGCGACCCGCAAGGCGAGATCATTGGCGAGGTTCGTGATCTCTATCGCGCCGGTGGCGCCGAGGTTTACGTTGTGCAGACACCGGATGGCGGAGAGATTGACCTCCCCGCTGTTGCGGCGGTCATCGTGGAATTCGCGCCCCGAGAGGGACGCATCGTTGCGGATTTGACTGGCTCAGAGCTCACCGTTCGTGCAGCGAAGGCACCTCGTCGACGTGGCCCACAGAAGACGCCTGGCAGCGTTGCGTCACTACGTGCCGCGAAGGCTTCACGCCGGCCGAAGCAGCGCTCCGCCAAGCCCCCGGCAGGTGACGCATGAGCGAAGAGGTTCGCCCAGTGCTGAAGATCGATGTGATCTCTCTCTTCCCGGAGACGATCATGTCGGCGCTCTCCGCCAGCATTCCAGCACGCGCCCTTGAGCGCGGCTTGGCAACTCTCACCTGTCATGACCTGCGCACTTGGGGGATCGGAAAGCACCGCTCAGTGGATGACGAACCGTATGGCGGTGGGGCAGGGATGCTCCTGCGGCCAGAGCCGCTGGTTGAGGCGATTGACGCGCTGCGCGGGCCAGACTCCACCGTCATCCTCTTTGATGCGGGTGGTGAACGCCTACGCCAGCCGCGCGTTCGAGCGTTGGCCGCAGCCTCACATCTGATCATCATCTGCGGGCGCTACGAGGGGGTGGATGACCGCGTTCGCGCCTACGTTGATCTCGAGCTCAGCCTTGGCGACTTCGTCCTCTCTGGGGGCGAGCCAGCCGCGATCGTCCTCTGTGATGCGATCCTGCGCCTCGTCCCTGGGGCGATTGATGCCGCGTCGCTCTCTGAGGAGTCGTTCTCTGGGGACCTCTTGGAGTACCCCCAGTTCACCCGCCCGGCGGAGTTCCGAGGCGTAGGGGTGCCGGAGATCCTCCTCTCTGGGAATCACGCGGGGGTAGCCGCCTGGCGGCACGAGGAGGCGGTTCGTCGCACCCAGCGCCAGCGCCCTGACCTCGCCAAGCCTGCGAAGGGGAGCGAGGGGTCGTAAGGGGAGGCCCCAGGGGGCCTGTGCTATTCTCACCGCCCGCGCCGACAGGTTCTGTCGGCCACCACGGAGACTAATCATGGATTTGATCCGCACGCTGACTAATGCCCAGATGAAGAGCGATCTCCCGGAGATCAAGACCGGCGACACCGTGAAGGTGTCGGCAAAGGTCGTTGAAGGGAACCGAGAGCGCATTCAGGTATTCGAGGGCACCGTCATGCGCCTACGCGGCGGCGGACTCGGCTTGAACATCACCGTCCGACGCATCGCCTCAGGCGTTGGCGTTGAGCGAACATTCAAGGTGCACAGCCCACGCATCGAGAAGATTGAAGTGGTCCGCCACGGTGTGTCGAATCGCGCCCAGCTCTACTTCCTCCGTGATCGTGTTGGCAAGCAGTCGTCGCTCCGCGAGCGCCGCGATAGCGCCACCGACATTGCAAAGAACGAAGTGAAGGCCGCCGCAAAGAAGGCGATCAAGGACGAAGCAGATGCCGTGATCGCCGCTGCCGCCGCAGTCGTTGCAGCTGAGGAGGCGGCAGTAGCCGCTACCGCCGCCGCAGCCGTTGCTGCTGAAGAGGCCGCCGCTGCTGCAACTGCAGCCGAGGTTGTTGCTGAGGCTCCTGTCGCTGAAGCACCAATCGCTGAGGCGCCAGCTGCCGAAGTGGCCGAGGTGACCGCTGACGTCGCGACCGAAGAGAGCGCACCTGTTGATGCGCCAGCCGCTGAGGCATCGGAGAAGGCTCCGGAGTGAGCGACCTGCGGCCCACGAGTGGCCGCACACTGCCAACTCGCGAACTGGAGCTGCGCCACGGACACCCTGACCGTGCCGTGATTGGCATCGATGAGGTTGGTCTCGCCCCGCTCGCCGGACCTGTGGTCGCCTGCGCGATCCTTATGCCTGCAGGGGATCCGATCCCCGGTGTTCGAGATTCGAAGATGCTGACGCCCGCACGTCGCGTCGTACTCGCACAGCAGATTCGAGACGTTGCGATCGCTATCGGTATTGGTGCCGCTTCGGCGCGAGAGGTAGAGCGCATCAATCCGCGTGCTGCATCGCATCGCGCCATGGCTCGCGCCGTAGCGCAGCTCTCTCGCAGAAGGGGAGCGGCGCCAGACTTTGCCCTCGTTGATGGGAGTAGCGCGCGTGAGCTTCGTGACCTGATTGGGCCACACGCGACGGTCGTTCGTGGTGACCAGTCGGTCTATGCGATCGCTTGCGCCTCAATCGTCGCAAAGGTCCTTCGAGACAAACTCATGGCCGAACTCGCACGGCGCTACCCCGGCTACGGGTGGGAGTCCAATGTGGGCTATCCCGCACCTGTGCATCTTGCCGCGCTTGATTCGCTTGGCATCACGCCGCATCATCGCCGCACCTACGCCCCGGTTGCAGCACGCATTGGTTTGCTGCCGCGTAGCTAACTCCCTAGTGAACGCCACTGGTACGGCACCGCTGGGAGCATGCCGTAGTGACAAGCAGCCCTGCACAGCGTTCAATCGTCGGCCGTGAGACTGAAGATCTGGCGGCGCGATCCCTAGTTCGCAGCGGTTGGGTAATCCTCTCGCGCAACCTGAGACTGGGCCGACTTGAGGTCGACCTACTTGCCCGTGACCCGCGCGGCTCCCTTGTAGCCATCGAGGTGCGTCGCCGTGGCTCCGTCGGTGCAGCCTCACCATCAGAGCTCCTGGGAGCACGCAAGATGCGGGCTCTGCGGCGGCAGCGTGCCCGCCTCCCAGAGGGGTGCCGCATCGACCTCCTTCTCGTACTCGGCAGTCCAGGACGCGAGCGTCTGCGCCTCATCCGGGGGGTCGCCTAGGGGCTCGGCGCCCCGTGCTAGGATTCCCGAGCGTCCGAATCGGACGTCCGCCCCCGAAAGGGGTCGAAATACGCACGCGGAACAAGACGCCTCACTACGGTGGCCCTTCGGGGTCGTGACGGCGCCCCGCGGTGGAATAACCGTGCAAGGAGAACTATGGCACCAGTAACGATGCGCGACCTCCTCGAGGTCGGAGCCCACTTCGGGCACCAGACACGCCGATGGAATCCCAAGATGGCGCCGTTTATCTACGCGCAGCGCAACGGGATCCACATCCTCGACCTCGCCAAGAGCGCGAAGCACCTGCAGATTGCCCTCGACGCCGTCCGCGACGCGAGCGCAAACGGGGAGACCATTCTCTTCGTCGGCACCAAGAAGCAGGCACAGGCGCCAATTCAGGAAGAGGCGACCCGCGCCGGTCAGCCATACGTGATCAAGCGCTGGCTCGGCGGCATGCTCACCAACTTCACGACGATCCGCAAGCGCCTCACCCTCATGGAGCAGCTTGAGGCACGAGAGCAGGCTGGCGAGTTCGACATCATGTCGAAGAAGGAGGCCTCCAAGCTTGGCGACAAGCTAGAGAAGCTTCGCGGAGCGCTTGGCGGCATGCGCCGTCTGCGCAAGGCCCCAGGCATGGTCTTCATCATTGACCCAAGCCGCGAGACGCTCGCCGCGATTGAGGCGAACAAGCTCGGGATCCCTGTTGTCGGCACCGCCGACACCAACGTGAATCCCGATCTGCTGAATTACCCGATCCCAGTGAACGACGACGCAATCAAGTGCATTCGCTTGATCTGCACCGCCGTCGCTGACGCGGTTATCGAAGGCGCGGCAATTCGTGCTGCACGTCTGCCTGAGCTCGAGGCGCAGGAGGCCGCTGCCGCTGCTGCAGAGAACGCTGCAGATGCACCTGATGCTTCTGATGTGCAGGACGACCTCGTTGCTGCGCTGAGTGCCACCGGCACGCTGAGCTTCTCGCCTGACGAGGAGCCAACGCCCGCCGTCGACACCACCCCAGCAGTGTAAGGAGGCCACCATGGCGATTAGCGCAGAGGCGGTACGAGACCTACGCGAGCGCACGGGCGCTGGGATGATGGATTGCAAGCGCGCACTCGAAGAGTGCGGCGGTGATGTTGAGAAGGCCGTACTGGCACTTCGTGAGGCTGGCCTAGCCGCCGCCGCGAAGAAGGCCGGCCGTGATGCACGTGAGGGACTCGTCTCTTCGTACATCCATACCGGCGGCCGTGTCGGCGTGCTTCTTGAGATCAACTGCGAGACAGACTTCGTCGCGCGCAATGAGCAGTTCCAGAAGCTGGTGAAAGACATCGCGATGCAGATCGCAGGACTTCACCCGCTCTACGTGAGCCAGGAGCAGATCCCAGCCGCTGCACTCGAGGCGAAGCGCGCCGCACTCCTTGAGGATGAGGCGCTCGCCAAGAAGCCCGAGGCGATTCGGGCCCAGATCGTTGAGGGGCAGCTACGCAAGTGGTTCGAAGAGGTCTGCCTTCTTGATCAGCCATTCCGCGACGGCGATGAGACCGTTGGTCAGCTGATTACGAACGCGATTGCCACGATTGGTGAGAACATCCGAGTACGGCGCTTCGTGCGCTACGCACTCGGCGAGGAGCTGTAGGCCCCACATGATTGGGGCGGTGGAGGCGGCATGACCGAAACCACACGCTATCAGCGAATTCTGCTGAAGCTCTCCGGGGAGGCACTCCTCGGGAAGCTTGAGTACGGTGTTGATCCTGAAGTCGTCGCATTCGTCGCTGAGCAGGTGAAGGCGGTTACTGCGCTCGGTGTGCAGGTTGGCATCGTGGTCGGCGGCGGGAACATCTTCCGTGGCATGGCCGCGGCAACCGCTACCGGCATGGACCGCGCGACCGCTGACTACATCGGGATGCTCGCGACGGCAATGAACGGCCTGGCCCTCCAGGACGCGCTTGAGCGCGCAGGCGTGCCAACGCGTGTGATGACCGCCATCGACATGAATGAGGTCGCCGAGCCATACATTCGCCGACGTGCTGTGCGACACCTTGAGAAGGGGCGCGTGGTCGTCTTTGTCGCTGGCACAGGCAATCCGTACTTCACCACCGATACGGCTGCGGCGCTGCGAGCCGTAGAGATTGGCGCCGAGGTGGTTCTGAAGGCCACGAAGGTCGACGGCGTTTACGACAAGGACCCGGTGAAGCATCCTGACGCGAAGCGTTATCCAGCAATCACCTACGGTCAGGTGCTGGTCGACGGGCTGCGCGTCCTTGATGCCGCCGCCGTCTCGCTCTGCATGGAGAATGACCTACCGATCGTGGTCTTTGACCTCGACGCCCATGAGAATATTCTGAAGGCGGTGCGCGGCGAGAAGGTCGGCACCCTGATCAGTAAAGGGGGTACGCGATGAGCGGCACGGCAAGCGAGCGCATGACGAAGGCGGTCGACGCCTTCAGTAAAGATCTCGGCGGCTTCCGTACCGGCCGCGCGAGTGCCTCACTCGTTGAACGCGTTGTCGTCGAGCATTACGGCGCAATGACCCCTCTGAATCAGATGGCGGGCATCAGCGTTCCAGAGAACACTCTGCTCGTCATTCAGCCGTGGGATAAGACGGCGATCCCCGCGATTGAGAAGGCGCTGAACAACGCCCAGCTCGGCATGACCCCTGCAGTTGATGGTGGCGTCATTCGACTCCGCGTTCCTGCCATGACAGAGGAGCGCCGCAAGGACCTCGTCAAGCAGATGGGGAAGCGGGCGGAAGAGGCTCGCGTTGAAATCCGCAATGTTCGACGCGACGAGCAAGAGACGGTGAAGAAGGCGGAGAAGGCCAAGGAGATTGGCGAGGACGATGCCCGCCGACAACTCGACACGCTCCAGAAGCTGACCGATGGAAAGATTTCTGAGATCGACAAGTTGACCGCTGCGAAGGAGCGCGAGGTCCTCGAAGGGTGACCGACGCCGAGGTTCGGCGACCTGCTGACGCGCAGCCGCTGGTGCATAGCGCCCCACCGCCCGATGGTAGTCCGAGTCATGTCGCCATCATCATGGACGGCAATCGCCGTTGGGCACGCGGGCGAAACCTTGATGAGCTCGATGGCCACATCGCCGGCACAGAGGCGTTGCGGACCGTGCTCAAGCACGCTGTACAGATCGGCATCCCGCATCTAACCGTCTATGCATTCAGCCGCGAGAATTGGGCGCGAAGCGATAAAGAGGTCGCGCAGCTCTTCACGCTTCTGGCCAAAGTGATCGATGACGAGACACCCGAGCTGCTGCGCCAAGGGGTCGCCGTGCGCTTCCTTGGTCGACTCGCCGAATTGCCAGCGCAGGCGCAGGAGCGCATCACTGCGGCGTGTGCAAAGACGGCCGGTGGAACAAAGCTCCAGCTGAGTGTGGCCTTCAACTACGGCAGTCGTACTGAGATCGTTGATGCGGTTCGCTCGATTGCCGCAGCCGGGCTCTCTCCCGAGAGCATCGATGAGGGCACGATAGCCAGCGCCCTCTACACCGCCGGCATGCCAGACCCGGACCTTGTGATCCGCACGGGCGGGGAGGAGCGCCTCTCCAACTTCTTGCTCTGGCAGAGTGCCTACGCAGAGATCGTGACAACGGCAACACTCTGGCCAGACTTCGGTGCTGCGGACCTTGACGCCGCGGTCGCTGCCTACACCCAGCGTGTTCGGAGGTTTGGGCGATGAGCAGCGGGGCACTGACGCAGCGAGCGATTGGCTCTCTGTTGATCCTTCCGGTAGCTGCCCTTGCGCTCTTCCCGCCGGTAGGCACGCTCGCGGTAACCGTTCTCCTGATTGCCCTCGCGGCACGAGAGGCGGCAAGGATCCTCACGAAGGTGCTCGGTGGTGCCTCCGCGTTCTGGATCACCGTCATCTTGATCAGCCCACTCTTCGCCGCAATCTCGCCCGCTCTGGGTGCGATACTGACGATTACAACGTTGCTGCTCTTTGTAGGCACGGTGATCCGTCGCGCGGTGCGCGCATCAGAGAAGAGGCTGGAGCCTGAGCTGCGACTTCTTCTTGGAACGATGGCGGCCGTCATTTGGCTCAGCCCACTGACGCTGCTTCCTCTACTCGCATCACTTGATCCGCTCGATCGTGGTGCGCCGGCACGCTGGATCGTATGGCTATTGGCGATCGTCTGGACAGCAGATAGTGCTGCGTACCTTGTTGGGCGCACCATCGGTCGGCGCAAGTTGGCGCCGGTCCTTTCGCCGCGCAAAAGCCTAGAGGGCTTTGTTGGCGGCATCCTGGTTGCCGGAGGTGTTGGCGCGTTGATCGCCGGCCCACTCTTCACGCTTGGCACCCCCGAAGAGGTACGCCCACTCTGGGGACTGGTCTGGGGTTTGATCATTGCCACTGCGGCCGAGGCGGGGGACCTCCTTGAATCGCTCTTCAAGCGTGTTGCGGGAGCCGAGAGCGCATCAAACCTCATCCCAGGCCATGGCGGCGTTCTTGATCGGATCGATAGCCTGCTGCTCGCAGCGCCAGTCACGCTCATCGCCGCACTCATCCTGCGAGGGTAGGGTGAGCCGAATCCGCGTCGCGCTGCTTGGTGCAAGCGGATCGATCGGCCTGCAAGCCGCCGATGTGATTGCGCAGCACCCCGATGAGTTTGAACTTGTTGCACTTGCCTCAGGTCGTGGTGGCGAGCAGCATGATGCGCTGGCTACGGCCAATCCGAAAGCGCGCAGCCTCGTTGGCGGCAGCGCTGAGGACCTTCGTCTACTGGTTCTTGATTGTGCGCCTGATATTGCGCTGGTCGCTACCACAGGCGTTGTTGGACTCTCCGCCACCGTTGCCGCCCTTGAGGCGGGCGTAGCGGTGGCGATTGCGAACAAGGAGACGATCGTTGCTGGCGGTGATGTGGTGATGCGCGCCGCCCGTTCAGCTGCAGAGCGCAAGGGGACCGATGTTTTGGAGCGGTTGCGCCCAGTCGATTCAGAACACTCTGCGCTCTGGCAGTGCCTCGCTGGCGAATCGCTCGATCGAGTTCGGTCACTCTGGCTGACGGCGAGCGGCGGGCCATTTCGTGAGTCAACCGCCGCTGAGATTGCCGCTGCAACTCCCGCAACGGCACTCAAGCACCCAACCTGGAGCATGGGAGCCAAGATCACCATTGATTCAGCGACCCTCGTAAACAAGGGCCTAGAGGCAATTGAAGCGCACCGGCTCTTCTCCGTACCTATGGAGCAGGTCAAGATCGTGGTGCACCCGCAGAGCGTCGTGCACGGCCTCGTGGAGTTCGTTGATGGTTCGACGAAGGCGCAGATGGGGAGTCCAGATATGCGCGGGCCGATCGGTTATGCCCTCGGCTATCCTGTGCGTATGGCTTTAGGAATCCCGAACGTGGATCTCGCAGCGCACGGATCGCTAACCTTCACCCCGCCTGACCTCGTGCGCTTCCCAGGGCTTGCCATCGCCTTGGAGGCAGGTCGAACTGGTGGCGCCGCCCCGGGTGCGCTCATCGCTGCCGACGGTGTGGCCGTTACCCGCTTCCTGGCCGGCGAATTCCCGCTCGGCGGCATCCCCCAGCTCCTTCACGATGCGGTGGGGCAGTTTGGCGCACGCCCGGCTCCAGCGAGCGTCGCTGAGGTGATCGCTCTGCATGAAGAGGTGACGCAATTTGCTGAGCGCTGGAGTGGGGCCGCCTGATGGAGATTCTGACCGGCATTGCCGGACCAGTGCTCGCATTCGTGCTCCTCGTGGTTCCGCTCATCGTGGTGCACGAGCTGGGCCACCTCATCGTTGCGCGACTCCGCGGCATCGACGTTCCTGAGTTCGGCATTGGATTTCCACCGCGCCTCTTCACGCTGCTCCGCGGTCGACGTACCGAACTCACCATCAACGCCCTTCCGCTCGGCGGCTTCGTGCGCATGGCGGGCAGCGAAGAGGGTGATACCGACCCTGCAGGCTGGGAGCGAGCCACGCTAACCTCGAAGGTCCTGGTCATGGTCGCAGGAGTCGCCATGAACGTTGTGGTCGCCTTCCTGCTGATGTTCGTCCTCTCCGGACCACTTGCCGAGCGTGCCAGCATCCTTCTCGAGGACGTGCAGGCGGGCTCTCCAGCCGCCGCTGCTGGACTGCTACCAGGTGATCGCATCCTGGGCCTTGAGGGAGAGACGTTTGACCGCTTTGATTCACCGTTGCAGAGTCTTCCAGGGCGGGCGGGTGAAACCGTACGCGTGACGGTGGAGACTCCTGGCCAATCGGCGCGCGAGGTTTCCATGACGCTGCGCACCGCCGCTGAGGCGGCAGGGCAGGGGTACATGGGCGTGCAGATTGCATCGATTGACGGCGCCGGCCCACTGCAACGCCCAATCGTCGATGCACTTGGCCTTGCTGTTACGCGTACCTGGGATGCCGGCACCTCGATTCTTGGTGCGTTGGGTACGTTCATCACGTCACCATTTAGCTCATCCGATGGTGGAAGCGGTGTGGCTGGCCCAATTGGGATTGCCGTCGGCGTCTCTGCGGCTGCGGGACAGCTCGGGTTCGTAGGCCTCCTGCATATCGCCGCCCTTCTCTCAGCAAACCTCGCGGTGCTGAACCTGCTGCCGATTCCGCCACTCGACGGTGGCCGCGTCGCTGCGCTCTTCCTCCGACGCCTGCTCGGCGAGGTTCGTGGTCGCCGCGTTGAGCGACAACTCGTTACCGCAGGCGCCGTGCTGATGCTTGCCCTCTTCGCTTGGATCTCCCTCGGCGACATCCTCAACCTCTTCGGAGTGGAGCGATGAGTCGCGAGCTCAACGTGGTTGCTCGCCCCGCAGCAGATAGCCCAGATCAACTGCGTCCGATTCGCCGCTCAACCCCAAGCGTCTCCGTTGGTGGTGTATTGGTTGGTTCAGCCCACCCAATTGTTGTGCAGTCAATGACGAACACTGACACTGCTGACGCAGCTGGCACCGCAGCACAGGTAGCGCATCTTGCACGCGCAGGAAGTCAGATTGTTCGCGTTACCGTCAACAACGACGCAGCTGCCGCAGCGATCCCCGAGATCGTGCAGCGACTGGCGGATGATGGCCTTACCACGCCGATCGTTGGTGACTTCCACTACAACGGTCACAAGCTCCTCGCTGCGCACCCGAAGGCAGCAGAACTCCTTGCCAAGTATCGAATCAACCCCGGCAACGTGGGGAGCAAGCACCGTGATGAGAACTTCCAGACGATCGTCAAAGTTGCGATTGATCACGGCAAGCCAGTGCGGATTGGTGTGAACTGGGGCTCGCTCGACCAGGACCTCCTAACGAGACTGATGGAGGAGAACGCCGCGGCGGCCACTCCGGCTAGCGCACGATCCGTCACGATTGAGGCGATCGTCCGCTCTGCAACACAGTCGGCGGAGCTCGCCGAAGCAACGGGCCTACCGCACGATCGCATCCTGCTCTCTGCCAAGACATCGAACGTTCGCGATCTCTTTGACGTGTACACAGAGCTCGCAGGCCGCTGCGACTACCCGCTGCATCTCGGCCTGACGGAGGCGGGGATGGGGATGAAGGGGATCGTTGCGACAAGTGCCGCCCTCGGGCATCTCTTGAACCAGGGGATCGGCGACACGATCCGCGTCTCGTTGACGCCAGAGCCAGGTGCTGACCGTGCACTTGAGGTGGAAGTGGCGCAGCAGATCCTGCAGTCCCTCGGGCTACGTGCCTTCTCACCACAGGTGACGTCATGTCCGGGGTGCGGACGCACGACGAGCACCTTCTTCCAGGAGATGGCACAAGAGATTCAGGGTTATCTGAAGACACGCTTGCCAGAGTGGCGACCACTACATCCAGGGGTGGAGAACCTTGAGGTTGCGGTGATGGGCTGTGTCGTCAACGGACCAGGGGAGTCGAAGCACGCCAACCTTGGGATCAGCCTCCCGGGCACCTTCGAGGAGCCAGTCGCCCCCGTATTCCAAGATGGCGCCCTGCTCACCACACTACGCGGTGATCGGATTGTGGCCGAGTTCCTAGAGATCCTTGAACGCTACGTGGCAGATCATTACACTCAAACGCAGCCGAAGTAGGCGCGGAAGTGCTGTGCAACTATCCGGCAGATGGAGGTGACCATGGCGTGGCTGCTCATTTTCGTTGCAGGGTTGTTTGAGGTCGGGTTTGCGACCTTTCTAAAGCTTTCGGACGGATTTAGCCGACTGCTTCCCTCCATCGGATTCTTTGTGTGCTCGGCGATTAGTTTTTCACTGCTTGCGGAAGCGGCGAAAACCTTGCCAATCGGCACCGCATACGCGGTTTGGACCGGGATTGGGGCGACCGGAACAGCAATCTTGGGGATGCTGATTTTCAACGATCCAATCAGCCTCACTCGATTCCTGGCGATCGCCCTCATCATCGGTGGGATTGTCCTGTTGAACCTCTCTGGGGGGAGCCACGCCTAGCTAATCCCGAGCACGCGATGAACCCCTGGCACAGGTGGGGGCGCCCGGCGCAAGCGTAGAGACGCTGTCTTTGCACGGATTGAGCGCCATGGGGGTTCGATGGGTCGGGCTTGGGAGTATCGCCTCATACCCCGTGGTATAGTTCCTGTAACAACGGCCGCCGAACGAGAGACGTGGGTGACCCCCACGTCTTTTTTATCGGGGTCGCAAGTACAGAAGGGAGGCGTGACGTGAGCAAAGAGCTTGTGAGCGCCCTCATTCAGCTAGGCGCTGAGCGCGGTATCGATCGAGCTGCGGTGTTGCAGGCGGCAGAGGAGTCCTACGCGGTCGCTCTGAATCGCCGACACACCTCATCCGACATCCACGTGCGCCTTGATCCTGAATCAGGGGCAATGCGGGTCTTTCGAGCCCGACGAGTCGTAGAAGAGGTACTTGTCCCCGGTGCAGAGTGGACGCCAGAGGAGGCCCAGGCCGCAAAGCCAGGCGCCGTTGCTGGGGACCTCATTGAACTGGAAGAGATGGATGGCGACATGGGCCGCATCGTTGCCGCCCAGGCGCGCCAGGCGCTCCAGCAGCGCCTCATTCAGATCCAGCGCGACCTGATCATGCAGTCGTTTGCGGAGCGTGCTGGTGAGATCCTCACCGGTGTCGTGATGCGCGTCGATCGCCGCAACCTCGTCTTGGACGTAGGGAAGGCCGAGGCGTACCTGCCTGCAACCGAGCAGTCGCAGCTCGACACCTTCCGCATTGGCGAAAACGTCAAGGCGCTGCTTCTCGAGGTACGCACAACCGTTCGTGGCCCAGAGATCCTTCTGACGCGTACCCATAAGAACTTCGTCAAGAAGCTCTTCGAGCTTGAAGTTCCTGAGTTGACTGCGGGCACCGTGGAGATCACCTCGATCGCTCGTGAGCCTGGAAGCCGCACCAAGATCGTTGTGGCAACGAAACAGGTCGGCCTCGACCCTGTCGGCGCAGTTGTGGGCCAGCGTGGCGCACGTGTACAGGCTGTTGTTGAAGACCTTGGTGGCGAGAAGATCGACATCATCGCGCACACCGACGACGCGGCTGAGGCGATTGGGCGAGCCCTCTCACCAGCACCCGTCGTTTCGGTCACCGTTGATGAGGCGTCTAAGTCAGCAACCGTCGTCGTTCCTGAGCGTGCACTCTCGCTTGCGATCGGCGCTGGCGGACAGAATGCACGCCTAGCGGCACGACTCACCGGATTCCGCATTGACATTGCCAGTGATGGAACAGGGGCTGCTGAAGCGCCTGCGGACGCCCCAGTGGGCGAGGAGGCCTAAGACGCCCGCCGTTCGTGCGCGCACCTGCGTGGCCTGTCGGCTGACACAGCCGGTGGAGACGCTTGTGCGGTACGGAGCCTCCGCAGATGGGGGAGTACAAACAGGCGCAGTCGGCGGTCGAGGTGCCTGGATCTGCCAGAGCGGCGACGAAGCGCATGACCTGCTCATTGGTGACGGACTACGACGAGGATTGAGGGGTCGCATCGCAGCCGCCGAGATCGAACAGATTCTGATTGAGCGACAACGCCAAAGAAACGAAAGGGGGTAGTAGATGACGAAGCAGCGCAAGAGCATCCGTCCACCGCGCCCCGATCGCTTGCCGCCAGAGCCGAAGCCAGCACGTGTTGCGCAGGTGCATGATGGCGTCCTTGAGCTGCCCGCCTCCATCGTCGTTGGCGATCTTGCAACGCTGCTCAAGGTAAACCCCGCTGACATCATCAACCCGCTGATTCGGAGCGGCGTCTTTGCCACCATGAACCAGGGCATTGATCGTGAAACGGCCTCCCTCATTGCGACCGAGCTCGGCTTTACGGTTAAGGAGCCCGAACCTGACGAAGATGAGGCCACGCCGGAGGCAACTCCTGAGGCCGCACCAGCTGCAGCGAAGACGGAATTCTTTAGTGAAGATCCAGGCGCGACACTCATCTCGCGCGCACCGATCGTTACCGTGATGGGCCACGTTGACCACGGCAAGACGAGCCTGCTCGATGCGCTGCGCAAGACCAGCGTTGCCGACGGCGAGCGTGGCGGCATTACCCAGCACCTTGGTGCCAGCCAGGTTCAGCGTGGCGACCGTTCGATCCTCTTCCTTGACACCCCTGGACATGAGGCCTTTACGGCGATGCGAGCACGCGGCGCGCGAGTGACCGATATCGCCATCGTTGTGGTCGCTGCCGATGATGGTGTGATGCCACAGACAAAAGAGGCGATCAGCCATGCTCGCGCAGCGAACGTGCCGATCATCATCGCGCTCAACAAGATCGACAAGCCAGATGCAAACCCAGATCGCGTGAAGACGGAGCTCGCGGAGTCCAACGTCGTCATTGAGGATTACGGCGGCGACGTGCCACTCGTTGCGGTGTCGGCCCGAACAGGCGTTGGCCTCGACGATCTCCTCGACATGGTCCTCCTCGTTGCCGATCTGGGTGACTACAAGGCTGACGCGGCCCGACTCGCGGTAGGGACGGTTATTGAGGCCCAGCGCGACAAGGGTCGCGGCCCAATCGCCACCGTGATCGTGCAGACGGGCACCCTCCGCGTTGGCGACCATATGGTCGTCGGCGCCAGCTCAGGGAAGGTTCGCTCGCTGGAGTCGACCGATGGGGGCCGAATCAAGGTGGCCGGCCCCTCGACAGCAGTAGTCGTTTCGGGCCTCCCCGAGGTGCCCGTTAGCGGTGAGATCTTCCGTATTGCTGCAGACGAGAAGGAAGCCCGCGCCTGGTCTGAGGCCGCCGCCGACGCCACGAGTGCCGGACGCGATAGCGGCCACGCCACGATGGAAGACCTCTACAAGCGTATCCAGTCTGGAGCGGGCAAAGAGGTCCGCGTCATCCTGAAGTCCGACGTGGCCGGATCACTCGGCGCTATCGAACATCAGCTCGAGAAGATGCAGAGCGATGAGGTGCGCATCAACGTGCTTCTCTCCGCCGCGGGGGAGGTCACCGAGAACGACATCCTGCTCGCCTCAGCATCCGATGCAATCGTGCTCGGCTTCACCACCACGCTCACCCCAGGGGCGCGTCGCATGGCCGAAACGAACAAGGTTGACGTGCGCCTCTACGAGATCATCTACGAACTTGCCGACGATATGAAGGCCGCGCTCGAAGGCATGCTGGATCCTGAGAAGTCAGAGGTTGTTGAGGGGCGTGCCGAAGTGAAGCAGCTCTTCCCTGGAAAGGGCTTCGTCATTGCCGGATCGATCATTCGCGAAGGCCGCGTCACCCGTGGTGCGAAGGTACGCGTCATGCGCGGCGGCAACCTGGTTGCTACCGACGTGATCGAATCACTTCGACGCTTCCGTGATGACGTACGTGAGGTGAAAGAGGGCCAGGAGTGCGGCATTGGGCTTGGTGCTTCCGTTACCGTGCAAGAGGGCGATATCTTGGAGATCATCGGCGAGAAGTCAACGAGGCGGACCCTCTAAGCATGTCTGAGCGGATGCCCCGTGTCGACGAGTTGCTTCGAGAAGAGATTAGTGCCCATATCGGACGATCTCTCAGCGATCCGCGGCTTGGCTTCGTAACCGTCACCTCCGTCTCCACGTCACCGGACCTGCGACACGCCAAGGTGTTTGTCAGCACGATCGGTAGTGAAGAGCAGCGCGTTGCCTCACTTGCAGCACTAAAGAGTGCGGCATCACACCTTCGCACCGTGATCGGCAAAGGGTTGCGCATCCGGCGCGTTCCCGATCTGCACTTTGAGCTTGACGAAGCAGGGGATCGCGGTGCACGCATTCAGCAGCTACTCGGAAGCATCGCCGACGGCGGGCTCCCACC
>QWRK01000039.1 GCA_003670455.1 Candidatus Aquidulcis sp. | reverse complement strand
TCGGCGATCTGTGCACGACCTTCGCGGTTGATCAAAATGTTCCGCGACGACACGTCGCGATGAATGATGCCGCGCACATGTGCAGCGGCGAGTCCACGAGCAACTTGTGCAGCAACTGCCGCAGCACGGCGTGGCACGAGTGGACCAACGCGCCGCAACATGGAGGCGAGATCTTCTCCGTCGACAAACTCCATCACGATGGCTGGTGATTCACCGTCTGGCGCAACGTCAAATACGGCAGCAACGTTGGGGTGCGCGACGATGGCGGCGGCGCGACCTTCGGCGCGGAAGCGGTCAGCGGCGGCGGCAGATGTTGCGAGTGGCGCGCGGAGCACCTTAACGGCCACGTCGCGACCGAGCGCCTCATCGGTGGCGCGGAAGACAAGTGCCGCCGCCCCTTCCCCAATCAGCTCCTGCAGCCGGTAGCGACCAGCAACGATGTCGCCGGGCTTCAGCGTTCGCTCGTCACGATCTGATGGCGTCACGTGAGGCGCTCTTCATCAGCGGTAACTGCACTACGCACAATTGACCCGTAGACGGGGTGATCGAGCGCGATGTGGAGGTTTGCACGGAGCCAACCCTCTGGAGAGCCAACGTCATATCGCGTCCCAGAGAAGTGCCGCGCGACGACAGGCTGCTCTTGCGCCAGCGTGTGAATCGCGTCAGTGAGCTGAATTTCACCATTGACCCCATGGGTTGTCTGCTCCAGGCGCTCAAAGATTTTCGGGCCGAGGATGTAGCGACCAACAACGGCGAGATCCGATGGCGCATGTGCGGCGTCCGGCTTCTCAACAACGCCGCGAAGCGGAATCGTTCGACCCTCGTCGCTCGTTGGCAGGGTGGTGTCGGGATCAACAATGCCGTAGCGATGCGTCTCTGTTGGGGCGACACGCATCACGCCGACCACCGACGCCTGGGTTGCGACATACGCCTCCATAAGTTCGGCGAGCGCTGGTGTCGCACCGAAGATGAGGTCGTCGGGGAGCATCACCGCAAACGGTTCATGGCCAACGGCGTCTTGCGCCATGAGCACGGCGTGGCCGAGTCCGAGCTGCTCTTTCTGACGGATCGTCACAAGGTGGACCATGTCGGCCACCGCTCGCACGGCGCGAAGGTGCTCAATATCACCGCGCTGCTCCAAAATCGCCTCAAGGTCCGATGAGATGTCGAAGTGATCCTCAATCGCGCGCTTATGTTCGCTCGTGACGAGGATGACCCGCTCGATCCCTGAGGCGACCGCCTCCTCAATCGCGTACTGGATGGCGGGGCGATCGATGATCGGCAGCAACTCCTTCGGGACAGCCTTCGTCGCGGGAAGGAACCGGGTGCCCCATCCGGCAACGGGGAGAACTGCGGTGCGGATCTTCATTGGGGCCTCCGTGCGGTGCTGGGCCTCAGGATACCAGTCACCCCCCGCGGCGAACCCACCGAAGGAGCGCCCGGACTGGCCGTCCGAAGAGCGGGAGGCGCACCTCACTCGTCGCTTCGACGCTCGCCAAGAAGCCGCAGAGCAGGAGGAGCGCCCCAATCAGCTTCCCCACCTGGTATCCCTCGGTGGAGCCTGCTCGATTCAGCGTATCGGTGAGGCTTGGCACGAAGGCGCCCAGAGCGATGAGTGCCGTCGCTGGAACCCGACGATTGAGGGTGCCAGCGCGCCAGGCGCGCCAGGCATCGGGAACGCTGCGCACAAAGTTCACGGTGAGCGCCACCGGCGCGATCGCCAAATTGAAGAGCAGCTCATCACCGCGCTGATCTGGATCACTGGAATACGGAAGCACGCGGCGCTTTGGCATGAAGACGTAGATCGAGAAGAGGGCGCCCGTCAGCAGCGCGAGCCCACCGCTCACATTCAAGATTGGTGTCAGCAGGCGAAGTTCTGGCGGAAGCAAGAGCGCAATCGGTGCGCCGGTCGCTGGGTCTGTTGCCCAGCCTGGCGCAGGGAGTTCGGCAATCACCACGAGTGGTACAGCGATAACGCTCAGTCCTGCAGTCAGCGTGATTGCGAATCGCGCCCAACGCACATCACCCATGTACGAGAGCCAGCCGATTGCCACGGTGGCTCCCCATGCTGTCAGTGCATAGACGAGTGCCGTTGGTCCTGCGGAGGGATCCTCTAGTCGGCGTGCGACCAGAATTGTGAAGAGGCCAGAGAGTGCGAGGCAGAGTGCATACCAGTATCCGAAACGCGTCTTCGCCAACAAGAGAATTGTTCCCGCACCGAGCCACCCTGCAGTCCACACCGCGCCGAAGAGATACCAGACGCGATAGATCGGTTCACTCCAGCCGATTGCAGCGGCAAGCGCCTCAGCACCGGCTGCGATCGAGAAGGCGAGTGCACCAACACCCCACGCCAACTGATACGCGCCGCGACGCGTTCGATACTGATCAAAGAGCAGCGCGGCGAAGAGAAGGGCGAAGAGTGCAGTGAGCGCTGGGATCAGCGTGGTCACGCCGGTTCCGGCCTACGCCGGCAGAAACTCGTGAGCATCGTGATGCAGTCCATCGCAGAGCCCAAACTCGGCGCCGGCGCCGCTTGGCAGCCGAATAGGACGCATGATCTCGCGTACATCACTGCGGCTGCAACGGAGCCAGCCGCGATCCGCCATCCAGCGCGGCGGGCAGGCAGGGTCGGTGCAGAACTGGAATGGCCCGGGGTTGATCGGTGATGCCTCACCAAATGAAGGGGCAACCTCAGTTGCGGTGGTGTCGAGCACGCTGATACGGAACGGGGTGCCCTGGATCTGCGCAGAGCAACTGTCGCAGCGCGCGGCACTATTCTCAGCGATGATTGTGGGGATGCGGATGCCGTTCACTTCCATAGTGCCTCTGATCGTACCCGAGCCCGCCGCGCCTTGGCGCCGTGCCCTTCCCATCACCCTTGTCGTCGCACTGCTTGCCGCTGGGTGTGGGCCAGCGGGCGACCCGACCGACCCTGCCGCAGAGGTCAGGGGTGACGGGAAGCTGCAGGAGCTCTTGATTCGCCACGACTCTCGTGACCCCGCCTATCGGCTCACGGGTGGTGCGGTTGAGGTCGGTGCAACGGTCGTGCTGCAGGTCCGCACCGGAACGGACGACGCCGTCACCGTTGCACTCTCCGTCGCTACGCCGTTCGGCGGAACCGCGACGAAGAGCCCCGCCATCCGCGTCGCACGGGGAGTCCCCTGCGCCGAAGTCAACGAGTCCGCCCGAGGGGCAAGCGGCGAGCTGAGCGCCCTCCTCGCTCCTGATCCCGTGCTTGACCCTGCGAATGAGCTCACCGATGCCCTCTGCGATGTGTGGCGCGCCAGCATCGACGTTGGGAGTGAGCCCACAGCGATCGGCTACCACTTTGTGATTTCGGACGGCTCCACAGCGGTCAAGCTCGCCGACGACAACATCAACGATCAGGGCCTCGGCAGTATCTCGCCAGCCAACGTGGGCGGTGATTGGGCGATCGTTGTCTCTCCAAAAGGGTTCACCGCCAGCCCCCTCTTGAGCGGTTCGGTTGTGTATCAGATCTTCCCCGACCGATTCGGCAACGCGAACCCACTGAACGATGGTGGCGCGCAGCCGCGCTACAAGGGGGTCGCCTCCATCATCCCGTGGAACACAATTCCAGCAACGCCACCGAAGGGTGAAGACTTCTACGGTGGTGATCTTGACGGCATTCGCCTCCGCCTGCCGCATCTTGTCTCCATCGGCGTGAACACGATCTACCTCAACCCGGTCTTTGACGCGAACTCCAACCATCGATATGACGGCAATGATTTCATGCAGGTGGACGAACGACTCGGTGGGAACGCGGCGCTGCAACGGCTCTTGACCGCGGCGCAGAAGCTGAACATCGACGTGATCCTTGACGGCGTCTTCAACCACGTCAGTTCCGATTCGCCGATCTTCGATCGCTACGGGCGATGGCCAACGGTCGGTGCCTGCGAGTCGGTGGATTCGCCGTATCGCGACTGGTTTATCTGGACGAAGGCCGCGGGCGCTAAGGGACCATGTGCAGGCGCTTCGGGCCCGAACACGGCGGGCTATGTCGCCTGGGCGAACTACGACACGCTTCCTGTGCTCAACAAGAACAACGACGCAGTGCGCGCGCTGATCCTTGGCGACGCCTCAGGTGCTCCGGCGGCGACGCTCCTCGCCTCGCCGGCGGGTGATGCTGGTGTGGCGCGCTGGTGGCTGCAGCAGGGCGTTGCAGGTTGGCGCCTCGACGTGATGCCCGACGGCAGCTTCCCGGAAGGATTCTGGCAAGAGTTCCGCATCGCACTCAAAGCCGCTTCGCCGAACGCACCGATCATTGGCGAACTCTGGAATCGTCGTGACGCGCTGCGCTTGCTGCGTGGTGACGCCGCCGACGCCACCATGAACTACCGCTTCCGCGATGCCGTGCTCGCCTATCTCGGCGGAAAGGCTGAGGCAGGAGCAACCGACAGCACGAATCGCAGTGCGGTGTTGTTCGTTCGCAAATTGATGGGAATCGCTGAGGATTACCCGACCGCGGTGACGCTTGCGAATCTCACACTGCTCGACTCGCATGACACTTCGCGATCACTCTGGGAGTTCACCCCTGGTGACGGTCGCGACGGCAAAGAGATTCCAGAAAATCTCTCCGTCGGAAAGGCGCGACAACTACTCGCCGCAACGATGCAGTACCTGCTTCCTGGATCGCCAACGGTGTACTACGGTGATGAGATTGGCGTGAGCGGCGCAACGGATCCAGATGACCGTCGCACCTTCCCCGTCTTGCCGACCGATCCGCGCACCGCTCGCCTCGACGGGAGTGGCTCTGGTGGGCGCCTTCCAGCACCGCTCCCAGCGGCACGTGCGGCCGACCTTTCGATGCTCGCCTGGTACCAGCAGCTTGCTGCGATCCGCGCCGCCCATCCGCACGTGCGTAGCGCATGCGTTGACTGGCTCGCGGTTGGAGCGAACGGTGCAACCAGCCGCACCGTGCTCTTCTCACGCCGCGCTAGCGGGGTCGTTGGCGAGATCGCCCAGCTCAGCACGCCTAGCTCCTGGGCCGTTGGCGACCTCTTAGTGGCGGTGAACGCTGGTGGTGGAAGTGAGCGCCTCACCTTCAACCTTGGGGCTGGCGTGAACCTCCGCGAGGTCGCTCGGTCGAGCGGCGCAGCAGGGGGCGGCGACCCCACGACCGGGGTCGACGTGCCAGCGCGCACCGCGATCATCTGGGAGGTCGTACCCTAGGCCTATGAGGAGCCTGCCGCGATGAGTGCACCAGCCCGCCTGCGTAGCCGCCTACGTGGCGTTGTCTCGCTCGGCACCTTCGTTGCCGTTGTGGTCGCCGTTGGTGTCTCGGTGCTCTATCTCGCCTGGGTCGCCACGATCCGCAACTCCGACCAGATCGGTGAACTTTCGGTGGGCACCTTCGTGGTTGGCCTCTCCTGCGCCTTCGCCTCGCTGATGCTCACGATCAGCATGATTCGCGCGATTCGTGGCGCCCGCGACGGGCGAGCGATGCTCGCCGCCCTCCTGGCTGGTGGGTTCGCCATCGCCGCAGGAATCGCCCTCGGCGCCTCAGACATCCTCGGCAAGCTCGCCACGTAGGGGCGGCGCCCCAAGAGCGGTGCTACGCTGCGATCCGCGCGCCCCTGTCGTCTAGAGGCCTAGGACGCCACCCTTTCAAGGTGGAGATCACGGGTTCGAATCCCGTCGGGGGTACCACCCCACCGCGCGACCCCTGCTTCAGCTGAGCTGAAAGATCGCCCCGCTGACTGGCGGCAGATCGATCTCCAGGGCACCGTCACTGCGCAGCGTCGCCGCGCCAGTGACCCCCTCCCAATCGATGCGTGTCACGCCGCTCACCCCGTCGAGCCGGACCTGCACGCGTGCAGGGCCGTCACCAGTGTTGGTCGCCACCAAGAGCCGGCGGGCCGCTCCGGGCACAAGTTCTAGGGGCGCCCCTTCAAAGCCGACCGGGTCCGCGCTGCGCTCAAGCACCAGCACTGGCCCTTCGGCGTGCACCACGCGCAGGGCACCAGAGCGGAGCACAACATGTTCATGCCGTGCCGCCACAGCGCCACGGACGAAGTCGCGGAACGCCGACGCCTCAGCGTCGACCGAGGCGAGGTCGGCGGGGAACGGACCGCGGTTCGCCGGGTCATTGGCGCCAAGGGCCCCCAACTCATCGCCGTAGTAAATGCAGGGAGCGCCAGGGAGGGCAAGCTGCACGAGCGTTGCGAGTCGGGCCGCCGCCGCGCTGCCGCCCACGATGCTGCGCAGACGCGGCGTGTCATGCGAGCCGAGCAGGTTCAGCTGCACCGCCGTGGTTGCCGGGTGATACCAGCCCATGATCTCCGTGAGCTTCTCAGCAAATTGTGCCGCGTCTAACTCCGGTCGCTTGTACGTGTCGTTATGGTCACCAAGGTCGCGTGCCAGTCGCCCACTCCCCGCATACCCGAGGATCGCCTCGGTGAGCGGGTAGTTCATCACCGCGTCAAAACGGTCGCCAGTGAGCCACGCATCGGCACGCTTCCAAATCTCACCAACGGTGTACGCCTCAGGATTAATCGCGCGAACGCGCGTGCGGAACTCTTGCCAGAAGCTCTCATCGTCAATCTCTTCTGGCACGTCGAGTCGCCAGCCGTCGGCGCCGAAACGAATCCAGAACTCGGCCGCCTGCAGCAGATGCTCGCGCGCCTCTGCATTGCCAACGTTGATCTTCGGAAGCGCAGGGAGCTGCCACCACGCCTTATACCCAATGCCTGTTTCAAGACCGCTCGCGACACCGCCACCTGCGCCACCGCTCTGCTTCGCATGCCACTCCGCCGCCTCTGGGTAGGCAATCAGCGGGCGATCGCCGCGCAAGAACGCCTCATCGGTATAGAACCAATCCACATAGGGTGACTGCGCGCCGTTCTCAAGCACATGATGAAACGGCCAAAAGCCGCGACTGGCGTGATTGAACACACCGTCGAGAATGATGCGCATCCCGCGCGCGTGCGCCGCATCGAGCAGTTCACGAAACGCCTCGTTACCACCGAGCATCGGATCTACGTTGAAGTAGTCGTACGTGTGATAGCGATGGTTTGAAGCACTCGAGAAGATCGGGCAGAGATAGAGCGCAGTGATGCCTAGCTCTTGCAGCTCGCCGAGTCGCTCCGTGATGCCGCGAAGATCGCCCCCCTTAAAGCCGTGGCGTGTTGGCGGGGTATCCCATGCTTCAAGTGGGCCGGGCGGCTGCATGCGCGCAGATCGCGCGAATCGGTCGGGGAAGATCTGATAGAAGACGGCGTCGCGCACCCAGGCTGGTGTGTTTGGCCCCGCGGGCCGCTGCGAACTCACCCCTTAACCGAGCCGACCGCAAGTCCGCCCGTAATGAATCGCTGGCTCAGCAGATACACAATCGCCGGCGGCAGCGTGAGCATGATCGAGAAGGCAGAGACGAGCGGCCACGGAATGGCCGATGCATAGGTGCCGGTCATCGCCGAAAGCGCCATCGCTAGCGTGAAGTCGCGCGGTTGCGTCAAGAACATCCAGGAGTAGTAGAACTCGGTCCAGCCGCTGATGAAGCCGAGGAAGCCGGTGACGGCAATTGCGGGGAGGGCGAGCGGCAACACGATGCTGCGGAAGATACGCATTTGCGATGCGCCGTCAACGGAGGCCGCCTCTTCAAGTTCGCGTGGGATCGTATCGAGATAGCCCTTCAGGTTCCAAATCGCAAACGGGAGCGATCCCGACACGATGGCGATGCCAACGCCAAGCTGTGAGTTGCGCAGGTTGAATGTGCCGAGGATCGGCAGGTCGAGCTTGATGCTGTTCAGGGTGACGAAGAGTGGGGCCAGCGTGGCAACTGCTGGGAGCATCAGCACGCCAA
>QWRK01000038.1 GCA_003670455.1 Candidatus Aquidulcis sp. | reverse complement strand
TCAGCGTGTAAGCGCGCCGAAGGTGACCGTCGTCGACACGACCGGGGCGGGCGACTCGTTCCTCGGCGCCTTCTCGTTCGGTCTCGCCAGCGGCCTCACCCCTGTGCGCGCGGCAGAACTTGCCGTAGCCTGCGCCTCAGAGAGCGTGCAGAAGCCAGGCACACAGAGCAGCTACCTATCGAAGGAAGAGGCGGCGAGGCTCGCCGCGCCATATCTAGCGGGAGGAGCACACTGATGGCAGCAAGAGAGGACGACGGCCGCAAGCACCACATCGGCATTAAGCAGGGCGAGGTCGGCCGCTACGTGCTGCTCCCAGGCGATCCGGATCGTGTTGAGGTGATCGCCAGCCGCTTCGACAATCCAAAGTTCTTGATGCGCCGCCGTGAGTACACCACCTGGACCGGTGAGCTCGACGGCGTGCCTGTTGCCTGCACCTCCACCGGCATCGGCTGCCCCTCCACGGCGATCGCCGTTGAAGAGCTCGCCGACATTGGCGTCGACACCTTCATTCGCGTTGGGACCTCGGGCTCCATGCAGCATCACATCAAGCCGGGCTCGGTTGGGATCATTAGCGGCGCCATTCGCGACGAAGGCACCAGTCGCCACTACCTGCCGATGGAGTTTCCATCGGTCGCCGATCTCGACATCACCCTCGCGTTGCGCGAGGCGGCGAAGGAGAGCGGCTTCCCTTGGTACGTTGGCATCGCGCAGTCGAAGGACTCGTTCTATGGCCAGCACAATCCAGAGCGCATGCCCATCGCCGAAGATCTGCAGCGCCGCTGGAAGGCATGGATGGCGGGTGGCGCAATCTGCTCCGAGATGGAGGCGGCAACGCTCTTTATCGTTGCGGCAACGCTGCGCGTTCGTGCAGGTGGCGCAATGCTGATTCTCGGCAACCCAGATCAGCGTCCAATGACAGAGGCAGAGCTTGCAGACTCATCTATCGACCGCGTGATTGATACGTCGATCGCGGGCCTGCGCAAGCTCATTGCCGCGGATCGCGCCGCCGGCCGCATCAAGTAGCGCTCGCGCGCATGCCACAGCAGAAACTCATTCTTGATGTCGACACGGGCATTGACGATGCCATGGCGCTTCTCTACACACTCGCATCGCCCGATGCGGAGCTGCTCGTTGCAACGTGTGCACCAGGGAACGTCAACCTTGAAGCTGTGGTGCGCAACACGCGCGGCGTGCTCGACGTTGCTGGTGCATCACACATTGACGTGATCGCTGGCGGTCGCACGCCGCTCGTTAAGGCGCTCGTCACCACACCAGAGACGCACGGACCAACCGGTCTCGGTTACGCCGTTCTTCCTGAGCCATCACGCGCGCTCAGCACGCCGTCTGCCGATGGCACCAACGCCGCCGCCGCGCGCATCGTTGCCGAGGTGCGTCGTCATCCTGGCGCCGTGACGATCATTGGGTGTGCGCCAGCCACGAACATCGCCGCCGCCTTCCGACTCGACGCCGAACTTCCGGCACTCCTGCACGACGTGGTGTTGATGACTGGCGCTATTGCAACTCCAGGGAACACTGGTGCGCGCAGTGAGTGGAACGCCTGGTGTGATCCTGAAGCACTTGACGAGGTGATTCGCGCCTGTGCTGCAGCGGGCCGACCGGCACTGATCCTGCCACTGGATGCCACCGAGTCGGCGCTCATTCGACCACCGCACTGGGCGGCACTCGTTGCCGCAGCCGGCCGTGCTGGCGCGCAGCGTGGCGATGCCACGCTCAATCCGGTCTTACGCCTGATCGATGAGGCGCTGCGCTTCTACGACGAGTTCCACCTGCAGTACGACAAGATTGAGGGGTCACACATCCACGACGCCTTCACCGTCGCGGTGGCGCTCGATGCAGCGCTCGCGACCATCGTCAGTGCACCGAGCGCCGTTGAGACGCGTGAGGGGGTCACCCAGGGCGACCTTCTCGTGGATGTGCGGGGCCGCACCAACACCCCAGCGAACAGCCGCGTCGCCATTGCGGGCGACGGCGAGGCCTTCCTTCAGCGCTTTGCGGAGCGGGTCGGACGCTTCTCGGCGCGCTGAGCTCCCAGCAGGATCGGGAGCACCATAAGGAGCGACAGCGGAATCAAAATCAGCCGTGCCTCGGAGGCTCCGAAGGCATCGATCGCAACGCCACCCGCTGCAGAACCCGCTGAAATTCCAAAGACAACACCACCGCCGATGAGAGCAAAAGCGCCGCTTCGTGCCGCTCCGCCAGCACGCTCTGCGATCACTGCGTTCTGCTGAATAAACATCGGGGCGATGCCGAACCCGGCAATCGTGGTGGCGATCAAATATGGAAGATAGCCGCTAACAAGGGCAGTCGGAATCGTGGCGAGCCCGAATACAATCGCCGCAACAGCAAAGCGCCGCTCCGCCGACCAGCGCCAATCAGCTTTAGAGCCGATCAGGATTGCGCCCACCAGACTCGCCCCAGAGTTGAGACCGAGCGCAAGAGCGATGCCGGCGGCGGCACCGACCGCCGCGCAGTATGCGAGGAGCAGCACCTGGCTCGCACCGAGAATCGAACCGATCGCCGCCGCACTCAGCATGAGCAGCCCGTTAGCGCGAATCTCACCGCGCATTCCTGCCGCATCGCGCTCATGCAGCGCTGGCTCCCATGATCGCTGAGAGATCACCATAAGCGTCCCAATCACGAAGAAGAGCGCTGCTGCGGCAACGGGCCCCCAAACAAGTCCTTGCACGATAAGAAGTGAGGCAAGTGGCGGCCCGATTAAAAAGTTCGCCTCATCATTCACCGACTCCAGCGCCATTGCGCGAATGCGAAGCGGCGCAGTGTGCACAACAGAGGTCCATCGAGCGCGAATGATAGAGCCCATCCCCGGAGTGGCTGCGCCAAAAAGCGCTGACGCCACAATCAGGAGCAGTGCGTCTGGAGCCAAGAGCGCAACTGCGGAGATCATCACAGCACCCGCGGCCATCACGGCTGAGGTGCGCAAGAGGATCGGCCGATGTCCACGCTCGTCAGCGGCGCGACCGATCAACGTTGCACCGACTGCGTTTGCGATGGAGAAGGCGCCTGCAGCGGCACCACCCACGGCATACGATCCGAGCGGCCCACTTCCAATTGCGATCAGGCCAATCGGCACCATAGAGATTGGCGAACGAGCGATCAGTCCACCAATCGTAGTCACAACGGCTCCAGGTCGCGACAGCACATCGGCAAACGGCAACGTTCGACTTACCCTCTTAGCGCGTGACCGAGTCACGGCTAATACATGATCGTTCGCGTGAGATGGTGCGGATAGTGCGTCGCGTGATAGGTCTTCCAGAGTCGGTAGTCGACCTCTGGAATCAGCAGCTGCTTATCGGCTGGTCGTCGCGCGTTCACCTCGTCGGTGAGGAGCGCTGTTGCGTAGATGCTGTGCGCACGAATCTCAATCTCTTCAAGTGAATCGCGCGGAATCATCTCGCCAGCCATGATGCGCTTCTCCAGTGATGCTTCGTATTCAAAGATGCCCATGGTGCGTAGTGCGACGGGCACGATGTAGTCGGCAAACGCCGTACACATCTCGGGATCTTTCAACACCGTGCGACCGAGTGGAGCGAGTCCGCGGTGGAGCCCCCAGAGGCCGAGCTGCGACAGCTTCTGAATCTGGATCTTGTGCCCCTTCCAGTCGCTCACGTCGTCAAAGCGCGGGAACTCAGTGACGAGTCGCTCGAGCAGGCCGTCACCACCGGCGTACAGGGCGGGCGCACACGAGGCGACCCAGCGGTGCCACTTCCCGTCGTACCTCTCGGTGAGGGCGGCGCCGACCGTGTTGAGTGCCGCGACCCGCTCGTCGAGCATTGGGATTTCGGTGTCGCCGCGGAAGAGCTCCTCAAGGTCGCGCCGGGTCACAGTGGCTGCCCACTGTCCGGTGAGGATCGGCTGCCCCGCCAGGATCGCCTTATGCAGGCAGGCGAACATCGCCTCGCTATCGGAGTAGCGGACCCCGTTATAGGTGACCTCGAACTTCTTGGAGGTGGCGAAGTCGGTGAAGGCGAAGTTCAGGATGGTGATGAGCATCGTGAGGTCGATGTTCTTGTCGGGGTCGGGGCCAATGTCGAAGGGGCCCTTCGCCGCTGGGGCGGTGGAGCGGAAGTCGGGGAACTCCTCGGCGGCCATCCACGTGGCCACCCGCTGGACCTCCCCCTCGTTCGTTGTAACAAACCCAGAACCCTCAACCACTGGGGTCAGGGAGCTCAGAATCGGGTTCGACCACCACTTCCCACGCATGGATGCCTCCTCGTTATGGGCCCTTGGCCCGTGATCCCGTAGGGGGAGACCATACCCCGAAGCCCCCTCACGCCGGCCCTAGAGGCTGGTGCGCCTGACGCATCAGGGGCTTGACAGAAGGTTAAGGGAGCATAACCTCCGCGGAACGGCGGGTTGCCGTTTGGTTGTAAAGCCAGGGTGGCGTTGTCACCCTGGGCGAAACAGGTCGGCTTCCAGGCTGGAAACCGGCGAAAAGGAGGAACAGAGATGTCAGGAGCAGCAGCGGCACGCGCCGCCCAGCGAATCCCGCTCTCGTATGTTGCGGTCCTTGTGCCAGTAATGGCGGCCCTCAACATCGTCGGCGGATTCATTATTAGCATCGTGAAGGTGCCGATCTTCCTCGACATGATCGGAACCATGGTCGTGGCGGTCGCGCTCGGCCCATGGTGGGGCGCCCTCACAGGAATCATTACGAACACCGCTGGCTCGTTGATTAACGGCCCGGTTGGTATTCCATTTGCTCTCTGCAACGTCGTAGGCGCCCTCGTCTGGGGCTACGGCATCAGAAGCTTCGGACTCGGAAAGTCGCTTCCAGGACTCATCGTCGTGGGCGCGGTCTGCGGTATCGCCGTTCAGGCGATGGCCGCTCCAATCATTACGTTCGTCTTCGGTGGTGCCACTGGGCACTCGTCGGATGCGCTCGTCGCAGCCATTAGTGCTGCTGGCTTGGGCACCCTTCAGGCTTCGTTCATCGGCGGCCTTCCAGGCTCGTTCGCTGACAAGCTCATCGCAACGTTCGTTGGCTTGGCAATTCTTCAGGCGCTTCCGTCTGGCCTTACGGCTGGCGTTGGCCTCCCGAAGACTGACCAGAATGGCGTACTCAAGTACGTCTTCATTGGTCTTGCCGTTGGTATCGCCTTCCTGCTGATCGCAATTCAGCAGGCCGGCGCTGCCGCTTAAGGAGGATCACCATGGCAAAGAATTCTGGCCCAGCAACAGTCGGGCCTCGAGAGGCCGCAGCAGTCGGCGTCTTGGCAATGGGCGTGTTCATGCTTGTCCTTCCGTTCGCGGTTGGCAGCATCAAAATCGACGCCCCTGACCAGGCCTTTCCAACACTTGCAGCAATGAATGTGTTGGCTGGCCTCTTTACGCTCGGCGCGGGCGTAGCAGTCATTCGCGCGAAGGACTGAGTTTTTGTATCGTCGCGCAGCGTTGCGCGACAGCCGCCCGATCGCACCGCAGGGTGCGGTCGGGCGGTTCGCTTACCACTAAGCCCAGTACGATGAACCACGTAGCGTAGGAGGATCCATTGCCTGGAGACGTCGTCATCAAGATTGAGAATCTGAGCTTCACCTACTCCAGCGGCGAACGCCCCGCGCTCAGCAACATCAATCTGGAGATCAGGCGCGGCGAGTATCTCGGCATCATGGGGCTCAATGGCGCGGGCAAGACGACGCTCGGCCTTTCAATCAACGGCATCGTCCCTCAAAGCACCATGGGAATCTACGAAGGCCAGGTGACTGTTGAGGGCCTCGATACCTCCACCACTCCGGTGCGCGAAATGGCCCGCACCGTTGGCATCGTGTTTGACAACCCTGAGTTCCAAATGAGTCAGGTCAGCGCCGCCGAAGAGGTAGCGCTTGGGCTTGAGAATCTTGGTGTACCAAATCCGGAGATGCCTCCACGCGTAAGCGCAGCCCTGACGACCGTTGGGCTTGCCGGCTTTGAAGAGCGATCACCAATGGGGCTCTCCGGCGGCCAGCAGCAACGACTCGCCATCGCATCAGTACTTGCGATGCAGCCGAAAATCCTCTTTATGGATGAGCCAACATCAAACCTTGATCCGATTGGCAAAGAGGAGGTCTTTGAACTCGCACGAAAGCTCAACCGCGAAGAGGGCCTTACCGTCATCGTTGCGGAACACGAATCTGAAGTGCTCGCTGCGTACGCAGATCGCATCGTGGTGTTGCACGAAGGGAAGATTGTCATGATCGGCACACCGACCGAGGTCTTCTCGCGCGGCGACGAACTCGCCAAGATTGGCATCCGCGTGCCGCAGGCGACCGACCTGGCAATCGCCCTCTCGAAGTCTGGCGCAAAGGATCTGCCAGTCACGACCGGCGAGGCCATTACATGGCTGGAGGCCCACGCATGAGCAGCCCAATCATCAAGGTCACCGATGCACGCTACGTGTACGCCAACGGTGCAGTCTTGGCGCTTGACGGCGTCAGCCTCGAGATCCCAGAGGGCCAGGCGGTCGGCATTGTCGGCCAGAACGGCTCCGGCAAGACCACGCTCACCAAACTCCTTAATGGGCTTCTGAAGCCGACCTCGGGGAGCATTGTGGTGGACGGGAAAGATACGGCGAGCAACACCGTTCAGCAGATGTCCTCGACGGTTGGCTACGTCTTCCAGAACCCGAACCACCAACTGTTCGCGACGAATGTGCGCGCCGAGCTTGCCTTCGGGCCAACCAACCTCGGCCTCCCACCTGATGAGGTGGAGCGCCGAGTTGAAGAGGCGCTCGCCTTCTTCGACATCAAGCAGTACGGCGAGATGCATCCGTACCGCCTCAGCTTCCCGTTGCGCAAGCTTGTGGGCATCGCCTCTGTGTTCACCATGGGGCCAAAGGTCTTTGTGCTCGATGAGCCGACCACCGGCCAAGATCATCAGACGACGAAGGTGATCAACGGCCTGATTCACCGACTGACGAAGCAAGGCTCAACGGTGATCTGTGTTTCGCACGACATGCCGCTCCTCGCCGACGTGAGCGAGCGCATGATCGTGATGTGGAACGCGAAGATCATTGCTGACGGCACTGCGCGCGAGGTCTTCGGCAACACTGAAGTGATGACGCGCACCCACATCGTTCCACCACAGGTCACGCAGATTTCGCTGCAACTGAAGGGGCGCAAGGGTAAACCCGCAGCGCTCAGTGTTGACGAACTCGCCAAAGAGCTTGGCGCGAAGGGAGTTGCCTGATGTACGGACCAAGCGTCTCGGTCACCCACGTTCGAGGCACTTCATGGATGCACCGACTTGACCCGGTCGCAAAGTTTGCCTGGCTGATTCCTGCCGGAATCTTCTGCTTCACTACCTACCAGCCACTGCCGCTCTTTGGGCTGCTGCTCTTTGGCTTGGCGGTCGCGGTGAGTGCGAAGATCATCAAGCCACTCCTTCGTGTCTTGGTTCTCTTCACACCAATCACCGCCTCCATCATCGTGATCCAAGGACTTTCGCCAGTTCTTTGCGGCTCATCGTGCGAGCAAGAAATCTTCTTCGGGCCACTAAAGATTTACGGCGAAGGTCTCTCGCATGCGATCTCACTGATGCTCCGCGTCGCATCGTTCCAAATCCTGGCGTTTGGATTGATTCTCTCAACACACCCATCAGACCTCTTCGCGTCGCTCGCACGAATGCGCGTGCCATACCTAATCAACTTCATGATCTCTATGACACTGCAGCTTGTGCCAGTACTTCAGCGTGAGGTACAGCTTGTGCTTGCCGCTCAGCGCTCGCGCGGCATGAAGGGGACCGGCTTCGGCTCCATCGTGCCATCGTTCGTTCCGGTCGCTGCTGGCGCGGTAGAGCGCGTACAGCAGCTGGCGATCAGCCTAGAGTCACGCGCCTTCGGATCGAAGGGGGTAAAAACATCGTACCGCCGAGTTCCAAGTGGTCCATTCGATTTGTTCGTTGGCCTGTTGGGAATCGTTGTGATGATTGGGCTCACGATCTACGGTCTGCAGAATTGGGGTCAGACCGGCTCGACACCGCTGGTGTTTGCCCCGATCGTAGCCATACTAATGTTTGGATTTGGCATCTTGGTCTTCTTTGGTGTGATTGTCGTTGCGATTCGCGCAATGATCAGTTCGTAGGTTTCGATGGCCATCTTTGAGCCAGACGGCACCGTTCACCATCTCGGCCTAAAGAAGGGCGCCGTCGGGCGCTACGTGCTGCTGCCAGGTGACCCAGGTCGAGTCGAAGTGATTGCGCGACGATTTGATAACCCACGCTTCGT
>QWRK01000037.1 GCA_003670455.1 Candidatus Aquidulcis sp. | reverse complement strand
CCTCGCTTCGGCGAGGCATGCGGGTACTGACGAGCACATGGCGGTAGCGCAACGCATGATCGATACCTTCGGGCTGAACCCGGCACACCTCGTTCACGGCCGACCGCAGAGTTCGCGTGGTGGCAGCGGTGAGCTGCTCGCGCACATGTGCTCTGGGCAGCACCTCTCTCTCCTGATCTTGGCGAAGGCACGTGGCTTCGATCCGATCGGGTATGACGCCTTCGATCACCCCGTACAGCGCGAACTGCGCACTGTGGTTGGTGAGCTGCTGAGCGTTGACCTGCATGCAGCGCCGTGGGGGATTGATGGCTGTGCAATTCCAACTTCGGCGGTCCCGCTTCGCGCGGCGGCGGAGGGGGCGCGGCGCTGGGCAACCCCACACGATCCACTCGTACCAGAGCGCTACCGCGCGCTGCTTGAGCGCGTTCGCTCTGCCGCCGTTAAGAACCCGCGCCTGATCTCCGGGGCGGGCTTCCTGGATACCGATCTCATTCGTGGCGGTGACGGTGTTGTTGTGGCAAAGCAGGGCGCGGAAGGTCTCTGTCTCGTTGGCCTGCCGGGTTACGGCATCGCGGTGCGCACCGAAGATGGCGATGCTGCGGCTCGCTCTGGCCGTGTCGCGACGGTCGCCGTGCTGGCTGCGATTGGTGCCAGCATCGCCGCCGCGGCATCCCTTGATTCGCATCGCACGGTGAACCTTGCCGATCCGCGTGGCGGTGCAGCACTCGCCACAGTACGCCCTGGAGATTCGCTCACAACACTCAAGGTTTCGTAAGTCATGCCAGCGGCGAAGATGCGTACCGAAGAGGCTTGGCGCGTACTCGGTCTCTCGTCGCAGCCGTCCGCGCGCGAAGTCAAGACTGCCTTTCGCCGACTCGCAAAGTCGACGCACCCAGATGCAATTGGCGGCGGTAGGGCGACATCACAGTTTGCGCGGATCTCCGAGGCATACGAGGTTGCACTTGCTGACGCGATTGCTGCGGGGCGCATCGGTGCACCTGATCGTGCTCTTCCACCAGCGCGCCCAGCACCTGCACCACGCCGAGCTGCGCCGCAGGCTCGACCTAGCGCTAGCGCACAACCAGCCTCAACTGCCCACCCTGGGTCAACAACCTATGACGGAGCAACAGAGACGGAACCGGTCTGGGATGGTGCCGCCTGGGTTGGCGCCGACTCCGGTACGTATTGGACGGTCAATCCGCGCGAGTATGCCGACCCTCGCAAGCATGGCCCCGAGTATCGAGCCCGAGGGCGACGCCCCGTACGTCGGACGCCGCGGGAGCGCACCACAGCGCAGCCTGCTCCGCAACCGCCGACGACAGGGACACGCGGCGTGGCGCGATCCACCTCGCTTGCCGTAGGTGCTGCCTCACTCCTTCTCATTACGGTGCTGGTTAGTGGCTCACTCCGCCTGCTCGCGGCTGCGGCTCTCTGCGCACTTCTCGCCTTTGCGGCCTTGAGTTGGCGGCACAGGTAGGATCAGGGCTATGGCAACCACACGTCGAGCGGCACTTACAGCGGCGGCGCAGGAGTACCTCCTCGCCTTCCGCAGCCACAGCGACGATGAGGGGGTCACTCCGTCACTCGTCGCCAAGGATCTTGAAGTGAGCAAGCAGGCGGCCGCTGAGATGTTCCGCCGACTCGCCGATGACCGACTGATCGTGCCGTGCAGCGGACATGCGCGGCTCTGGAAGCTCACCGCCTCGGGCGAGAGCGCCGCCGATGCCGTCTTCCGTCGACACGCACTTTTGGAGTGGCTACTAACTGGCATCGTCGGTATGCCGTGGGCGGCGGCTGATGTGGAGGCGCGACGACTGCACTCGTCAATCTCACCCGAATTTGAGACGCGCCTCGAAGAGATGCTTGGCCATCCACAAACCTGTCCGCACGGGAATCCGATTGATCGGGCAACCGAAGCACGGCGCCCGAAGGGGGAGCCACTCGCAGCACTTGAGGCGGGCGAGGCGGCCACGATCTATCGCGTTACTGAGGCGGCCGAGGCAGATGCCGCGCTGCTGAGTTACCTCGAGGCACGCGGACTCGTCCCTGGTGCAAAGATCACCGTCCTCTCACGAAGCACATCACTCGATTCACTCACGCTCGATGGCCCGATCGGCAAGGCTTCGCTCGGCCTTCGACCAGCCGCGCTTGTGCACGTCATGCGCGGCGCTGTTGATGCTGCGCTCTTCCATCAGATCCCGGCCCGCTCATGAGCGATGTCGTGCGCGTTCGTATCGCGCCAAGCCCAACCGGCCCGTTCCACATCGG
This sequence comes from Candidatus Aquidulcis sp., assembly GCA_003670455.1. Taxonomy (GTDB): domain Bacteria; phylum Chloroflexota; class Limnocylindria; order Limnocylindrales; family Limnocylindraceae; genus Limnocylindrus. The sequence goes on along the minus strand of QWRK01000037.1, from coordinate 6,032 downwards.
TACGGCGCGAACGGCGCTTTTCAACCTGCTGTTCGCGCGCCGTCATGGCGGCACGTACATCGTGCGCGTTGAAGACACCGACACGGCACGCTCCACCAAGGAGTTTGAGGCCGACATTCTTGCGGGGCTCGCCTGGCTCGGCCTTGGCGCCGATGAGGGTGTCGTTGCAGAGGGGGAGCGCGGCGATCGCGGCCCATACCGACAATCGGAACGAAGTGAGCGCTACACCGCGGTGGCAAATGAGCTCCGCGCCAAAGGGTTGACCTACCCCTGCTTCTGTACCCCAGGCGATCTCGATGCAGAGCGCAAGGCTCGTGAAGCGGCCAAACTTCCACCGCGCTACTCCGGTCGCTGTGCCGCGATTCCCGCCGAAACCTCTGCCGCCCGCATCGCAGCCGGTGAGTCTGCAGCGCTGCGCTTCCGCATTAAGCCAGGCGTGGTCGTCATTGACGACCTTGTCCGCGGGCGAGTCGAGATTGACAGCGACGCCCTGGGTGGCGACCTGGTGATCTTGCGCGCCGATGGCACGCCGCTCTATCACTTCACCGTTGTGGTCGACGATGCCGACATGGGGATCACCCACGTTATTCGTGGCGAGGACCACCTCTCCAACACACCGAAGCACATCCTCCTCTTCGAGGCGCTTGGCGTGCCGCTGCCGAAGTTTGCTCACCTGCCCCTCATCTTGAATCCCGACCGCACAAAGATGAGCAAGCGCAAGAGCCAGACCGCACTGGCGGACTATCGTGCGGAGGGCTTCCTCGTGGAGGCGCTGGTGAACTTCCTCGCCCTGCTCGGCTGGTCGACAGGGAGCGAGGATGAGGTGCTCTCCATTGATGAACTCCAGGAGCGCTTCGACCTTGAGCATGTGCAGAAGGCTGGCGCGGTATTTGATCGCACGCGACTGGAGTGGCTGAACGGCCAGTGGATTCGACGGCTGAGCAACGAGGAGTTGCTCGTACGACTCCGCCCCTTCTACGAGGGTGCTGCAGCAAACGGCACGCTGCAGCGGGCGGCCACCGATGCAGAGATCGTTGCGTTGATTCCCCTGATCCGTGATCGCATTCCGCTCCTCTCGTCGGCGGTCACACTCACCGACTTCCTCTTCGCCACCGCTCTTGAGCATGACCGTGCGGCACTGGTACCGAAGCGTTGGGATGCTGCTACGACCTTGCAGGCGCTCGCAGCGGCACGCCCTCTGATTGCTGAGGCGATCGGCGAGGGCGACCAGCCACTACTCGATGCAGAGGATCCGCTTGAGGTGCAGCTCCGGGCGCTCGCCGAGGCGTCGGGCTGGAAGTCGGGCGATCTCTTCATGGCTCTCCGTGTTGCGGTGACGGGGCGAACGGCAACACCACCACTCTTTGACAGCATGCGCCTCCTCGGTCGCGCTCGCGTGCTGGCGCATCTCGACGCCGCCGCAGCACTGGTGAGCGGCAGCTAGCGTTTACATGGCGATAACACCGCTCCCTCAGAGTGACGCGGTGCCTGAACGACCGATCAAGATCCTGCTGGTCGAAGATGAGCGAGCCCTCCGCGAGGCGCTCGCCGATGCCCTGACGAGCGAGGGTTTCCTTGTGACACAGGCCGAGACTGGTGCTGCAGGACTTGCCGCATTTCGCGCAGCTCCACCAGATCTGATTCTGCTGGACTTGATGCTCCCCGAGATGGGCGGCATTGAGGTCTGCCGATCGATTCGCAGCAGCTCCCAGGTGCCGATTGTCATGGTCACAGCCAAGGCATCGGAGACCGATCGCATCAGCGGCCTCGACCTTGGTGCCGATGACTATGTGACGAAGCCATTCTCTTCACGTGAGCTCGTCGCCCGCATCCGGGCAGTGCTCCGCCGCGCCGAAGTGGGGGTCAGCCCCGCAGCGCAGGGCGCCCGTCTCCGCATTGCCGAGGCGGAGGTTGACCTTGAGGGGCAGCAAGTGCTGCGCGATGGCGCCGTGGTGCACCTGAAGCCAAAGGCCTTCCAGCTCCTGGCGTTCCTCATTGAGAACGCTGGCCGCGTCTACTCACGAGAGCAGCTCCTCGACAAGGTGTGGGGCTACGACTATGCGGGTGAAACGCGCACGGTTGACGTGCATATGCACGCCCTGCGTCAGGCCATGGAGGCGATCCCGGCCGAGCCCGTAGCCCTTCAGACGGTTCGCGGGATCGGCTACGTCCTGCGTCGCCCAGCCTGATTCGCACCCCCCTCCTGAACGAGAGCCCCGCGCGCGGGTAGGATTGACCTCATGCGCATGAGTGAACTCTTCTTCACGACCCTCCGGGAGGACCCCGCCGATGCGGAGATGCCCTCTCACCGCCTCCTGCTGCGCGCTGGCTATATTCGGCCGCTAGGGGCTGGAATTTATTCACTTCTTCCACTCGGCATGCGCGTCAACATGCGCGTCACCCAGGTGATTCGCGAAGAGATGAACGCCATCGGCGCCCAAGAGATGCTGATGCCGGTCGTGCACCCTGCCGACCTCTGGCGCGAGACTGGGCGCTACGACCAGATCGGCCCAGAGATGGGCCGCTTCAACGATCGTGGTGGCCGCGACATGGTCTTGGCGATGACGCACGAAGAGGTAGTGACCGACCTGCTTCGCAAGCTGATCAACTCGTGGCGACAACTCCCACAGCAGATGTATCACTTCCAGACGAAGTGGCGCGACGAGCCACGCGCGCGCGGCGGACTCATTCGCGTGCGCGAGTTCACGATGAAGGACGCCTACAGCGCCGACCGTGACGAGGCGGGCCTCGACCGCTCCTACAACCTCTACTACCACGCCTATACGCGCATCTTTGCTCGGCTTGGACTTGAGGCGATCGCCGTGGCCAGCGACGTTGGCATGATGGGCGGCTCGCTCGCCCATGAGTTCATGGCCTTCAGCACGTTTGGCGAAGACAGTCTTGTGCTCTGCGATGGTTGCGGCGCTGCGGCAAACCGTCAGGTCGCCGCTGTGAAGCGCGAAATTCCAGCACCTGCGCCACAGGAGCCGCTCAAGGAGATCGCGACGCCAGGCGCCTCGACCATTGACGAACTCGCGGCGCAGCTGAAGGTCCCTGCCGCCACCTGCGCGAAGGCCGTCTTCTTCGCCGACCGCGACGGTCGCCTGATCGTTGCCATTGTGCGCGGCGATGACGAGGTGGAAGAGACAAAGCTCACCAACGCCATCGGCGCGCGAGACCTACGGCCCGCCCGCGAGGAGGAGATTCGCGCCGCCGGCATGGAGCCAGGCTACGCATCGCCAGTCGGCATCAAGGGCGCGACTGTGGTCGTGGATGAGTTGGTCGCGTCGACCGCCAACATGGTCGCTGGGGCGAACAAGGCGGGCTATCACCTCACTGGCGTGAACGTTGGCCGAGACTACACACCAACCGCTGTCGCCGACATCGCCTCAGCGAAGGTGGGGGATGCCTGTATCGCCTGTGGCGGCAACCTCCGCATCGAGAACGGCATTGAGGTTGGCAACATCTTCAAGCTCGGCACCCGATACACCGGCGCGCTCGGCGCCACCTACGCCGACGAGGCGGGGGTCTCGCATCCGATCGTGATGGGCTCCTACGGGATTGGCGTTGGCCGTGCGGTGGCCTGTATCGCCGAAGCGCACCACGACGAGAAGGGCCTCTCCTGGCCGATCTCGATCAGCCCCTTCGACGCGCAGGTTGCGATCGTTGGCGCGAACAAGGATCCGAAGGTGACCGAGATCGCGTTCGCCCTTGAGGCTGAGGCGGAGGCTGCCGGCATCGAGCTCCTCGTCGACGATCGAACCGAGACGCCTGGCGTGAAGTTCGCTGACGCGGAGCTGATCGGTGCCCCCTGGATGATCACCATCTCGCCCCGCTCACTGGAAGCTGGTGGCGCAGAGGTCACACGTCGCTCAACGGGGGAGCGCAGCGTTCTCCCAATGAACGCCGTACTCGACGCAATTCGTGCAGCACAGTCCAGTGATCGTGCCGCGATTGAGGCAGAGTTGCTCAAGCGCGGCTATCCGCCGCGACACGCAGCACGCGATCCTCATCCAGCCGCCTGATGCCAGATTTCGTCATTGGGCTTGCAACGGTACTGATCTCTGCAGGGATCACCTATCTGATCGTTCGCCGCTTCACAGCGCAAGACGTAGCAACAGAGGCCGATCGCGCAGCACGGGAGAGCAGTCGGGCAGACGTTGCCTGGGATCGCGCTGATCGCCGATCTGAGCGACTGAACGCCCTCCTTGAAGCGACCGATGACGCCATCCTCCGTGTCGGCTCCGATCTTGTGATCCGTGCCGCGAGCCCGGTCACTGGCGAGATCCTTGCGCGTGGTGATGTGCAGTTCCGTGGCATGCCGCTGATCGAAGCAACGGTTGACTTCCGACTCGAGGAGCTCACCCGTAAGGCGATCGCTGGCGAAGTGCATCGCGGCGAGATTGATATTCGTGACGGCCGACTTGGGCACTCCGACGAGGCGCGTCACGTCTCTGTGGTGGCGGCGCCTGATGGCGATGGCGGCGCCTGGCTCGTCTTGCGCGACCTGACTGAGGTGCGTCGACTGCGACAGATCCGCACCGAGTTCGTGGATAACCTCTCGCATGAGCTGCGCACGCCGCTCTCAACGATCCGCCTCCTCGCGGAGACGATTGGCGGTGCCGCAGCGAAGGGTGACGTTTCTGGTGTGGCAAGCCGCAGCGCCAAGATCGAGGTTGAGGTGCTCCACCTGGTGCAGATGGCCGACGAGATGCTCGATCTCGCCACGCTCGAGGCGGGGGAGATCCCGCTCCGCAAGGCCGAGTTCGATCTTGTCGCATTGGCCCAAGAGGTCGCACAGCGGTTCACCCCTGTCGCGGCACAGCATGGCGGCGGCATTGATGTGATCGGCACGGGCCCACTTCTGATTACTGGCGACCGCGATCGCCTACGTCAGGCGGTGGCCAATCTTGTCCATAACGCCGTGAAGTACAGCCGCGAGGGCGGCCGTGTTGAGCTGCAGATTGATCGGCTGAGCGATGGCGGATCGCAGATCGCCGTGATTGATCACGGCATTGGCATTGACCGCGCCCACCTTTCGCGCATCTTCGAGCGCTTCTTCACGGTGGAACGAGTCGATGGTGGCGCTGGGGCCGTTGGCGGCGGCGGGACCGGACTCGGTCTCGCGATTGCCCGACACGCCGTACTTCGTCACGGTGGTGAGATCACCGTAACCTCGACGGCGGGCGTTGGAACAACATTCACGATGACGCTGCCAGCCGCCGGAGCCGCCTCCTGACTCTTCGCCCGAGCGCGATCGGTCGCGCACGTGAGGCACTGCAGCGTCCGATTCTCCTCGCTCATCGTGGGGCTCACGACGAGACGATCCGTGAGAACAGCCTCGCCGCCCTCGTTGCAGGCGCAGCGCTGTGCGATGGCGTGGAGTTTGATGTGCGCTTTAGCGCCGACGGGGTAGCGGTGATTGTGCACGATGAGACGCTCCATCGACTCTTCGGGGTGCCACGGCGCGTGAGTGAACTCTCCGTCACTGAGCTAGCGGGCTTGGGTGTGCCGACGCTCACCGAAGTGCTTGCTGCCATGCCCTCCACCACGCTGATTGACTTGGAGTTAAAGGAGCAGCCTACCGACGATCTCTTTGCCACCCTTGTTGCTGCTCGCGGGCCTGAGGCTGAGGCGGTTGTGCTCTCCAGCTTTCACCCAGGTGCCCTTAAAGCGGTTGAAGAGCGCGCGCCTGACTGGTCGCGCTGGCTGAACGCTGAAACCGCGGCAGAGGCGGAGCAGGCGACCGCACTCGGCTGCGTCGGGGTATCTGTCGCAATGGAACTCCTGAACGACGCGAACATCAGCCGCTGGCGCGATGCAGGGCTCGAGGTTGCGGCCTGGACGCTCCGGAGCGTTGAGGGTGCCGCATGGGCGAGTGACCTGCGTCTCACTGCCCTCTGTGTTGAGGGCGAAGGGGTTACTGCCGCTCGCGCGGCGAGGCTCTAACGCTCGCTCTTCGGAGCGCGAAGGTGCGCGGGGGGAACGAGTGCAACAAGGCGGCCGCTCCCAGGCGAGTACGGGGCGGCGAT
>QWRK01000036.1 GCA_003670455.1 Candidatus Aquidulcis sp. | reverse complement strand
GAAGCCATGAAGCGGCGCACTGTCGCACCAGTGATTCGGTCAAGCACCGCGCGTAACAGTTCAGTTCTTGCCGCCGGTGCACTCGCGTCGCGCATTGCGGGTTGGGCGCGCATCACCGTGCTCATTGCTGTGTTTGGAGCGAGCGGAACACTTGACCCGTTCCTCGCCGCATTCCGGATTCCCGACATCGTGTTTGCGTTGGTTGCTGCTGGCTCAATCGCAACCGTGCTCGTACCGCAGCTGAGTTCACTCCTTGAGCGGGGCGAACAGCGACGTGCGCAACGCCTCCTCGGTTCGGTCTTTATTGCCATGCTCTCGCTCCTCGGCCTCTTCTCACTGGTGGTGGTGTTCGGCGCAAACGCGTTGAGCGGTCTCTTGGTGGGCGGGCTTCCGAGCGCACAGCAGCGCGAGGTGGCAGATCTCAGCGTCATCCTGCTCGTGGCTACGATTGCGTTGGCACTCTCCGCCATTTGCACCAGTGCTGCTGCAGCGCGATCGCGATTCGGCGTCACTGCCATCACTGGCCTCGTGTACAGCGCAGGCACCATCGCAGGCGCGCTGATTGGGGGCCGAGAGTCTGGCGGCTATGGCCCAGCAATCGGTACCGCCGCTGGTGCGATCGCCGTATTGCTCATTGCGGCAACCGTGCTCGTTCGAAGCAACTTGCGTCCGGCGCGACCCAACTTCCGTGACCCGCTCCTCCGCGAAGCGCTGCGCTCACTCCTGCCTCGCGTTGGCTCGGTGGTGCTGGTTCAGCTGCTGCTCGCGTATCTCATTGCACTCGCTGGGAGCACGGGGCCAGGTGCGATCACCATCTGGTCTTACGCATTTACCCTCTTGCAGGTGCCACTCGCCCTGGTGACCTCTTCGATCGGCATCGCCATTCTTCCAAAGGTGGCAGCGCAGGCGGCACGCGGCAATCTCGCGGCGGTGCGTACGCTGGCAACGTCAAGCATCGGCGCTGTGATCTGGATGATGGCTCCCATCGCCACGCTGGGCGCACTCTTCTCGTACGACGCAGTGAGGCTCGTGGTTGGTGGGAACATCGATGATCTCTCCGCGGTCGCGACGGCAGATCTACTTCGACTCCTTCTCCTTGGCCTCGTTGCACATGGTGTGATTTCGGTCGTCGTTCGCCTCTTTTACGGGCTGCGCGATACGGTACGACCCACCCTTGCCGAGATTGGTGGAAACCTCGTGATCTTCACGCTCGCGACCCTCTGGGTTCCGTTCGCGGGAGTGACGGGCATTGCAGTTTCGCTACCTCTCGGCACCTGGATCGAGGCGGCCGTCTTGCTCACCCTACTCATTGCACACAAGCAGGTGCTGAATGCCGCGACGGTCGTTGGCACCACCCTGTTTGCGCTCCTTGCGGCGCTCCTCTCCGCTGGACTCGCCGCTGCGATCACGCTGCCACTCCTTGAAGGGGCACGACTCTCGGGGGTACTGCCAGGGGCGGCAGTCGCAGCCCTCGGCACGACCGTTGGACTTGCCGCATATGTTCTTCTCACGATTCTGGCGCGCCGACGAGAGGCGCTCCCGCTACTCCGCCGCATCGCTCCACTCGCGCCAAAAGGGATTCGCCCGTTCCTCCTGCGTGCCGAGGAGGCCGCATGACGATCCGCCGCATTGACCTGAGCTCTCCCGAGGCGCAACGCGCTTGGGATTCGCGCGCTGTTGATGCGCCTGGTGGCGACGTACACCAGGGGAGCGCCTGGCTCACGTATCGCGCCAGCCTCGGTCGCGAGGCGGTCGCGCTCGAGATTGATGGCGCCCCACTCGGCATCCTCTTGAATCGCGCCCCACTCTTCGGCCTCCCGAAAGGGCATGCGCCGCGTGGGCCACTCGTCCCGTGGGGCGCCTCGCTCGCCCAGGGAGTGGCTGCGGCAGAGCGCATTCAGCGCGCGGCTACCTGGCTCGGAGCGGAGTACGGTCTGGTCTCACTGGATGCAGACCCGTGGCTGCCTGCTGGCGAGGCGACCGAGGCCGCGTTCCGCAACGCCGGACTCCAAAAATCCGACGAGATCTTTCCGAGCCAGCACACGATGGTGCTGCGTGCCAGCGCGACAGGAACATCGGAGGCCGATCTCTTTGAGGGGATCGCAAAGAGCACGCGCCAACGCATCGCGCTCGCGGAACGTGCCGGCTTCGTTGCGGAGCGGATCACGCACCTTACTCCTACTCCTGAACGCACAGCGCTCTGGGCCCACGTGCAGCTCCTGCTTGAAGCGACGGCGCAGCGCAAGTCCTTTGCACTCGGATCATCTGCGGCCATGATTCGCTGGTGGGATCAACTCGTTGCGACGGAACGTGCTGAGATCCTCGCCGTTCGTGGTGCGGCTGGCGCGCTTGTCGCCTTCATCGTGATCTTGCGACATGGTGAGCGCATCACGACCGACGCATCGGGCGACGATCCCATTGCGCGTAAGGAGACCCCTGGTGCCCTCGCCCTCCTGCGCTGGACGGCAATCAAGATTGCGGCGGGAGAGCGTCGAATCACCGATCTCGGCGGCGTGGATGTTGCAGGGCATCGTGAGATTCCGGTTGAAGGTGAAGCGATGCATGGCCTCTACGCCCACAAGGCATCGTTCGGGGCAACGTGGACGCCGATGGCGGGTGCGCACCGCATCGTGCTCCGTCCGCGTGCACTCCGCCTGCGTTCACTGCTCGGCCGAGTGAGAGGGGGCCGCTGATGAGCCAGCGCCCATTGCGCGAGCTGATTGCACGGCTAGAGGAGTTGCATCTCGTAGTGACGGCACCCGTGACAACGGACATCACCATCACTAGCGCTCCCACCCACGATTCGCGGCTGGTGACAGCGGGCGGCATCTTTGTGGCAATCCCTGGGCGCAACGCAGATGGCGCAACGTTTATCGCCAGCGCTACGGAACGGGGTGCTGCCGCGGTGTTGTGCGAACAACAGGTTGCCTCGCGTGCACCGATCATCGTCGTTCGTGATGCGCGTGCCGCCCTAGCGGCTGCGGCTGCGTGGTGGGAGGGCGATCCAGCCGAAGAGCTTCTTGCGATCGGCGTAACGGGAACAGACGGCAAGACCACCACCTCAACGTTCCTCTCAACAGCGCTGACCGCCGCAGGCCTGCGCACCGGACTGATCTCGACGGCGATCAGCCGTGTTGGCGGCGTACAGCGAGCGGCCGCGGCGCATCAGACCACGCCGGAAGCTCCCGCCTTGCAGCGCGCGCTGCGCGAAATGGTGGATGCAGGCGACGAGGCGGCCGTTGTGGAGAGCACAAGCCACGGCCTGCAACTGGAGCGCGTTGGTGCGATTAACTTCGCATCAGCCATCTATACGACCTTCTCGCCAGACCATCTCGACTTCCACGCGAACCTTGATGAGTACCGCGCCGCCAAGGCGAAGCTCGTGGCGAGAACTGTGGGCAGCGCAGCGAGTCGCGCGCGCCAACTGCCCCGTGTGGTTGTGGTGCATGCGAGCGATCCTGCCGTGCAGCCATTCGCCGAAGCGGCTGCCGCTGCTGGGCTACAGGTCGCCCGGTTCGATGCCTACTCCGAGCACGAGGTCCTGATTAACGGTGTGAAGGCGGAGCTGCATCTTGCGATGCCTGGGCGCATCAATGCCGCCAATGCTGCGGCAGCACTAACCCTCGTTGCCGCGTGGGGCCTGCCACTTCCCGCCGCAATTGCCGCAGTTGAGGCAGAGGTCGGACCCCCTGGACGAAGTCAGCTCATTGACGGCACACAGCCGTTCCGCGTCATCGTTGACTTCGCTCATACGGGTCCATCACTGACGGCGTCGGTGGCGGTGGCGCGCGAGCTGTGCAGCCCCGAAGGACGCCTGCTGCTCGTTACCGGTGCTGCAGGGGAGCGCGATCCAGGTCGACGTGCGGCGGTCGGGCAAGCTGCGACAGGCGCGGACTTGGTGTGGATCGCCGACGAAGACCCGCGGGGTGAGGATCCTGACCGCATCGCGGAAGCGATCCGAGCCGCGTTCCTCGCCGCCGCTCCGCGTGCTGGCAGCAGCCTCGAGATCCTTCATGACCGCGCGGCCGCGATTCGTGCCGCGGTCAGCGCTGCCCAGCCAGGCGATGTCGTGCTTCTGGCAGGGAAGGGCCATGAGCGAACGATTGAACGGCGCGGTGTTGATGAGGACTGGGATGAGGCGGCGACAGCGCGAAGCGCGCTCTCGTCGCTCGGCTATTCTCCAAAACTATGAGCATTGAGCCGCAGCCAGTAGAGAAGACGCCGCGGGCCAAGCGCCCTGCGGCGGATCCCATCGCCAAGGTCCGCGCGCTTGCGCGACCAGTTGAGTCGCTTCGTGAGGCTCTCCGCGACAAGGTTGCGTCAGGAATCGGGACGGCTGAGGCGGCGCGCATCGTTGACGACGCTTTCCTCTTTGCTGTCGAAGCACACGGCACACAGGTGCGCGCCTCGGGCGAGCCGTATGTGACCCACCCCGCTGAAGCGGCGCTCATCCTTGCCGACCTCGGCCTTGATGCGGCAACCCTCGTGGCCGCACTGCTCCATGACGTTCCAGAGGACACATCAGTCACCACCGCCGAGATCGCAGAGCGCTTTGGCGATGAGGTTGGCATCCTCGTTGATGCAACCCTCGTGGCCGCACTGCTCCATGACGTTCCAGAGGACACATCAGTCACCACCGCCGAGATCGCAGAGCGCTTTGGCGATGAGGTCGGCATTCTCGTTGATGGCGTCACCAAGCTGAGCAAGTTCTCGGCAATGAGCGCCGAAGAGCAGCACGCCGAGAACATCCGCAAGATGTTCCTCGCCATGTCGCAAGACATTCGTGTGGTGCTCATCAAACTCGGTGATCGGCTGCACAACATGCGCACCCTGGCAGCGCTTCCAGCAGAGAAGCAGCGTCGCATCGCCCGGCAGACGCTTGAGATCTACGCCCCACTCGCAGAGCGCCTCGGCATCTGGCAGATGAAATGGGAACTCGAGGATCTCGCCTTCAAAGCACTCGAGCCTGAGCGGTACCACGAGCTGGCCAGCATGGTCGAGCTACGAAGGGACCTGCGCGCCGATTACGTTGATCGTGCCATCGCCATCCTCAAGCCAGAACTTGAGCGCGCGGGCATTGAGGCGGAGTTCTCCGGCCGAGCGAAGCACCTCTACTCGATTCACAAGAAGATGGCGCGCCGATCAAGTGACTTCTCGGAGATTTACGACGTCTACGCCATTCGTGTGATCGTGGAGAACCTGCGCGACTGCTACGCGGCACTCGGCGCGGTGCACAGCGTCTGGCGACCGATCCCAAATCAATTTGACGACTACATCGCTGTGCCGAAGAACAATCTCTACCAGAGCCTGCACACGGCAGTGGTTGCACTCGATGGGCGTCCACTTGAGGTGCAGATTCGCACCCGATCGATGCATGAGGTCGCCGAGGTCGGCATCGCGGCACACTGGCGCTATAAGGACGGTACGCAAGCAGATGCCGCCTACGACGCAAAGCTCGCCTGGCTGCGCCAGCTGCTGGAGTGGCAGCGCGACGTCACCGATGCCTCCGAGTTCCTTGAAGGCGTTCGACTGGATGTCTTCCAGGATCAGGTCTACGTCTTTACGCCGAAGGGCGATGTGAAGGAGCTTCCCGCTGGTGCTACGCCGCTCGACTTCGCCTATCTCGTGCACACCGACATCGGCCATCGCTGCATCGGCGCGAAGGTAAACAACCGACTAGTGCCGCTCGAGTATCGGCTGAAGTCAGGCGACATCATCGAGGTGGTGACGGCGCGCGGGAAACACGGGCCGAGCCGTGACTGGCTCAATGTCGCCACCACGCGACAGGCGCGCAACAAGATTCGCCAGTGGTTCAAGCACCAGGAGCGCGACGAGAACGTTCTGCATGGGCGTGAGTCGCTGGAGCGCGAACTCCGTCGCCTCGCCCGTACCACCCTTGAGTCAATCGGCCGCGAGCGCCTCGAGGAGGTAGCCAAGCAGATGAACCAGGGGAGCGTTGATGACCTCTACGCGGCGATTGGCTATGGCGCTGTGGGCCCACAGCAGGTGGTCTCACGCCTCGGCGTCGCATCGGACGATACGAAGTCACTCTTGCCGCTGAGCACCAGTGCGGCGGCGGTCGCCCCAGCGGAGCGAACCGGTGGGATCCGCGTGAAGGGCGTGCCCGACCTCCTGACGCGGTTCGGTCGCTGCTGCCGTCCACTCCCAGGCGATCCGATTGTTGGGTTCATTACCCGTGGCAAGGGGGTCACCGTGCACCTCGCCAGCTGTGACGCCTCCACCTCCGCCCGAGAGGCGTCGCGGCTGATTGATGTGGAGTGGGAGATGACGCCAGCCACCACGGAGAGCTACCCAGTGACGATTCGCATTGAAGGGCTCGATCGCACCGGCCTCTTGACGGAGATCACCCAGGTGGTCGCCGAGCAGAAGGTCAACATCTTGTCCGCTACTGTTCAGACGACAGGTCAAACGAATGCGGAGATGTTGATGACCCTTGCCGTCGGATCTATTAGCGAACTTGCCCGGCTGATGGCACGGCTGGAGCGCGTCCGCGGCGTGCGCAGCGTCTCGCGGGAGCAGCACCAGTGAGCGGATTCCAGTCACCGCGCGGCCTTCGCGACCTGCTTGAGCCACTCGCCTCGGCGCATGGCTGGGCGACCGATCGCGCCTGGGCCGCCGCCGATGCTGCCGGATACGCGCGCATCGAGCTGCCGATCGCGGAGGAGAGCGCGCTCTTTGAACGTGCTGTTGGTGGCACTTCTGACATCGTTTCGAAAGAGCTTTATCGACTAGAGCCTCGTGGTGATGATGCGGTCACCTTGGCGCTCCGACCCGAGGCAACCGCCGGCGCCGTTCGGGCCTATATCCAGCACGGCATGCGCTCGCAGCCGCAACCCGTACGACTTGCGACAGTGGCGCAACTCTTCCGCTACGACCGACCACAGAAGGGGCGCTATCGCCAGTTCACGCAATTCGACATCGAGGCGATCGGTGATGGTGGACCAGGGATTGACCTTGAGGTGATCGAGATGGGCGCCGCCTATCTTCGCGATCTCGGTCTCACCGACGTGCAGGTGCACCTGAACTCTGTTGGCTGTACAACCTGCCGACCCGCCTATGGCTGTACAACCTGCCGACCCGCCTACGTTGAAACGTTGCGCGCGCACTTCACGCCCGTGGTGCAAGAGCTGAGCCAGGTGGATCAGTCGCGTCTCGCCACGAACCCGCTGCGCCTCCTCGACTCCAAAGAGCCAGCAACGGTCAAGCGCGCCGCGAGCGCGCCCGCCATTACCGACCATCTCTGTGCCGATTGTGCGGCGCACCATGCGGCGGTCACCACTGGCCTGGCAACGATCGGCGTTGCCGTTCTCCCTGCACCGCGGCTCGTTCGCGGACTCGACTACTACACCCGCACCGCGTGGGAGTACCTCCTCCCCGGAGAGCAGGGGCAGCAGGGGGCGCTCGGTGGTGGCGGTCGCTACGACGGTCTCGTCGAACTACTCGGCGGTACGCCAACCCCTGGAATCGGATTCGCCATCGGCATCGACCGTGTGGTCCTCGCTCTAGAGGCGCGCGGACTCCTACCAATAGCCGCGAGCGGCCCCGCCATTGTTGTTGCGGGAATCGAGCCTGAATCTGTGGCGGAGCGTGTGGCGATCGCTGCTCAGCTGCGTGCCGCGGGGGCAAGCGCACGCGCCGACGTCAGCACACGCAAGATCGGGAAGCAGCTTGAGGGTGCCGTGCGCGATGGCGCGTTGGCGGTCATCATCGTCGAGCCAGATGGGCGCCTCACCTTGCGAGATCTCGTCAAGGCGAGCCAGGCGGAGCCAGCGGAGCGTGGCGGCGTGATCGCCGCAGTACTTCGACTAGTGCAGAACGAGGGGTAGCATGACCGACGCGGCAAAACTGACCACGGGCCTCCGAAGCGATGTCTGCGGCGCACTGCGCCCGAGTGACGTCGGTCGACGCGTACGGCTCGCCGGTTGGATCCACCGCCGCCGAGATCACGGCAGCCTCGTCTTCATCGACCTTCGTGACCGCTACGGCATCGTGCAGGTGGTCGTTGACGCCGCCGTCGCCCCCGAAGCCCACGCCGCCCTTACCGACGCGCGCAGCGAGTGGGTGATCGCCGTCGAAGGCACCGTCGCAGCACGACGTGCAGGCACCGAGAACGAGAAGCTCGCCACTGGCGGCATTGAGGTCGCAGGCGAGATCGTCACCGTGCTCTCCCAGGCTAAGACGCCACCCTTCTATATCAATGACACCGATGCCCCCGTGGATGAGAGCCTACGACTGAAGTACCGCTACCTTGACCTTCGCCGCGAACCGCTCCGTGACCGAATCCTTCTGCGCAGCGCGATGGTGCAGGCGATTCGTGAAGTGCATCATGAGCACGGTTTCGTAGAG
>QWRK01000035.1 GCA_003670455.1 Candidatus Aquidulcis sp. | reverse complement strand
ATGTTGCGCAGCCAGTCGAGCTCGCGATCGTGGCCAAACGATGGGAGCCACGAGATGTTGTCGACAACGTCCATGATCTGATAGCGCAGGCTCCCCGCCTTCTCGGCGGCGGTCAGCTGCTCGCGTGGCTTCTCGAACGTGGCACCCATGCTGATAAACCACTCATCGACGAGGCGGAAGGCGAGCGGCGTCGCGCAGCGCCAGCAGTGCGGATAGCGGTGCGTGATCTTCTCTCGTCGCAGCAGGCTGCCGCTCTGCTCAAGCGCAGCAAAGACGAGGTCTGCAACAGCGAGCCAATCCTTGCCGCTGAGATCATCGAATCCCGGAAGGTAGGTACCGCTCTCGTCAATTGGCGCAATCATCGGGAGGCCTTCGGTGATGCAGAGGGCATGGTCCTCGCTACCGCACGCAGGGGCGATGTGCACGATGCTGGTCCCCTCTTCAGCGCCAACATCACTCCACGAGATCACGCGATGCGCGGCTCCGTCGGCACCGAGTGCCTCGGTTACGGCTGCGGCAGCATCAAACGTGGCGCGATAGCGCCATCCGACAAGCTCACTCCCCTGCTTGGTATCGAGCACCTTGGCGCGAGGGGCACCGCCGCCGAGTGCGGCGACGCGGCGCGTTGCGCCAATCCACATCTTGCGTCCGTCGAACTCCACCAGCTCATACGAGAGGGTTGGATTCACCGCGGCGGCGACGTTGGCCGGAATCGTCCACGGCGTCGTTGTCCAGGCCAGGAGCTCTTCGCCGGGTCGATCAACGAGTGGGAAACCGAAGTAGGCGGAGGGGTCGTCACGATCGGCATAGCCTTCGGTCATCTCGTGCTGGCTGATGCCAGTGCCGCAGCGTGTGCACCACGGCATGCTGTCGCTCCCCTTGTAGAGCCAGCCACGCTTATTGCATTCGGCAAGGAAGCTCCAGATCAGATCGTTGTTCTCATCTGAGAAGGTGAAGTACGAGCCGCCAATCTCGGGCGAGCCGAGTTGCCCGATGAGCGCCTCTGGCGTTCCGCGTACCGCTCCAGCGGCGCCAGCAATCTCCAACTCGCGCTCTGGCGCGTCGCTCAGCGCGTCGCGCAGGCGTAGGAGATCGGCCGAATCGTTCCAGTCCATCCACATGCCGAGTCGGATCGACTGCTCGGTCTGTCGCGCTGCGTAGGTGAGCACGCGCTGCTTACAGAGCCGGATGAACTCCGCTAGGCCACGCTCCTCAATCTGTCGCTTAGAGGTGAGTCCGAGCTCCTTCTCAACGTTTACTTCGACCCAGAGCCCTTGGCAGTCAAACCCCTGCTGCCAGCGCAGCTCGTGTCCCAGTGACGCACGAAAGCGCTGGAAGAGGTCCTTATAGGTACGACCCCAAGCGTGATGAACGCCCATCGGGTTGTTAGCAGTGATTGGCCCATCGAGGAAGGACCAGGGTTCGCCGCCGGCAGTCTGCGCGCGCAGGCGCTCAAATGTTCCCTCGGCACGCCAACGCGCCAGCATCTGGTGCTCCAGGCTGATCAGGTCAGGCTTCGAATCAACAGGGTTGAACATTGGGAGGAGCGTGCCACGCCACCCCCGACATGGCAAACGGGGGGCACCCCCCTTCTCCGCAAGGCGGTATGGTTCCCGTTATGAGCCAACCCACTGAGACTCCGCGACGCTCAGCCTTCGCGGCGGCTGTCTTTTCGCTCCTGGTGCCAGGGTTCGGGCACCTCTACGAACGGCGATGGCGAGCTGCGCTCCTCTTCCTCACGCCGCCCACCCTCCTCCTGGCCCTTGTCGGTGGCATCGTGGCGGCGGACGGCCTGCCGGGCCTCGTTGGACTCCTCATCACTCCCTTCGGACTCAGTGCGGCTGGCATCCTCAACATTCTGCTGGCGGTATGGCGTGGGGTCGCGGCGGCCGATGCCTGGCGCGGAGCGGTGCGACGCGAGAGCGGACTACGCGCTATCGGCACCTCATTCGCGGGTCTTACCCTCTCGCTCGTTGCCGCGCTCTCCCTGCATCTGATCCTTGGCGGATATGTTGCCACCGCATCGGAGCTTGTCGGTGGCATCTTCTCCTCGGGCACCGAGACTCCTGGCACTACACCTGCACCACGCTGGGACGGGAAGGAGCGTCTGAATGTGCTCCTCGTTGGCATCGACCAACGTGGCGACAGCACCACCTTTAACACCGACACCCTCATCGTCGCCAGCGTTGATCCGGTCAACGGCACCGTCACAATGTTCAGCATCCCGCGCGACACGGTGGACTTCCCCGTACCTGAAAACGCCCAGCAACTGTACGGGGCAACGTATGGCAACAAGATCAATTCATATTACGCGTCGGCGAGTCGGCACCCTGATGTCTTCCCAGACGGCCCAATGCCCGCGCTGCGCGAAATGCTCGGCAACTTCTACGGCATGAAGATTGACTACTCGCTGATGGTGAACTTCACCGGCTTCCAGGAGATTGTGGATGCCCTCGATGGTGTACGCATCACCGCGCGGAACCCGGTAACGGATGATTCCTACCCCATTGGTGGTGGCAAGTACGCGCGCATCCACGTTCTTGCCGGTGTGCATGCAATGGATGGTGCCGAGGCGCTCATTTTCGCGCGATCGCGACATGGCAGCTCTGACTTTGATCGCGCCGCTCGACAGCAGCAGGTGATCTCGGCGATTCGGGCACAGAGTGATATGGCGGCGATCACGCGAAACCTTCCTTCACTTGCAGTGGCACTGAAGGATTCGCTCAAGAGCGACTTCCCCCAGCAAGATCTGCCACTGCTGCTCGACCTCATCGCCCAGATTGACGCTGGGAGCATCCGCAGCCTCGTCTTTACGCCGCCGAACTACCAGACGGTCGGCTCCGATAGTCGCGGCTACATCATCACTCCTGATGTGGCGAAGATCCGCGCTGCAGTCCTGCAGGCGTTCTCTGCTCAACCAACGAAAGAGGAGCGCGAAGCCGATGCAATCGCTAGGGAGGCGGCTCGCATTTGGGTACTAAACGGCACGGGGCGGAAAGGCGAAGCGGGTGTTCTTGCAACAGCGCTCAGCCGCGCCGGACTTGATGCCTCAGCACCAACGGCGATCACGCCAGCCGAGATTGGCCTGCTCAAGACGCGATTCATCGTCTTCAACGGGGCCGAGCAGCGGATGCCTATCTCCCTAGCGTTGCTGGAGAAACTCCTCGGCATGAAGGCGACCCTGATCGACGATCCGACCGTAACGGTCGATGTGGAGATCATTACTGGCGCCGACGTGCCGACCATCACCCCCTAGGGGTAGTTCGAAGCTAGTAGATCGGCGTGAGCCAGTGCTTGTAGGCGGGCACCTTGCCGCGCACAGCATCGAAGTAGCGGCTTTGAATTCGCTTCGTTAGCTCGCCAATCTTCCCGGTGCCGACGGCGCGGTGATCGACCTCAATCACTGGCGACACCTGCGCACCAGTCCCAACCAGGAAGATCTCGTCGGCGATGTAGAGCTCGCTGCGGTCAATCTGTCGCTCCACCACGGGGATGCCGAGCTCCGCGGCGATCTCGATGATGCCCGCTCGGGTGATCCCTTCAAGGATGTCGTCGTTCACGCCAGGGGTCACAAGCTTCCCACCGCGCACCATGAAGAGGTTCTCGGCCGAGCCCTCTGAGACTTTCCCCGCCTCGGTGAGCACGATCGCCTCGTCGAAGCCGTTCAGCCCCGCCTCGCTCTTCGAGAAGGCGCTGTTCACGTAGTTGCCCGCCACCTTGGCTCGCGCTGGAATGGCCAGGTCAGAGGTACGGCGCGTGGCGACGGTCGCGCAGCGGATCCCCGTTGCGGTGTCGATGTAGTCGCCAAACGGAACCGAGATGACGTACAGGTCATTCTCGAGACCGTGCAGCTTTACCCCGATCGCCTTGGTGCTCTTGTAGACGCTTGGCCGAACGTACACGTCCTCTTTGAAGGCATTCCGCTTCAGGAGCTCAACCACGATCCCTTTGACCGCCTGCACGTCTGGGAGTGGGTCCATGAGCATGATCTTGCACGAGGAGCGCAACCGCTCCAAGTGCTCGGTGACCTTCAACGCGTAGAGCTGCCCCTCGTCGGCGTTCCAGTAGGCGCGAATCCCTTCGAAGGTTGCCGTGCCGTACAGGAACGCGTGCGTCATGACGCTCACCTTCGCATCGGCCAGCGGCCGGAAGTCACCCTCCAAATAGGCGGTGATCCCGTCGTACTCGTGGCCGGTGCTCTTCGCCATGGTGCGCGCCTCTCCTGGACCTAGCCCTGGTGCTGCGGTGCGTATGGCAAGAGCGCCATCTGGCGCGCGCGCTTCAACGCTGCTGTGACTTCACGCTGATGCTGCGCGCAGGTGCCCGTCTTGCGACGTGGCTCAATCTTGGCGCGGTCCGAAAGGTAGCGGCGGAGACGATTGATCTCCTTGTAGTCGATGTATCCCTGCTTATCGCTGCAGAACGAGCAGACGCGGCGACGTCGCCCTGCGCCGAACTTGTCATCACGCTTCTTGAATCGCTTTGGTGCCTCAGGCATGGTGTGCTCCTCTCAATTCGCTGTGATTGGGGTTAGAACGGTAGATCGTCAAGATCGCTTGGCGCCGACTGGCTGCTCTCTTCTGGAGCGCCCTGGCTCGGTGCAGACGATCGAGGCGCCCGTGGCGCGTTCGGATCAGCGTCTGGATTTCGATCGACGATGACGACCTCGCTTGCGAGGATGTCGAGCGCAACGCGCTTCTCTCCCTCTTTCGAGTCGTACAGGTCAACCTGCAGACGGCCCTCGGCGTAGACCTTGCGCCCCTTGCGGAGCCACTCGGCCAGCTTCACCGATCGCTCACCAAACATGATGACGCGATACCAGGTGGTCTTGTCTTCCCAGTCACCACCGGCTGCCTTGCGGCGCTCGTTGGTGGCAACGCGCATTTCAAGGCGCGGCTTGCCATCGGCGGTGTACTTCAGCTCTGGGTCGGCACCAAGGTTTCCGATGATGCTGATCTTCGCGAACGACATGGACTACTCCCCGTCGGCTGCAGCGGCTGCTGCAGCTGCGGCGGCGATTTCGCCCTCGGTGTCATCGGCGTCGAGCTCGAGTCGCGCCGGCGTACCACCATCAAGGTTGAAGTCGCGAAGTGCAGCGGCACCCTTGCGCTCGTCGCGGATCACCAGGTGACGAAGCACCTCTTCGGTGATCAAGAGCACGCGCTCAATCTCGGCGATGGCCGATGCGGCAACCTCGAACACGTAGATCTGATAGACGCCGTCCTTGGCGTGATCGATCTCGTAGGCCATGCGGCGGCGGCCCCAGGCGACGTCCTTAAGAATTGTTCCGCCCTGCTCGGTGATGGAGCGGGTGGTGCGCTCGAAGATCGCCTTCGTGCGCTCTTCCGTCACATCGGGACGGAGAATCAACATGAGCTCATAGCGGCGCATTGGCCACTCCTTCCTATGGATTCGCCCCGGTGCGCCCTACGCAACTTGCGTAGTGGGCCGGAGCCGAAAGGCAGCCGTGAGTGTAGCAGGGGGTGCGGGGGGCTTCAACGGTGGGGAGTTGGAGGCGACGGCCGGATTCGAACCGGCGAATAGGGGTTTTGCAGACCCCCCCCTTAGACCACTTGGGTACGTCGCCCTGTGTGTGCTGGCTGCCCCTCGAGGATTCGAACCTCGGTTCACGGATCCAAAGTCCGCTGTCCTACCACTAGACGAAGGGGCAACGACCCCTCGAGTCCCCAAAGGAGGGAGTGGAGCGGAAGACGGGACTCGAACCCGCGACCTTCACATTGGCAATGTGATGCTCTACCAACTGAGCCACTTCCGCACCGGTCAACCTTTAGTGGTGCCGAGAGCCAGATTCGAACTGGCGACACCGCGCTCTTCAGGCGCGTGCTCTACCAACTGAGCTATCTCGGCCCGACGCCCGCAGCCACGCGACCGTACGCACCAACGGCGGCAAGGATACCCTCCCCCGCCGAGGGGCGCAACGAGGTACCTAGAGGGTGGCTAAAGGGGGGCTGCCGGGGGGGGTAGGGCTCGAACCCCCGACCCCTACGGGGCGCAGTACGGGGGGCCGCAGTTCTCGTAACTCACCGTCCCGTCAGGCATTTTGACGTCAAAAAAGATCACATTCGTGAGGTTGGTGCCAGTGAGGTCAGCGCCAGTGAGGTCAACGATTAAGAGGGTGGCGTTAGTGAAGTTGGCGCGAGTGAAGTTCGCACCACTGAAATAGCCCGATTCCATTTCCACTCCGGTCAGGTTTGCATCCGTGAGGTTCGCCCCTTCCAGCAGAAGAGATATGGAGTATGCGCCGGTTAGATTCGCCCCAGTCAGGTTTGCGTTGGTGAAGTCCACTACATACAAGTTGGCGCCGCTGAGATCAGCGCCGCTGAGATCAGCGCCGACAAACTTCCCCTCGCCAAGAGCTGCGCCACTGAGATCGCAATTGACGAGATTTGCACCGCTCCAGTCACTTGATATGCCACCGGCAGCCCAGTCTTGCTGCACCGCGGCGCAATCGCTGGACGAGCCTGATGGGCTCACTGAAGGGCTCACTGAAGGGCTTACTGACGCGCTGGGCCCACCGCAGCCGGTGAGGAGCACGGCGGAGAGTCCGAGCACTGCCAAGAATTTCATGGCGCCACGCTACTACGCCGGCGGGTACGACCGCAAGAGCGGGCACCTCATGCAGGGGACCTGGCAGGGTGAATGCTGGTGGGCGGTGAGGGGCTCGAACCCCCGACCCCCTCGGTGTAAACGAGGTGCTCTACCAACTGAGCTAACCGCCCGGGTGCGGCTGCGGCCCCTGGCCGTCAGCGTAAGAGATGTGGTGCCCAGACCGGGACTTGAACCCGGATGACTTGCGTCATACGCCCCTCAAACGTACGCGTATACCAATTCCGCCACCTGGGCACAGGTGCTGGTATCGAGGAAGGGACTTGAACCCATACGTCCTTGCGGACACTGGCTCCTGAAGCCAGCGCGTCTGCCAATTCCGCCACCTCGACCCGTTCGAACCCCCTAATCGCTTAGGGGGTCGCGAGGCGGAAGGATAGCACAGCCCGCAGGTAGCTCTCTGGCTCATCCACGAGCATTGGGGCCACCTGCGTGACGCGGCTTGAGGTCAAGAGTTCAACCGCACGGAAGCGGATCGGCAAGATGTAGTTCGTCTCCGCGAGCCACTTCTGCAGGGCCACCAAGGCGGCGGTGCGTGTCGCTCGATCGCCTGGCTGGCGGGCGCGATTGAGTAGCAGGTCAAGATCCTTGAGCTGAATTCCAGCAATGTTGCCTCCGGTGAGGACCGCCCCCGACCCCAGCAGTGGATAGAGATCTACATCGATCCCAACATCAACGTTCAGCACGGCAAGTTGGAACGTTCCTGACGAAAGACGGCTCGTGAGATCAATGGGAGAGAGCTCGGTTACTCGTGTTGGAATGCCGAACGCGGTCCATGCCGCCGCCGCTTGTGCGGCAACCGCAGCATCAACTGGGTGCGCCGATGCCGGCAGCGTGAGGATCTCTAGGCTTGCCGCTGCGCCGCTCGGCAGCGACCACCCGGCATCGCCCTTCTTCCACTTCACCGACTTGAAGAGGCTCGTCGCATAGTCGACTCCGGTCTTTGCGTCGGCAAGTGCCGTCCAGCCCCACGAGAGCGGCGATACCGGTGTTCGCGCGACAGAGCCGCCGAACACCGCGGTGATGGCGGCAGGATCAAGGAGCGCCGCAAGGCCAGCTCGAAGCCGAGGGTCGCGCAGCACGCTCCCTGGCCGCAGGTTCGTGGCGATCCCCGAGAAGACCGTCGAGCCCAACTCAATCGTGGTGCCACGGGCTGCCGTGCCGCGACGAGCATCGGCGATGTCGAGTCCTATGAGCTGATCGAGTGAGCTGGTGGTCCAGCCGCGCAGTGCCGATGCGGCGTCTGGGAAGAAGTAGAGCGCGATCTTCTCTGCTGATGTGCCAGCAGCAGTGAGCGATGCCGTATCAGCGGCGAGGAGGTCGGCCCGTCGAACAAGGCCAGCGCCCCCAGAGGAGATGCTGGTGATGCGATATGGACCAGTCCCCTGCGGGACCTTCGCCGCGTCAGAGTCTGGGATCTGGGCTGCGCTGAGCCCGGCGAACTGTGTCGCCGAGAGGAGCGGCAGGGAGCCGAGCATTGTCGGAAGGTTTGCCAGCCCGCGTGAGGCACTCAGTTTGACGGTGCCTGCTTCGTCGCCCTCCTCTGCAGTGATTGACTGCCAATACCCACCTGCCGTGCCAAGCTCCGAAGCGATGGAGATGGTGGTGAGGACATCGGCCGCACTTACCGTGGATCCGTCTTCCCAGTGCGCAGCAGGGTCAAGGGTGATCGTCCACGAGAGCCCATCGGCGGCGACGCTCCACGTTGATGCGATATCTGGTTCTGGCCATCCGCTGGCATCAAGGCGCGTCAAGCTCCGATACGTCAGCGAGACGACGGCGCGATCGGCGGCGGTCTCGGCGAAGAGTGGCAGTGGCGTTGAGGCGACCCCAACCACCCCCACGGTGAGCACCCCGTCGCCAGACGGCAACTCTCCGCCTGGCACGCCAACTCCAGGAATCTGAGCGCTGACGAGGCCGAGTTGGGCTGCGCCAGCAAAGAGTGCGGCGGCGGCGAAGATCACCGCGACGATTTTGCGGGTGAGCCCCTGTCGAGCGCTC
>QWRK01000034.1 GCA_003670455.1 Candidatus Aquidulcis sp. | reverse complement strand
CCGCTCGGGGACGATGAGTGGGTGGTGGTCAGCGATTACAAGCCCGGCGGACGCGATGATGACGACGCGAGCCGCAAGCGGGCGAAAGAGTCGCTGCAGTTGCAGCTCTACGCACTGGCCTGGCGCGCTGCAACGGGTCGTCTCCCCGATGAGGTGAGCCTGCGCTTCCTCGACACCGGTCGAGTCGCCACCGTGCCAGTGGAGCCGAAGCGCATCGTGAAGGCACGCGAACTGATCGTGGTTGCAGCGGAGGGAATTCTCGGCGGCGTCATGGATCCAAAGCCAGAGTTGATGACCTGCACCTACTGCTCGTACCGTGAGCTCTGTCCGGCGTCGAAGGCTCCAGCGGGGCGGCCCGCATGACGCTTCGGGATGGAGAGCGACGCAACACTACAGAGCAGCTTGAGCTGCCGCTCGATCAGCAACCCAGCGCGCCGGTTGTTGGGAAGGTGCTGCGCACCGTCGCCACGCCGCCGACACCACCGCGCATTCCCGCTGGAGATCAGCGTCTGATTCGCCTCCTTGGTATCGGCGCGCTCCTTGCAGCGCTCATCACCATCGGTGGTGCACTGACGGTTGACCCTGTTGTCGAGCAGACCCGCGCCCTTGCCGTTGCAGGTGCGCTGGCTCTCACCGTGGCGCTCGGGCTCACGGGGCTTCTCCTACTGCGCTCATTCCACGGCCATCCAGGTGTCTGGCGTGTGCGTCGTCGTCGGAGCATGCGGCGTGGGCTGTTCGCAGGGGCCTTGATCGGCGGCTACCTCGCCCTGCGCATCATTGGCCTCGGTGGGCCAACGGGCCTGCTGATCGCCACCCTCCTCGTGGTCGTGGCTGAGGCGGCAATTTCACGGAGTGAGATCGACTCGGTCTAGGCCTCGAATATACCCCTGGAGGGGTGTAGGATTGCCACGCGCCCTGCTGGACGTCGGCTCGCACCGGCGGCGCATCTGAGCAAGATGGTGATCAATATGAGCCCGAATACCCCACCCTTCGCCGCCTCCCTCGCCGCGCTCGGCTGGAACGGCGCCCCCGAGCAGCGCGACCCACTCGATCGCCCTTCCTATGTTGGGCCAGTCAGCTTCGCTCAACTCCCATGGGTTGAGGATGTGGCGGAGATCCGTCGTCGCAAGGCTGACATCGCCATCATCGGTGCACCGTTTGATGATGCGGTCACCCATCGTCCTGGCACACGCTTTGGCCCTCGCGCCATTCGTGAGGCGCAGTACCAAACCGGCACGCTGCACTCGCTGCAGGTGGGTGTTGAGCCGTTCACCGCACTCACCGCCATTGATGCAGGGGACGCCGTCGTGTACCCAGGCCGACTTGAACACGGACACGGCGCCATCTATCGCAAGGTTCGCGAGGTTGCTGAGACGGGTGCGATCCCGATCGTTCTCGGTGGCGATCACTCCATCACGTGGCCGAATGCGACGGCGATTGCCGAGATGCGTTGGCCGCAGCGCATCGGCATCCTGCACTTTGATGCCCATGCCGACGCCTCAATTGATGGCTACGGCTCGCTCCACAGTCACGGCTCACCGATGCGCCGGCTGATCGAGTCTGGCGCTGTACTCGGCAAGAATTTTGTGCAGGTCGGCCTGCGTGGCTACTTCCCCGACAACGAGACGCTCGGCTGGATGCGAGAGCACGGCATGCGCAGTCACTTCATGACCGAGATCGAAGAGCACGGTTCCGAAGCGGTGATCGCCACGGCGATCGCTGAGGCGCTCGACGGCCCAGACGCGATCTGGATCAGCCTCGACATTGACGTGGTTGACCCAGGCCTCGCGCCAGGCACCGGCACGCCAGAGCCTGGCGGAATGCTTTCACGCGAGCTGCTCCGTGGGCTCCGACAGATCGCGGCACAGGTCCCGATCGCAGGAATGGACATCGTTGAGGTCTCGCCACCGTATGACTGGGCTGAGTCGACAGCGATGATCGCC
Organism: Candidatus Aquidulcis sp.; assembly: GCA_003670455.1. GTDB lineage: Bacteria > Chloroflexota > Limnocylindria > Limnocylindrales > Limnocylindraceae > Limnocylindrus. Next base: position 6,845 of record QWRK01000034.1, on the reverse strand, counting down.
AACCGTGCCGCCCTTGAGGTGATCAGCGCGCTGGCAAAGCGCAAGGAGTCCGGCGAGACGATTCGTTGGGAACCCTCCCGCTGAACGAAACCGCTTCCGAGGTACGAAGCCGCCTCCTCGCCGACGAACGAGACCTAACCGCCGCCGCTGACGGCGACCTCGCGTATTGGCGGGGAGTGGCGGCAGAATCGTCTGGCCCGATCTTGGAGATCGGCTGTGGGGGAGGCCGCATCTTGACGGCGATTGGCGCGCAAGAGCGGCAGTTGATCGGCATTGATCTTGATGTGGTCGCGCTCGCCCTTGCCACTGAACGGGCTCCGTCGGCTGAATGGATGTGCGCCGATGGGCGAACCTGGCGTCGCGAAGCAACGGCGGCGAGCCTCGTGATTATTGGCGGTGATCTCCTCTCACTCATCACCGTGCCCGACGACCTTGAGGCGTTGTTGCGAACGGCAGCGCTGCACTGTGCGCCTGGTGGACAGGTGGGGCTCGACGCCACGCTGATGGATCCACAGCTGTTCGCGGATGAGGTTGAGGGCGAGTGGAGCACTGATCTGGAGCGCGTAGACGCAGATTTCACAACGGTGCGCCGCGAGAGCCGCATCGCCCCAGACCCTCAGGCGCGCATCAATACGGTTCATTTGGAGATTCGGCATCGGGCGGTGGGGGCCGACGGGCGCATCACGCCGATCTATCCAGACCGCGCCCCCTTCGCAATTCGAGCTTGGCAGCCGGATGAGGTGCGAGCCCTTGCTGCCGCCGCTGGCCTAGACGTAACGAGGGTTGGTGACGACGATCGTTTGCGCTGGCTGCTACGGTCAGCGCATGAGTGACCCACGCCCTATTGGGCTCTTCGATTCAGGGATCGGCGGACTCACCGTTCTGCGCGAAGTGCAGGCGCGTCTCCCAGGCGAATCGACCATCTACATCGGCGATAGCGCCCGTCACCCATACGGCACCCGGAGCGATGCCGAGGTGCGCACCTTTGCCGAAGAGCTCAGCGACGAGCTCGTGGCACGCGGCGTCAAGGTGATCATCATCGCTTGCAATACGGCCACAGCTGTCGCGCTTGAGCATCTTCGTGAGCGGCATCCATCAACGCCGATCATCGGTGTGGTCCGACCAGGGGCGGCGGCGGCGGCGCTCGCGACGCGCACCGGTCGGGTCGGCGTGTTGGCAACGGTTGCAACCGTTCGATCACGTGCCTACTTTGCTGCGATCAAAGACGAGAACCCTGGCACGCTGGTGATTGAGCGTGCCGCCTCCGAGCTCGTTCCACTCATTGAATCAGGGCTCACGAACACGCAAGAGATGAGCGATGCCATCCACGCAGCGATTGATCCCTTTCTCGCTGGAGAGCCGAGCGAGCGCATCGACACCTTGCTGCTTGGCTGCACGCACTTCCCGCTGATTCGCGGCGCGATTGATGCGGCGCTCGGTGCCCCGATCGCTGTGGTTGATTCGGCTGCAGCTACGGCGAGCTTCCTGCAGGAGATCATCTCGGTGAACGGGCTTGAAGCGCCAGGATCGAGCCGCGGAACGGCGGCCGACCCCGGCCATCTTGGGCACACTGCGCCCGCGTCAGCGCCCGTAGCCCCTGTGCACCAGATCTTCACGACAGGGGATCCTGTTGCGGTGGATGCGCTTGCTGCCCGACTCTTTGGTGAGGCAGCGCCGCGCGCGCAGCAGATGACGCTGGGGGCGAAGCGCGGCTAGCGGCGCTCCAGCGCTGGCAGGATGGCGCGCACAATCTCGGCGGCGTTCTTCGAGGCCAGCGCGAGATACTCCCAGAAGCTGAGCGTGGCCTCGCCGTCACCAGCGTCACTCACGCTGCGAATGACCAACCAAGGGATGCCGTGCGTGCGTGCCGCATAGGCAATAGCAGCCCCCTCCATCTCAACGAGGTCGGCTGAACTACGCACGGCAATCGCGTCGCGAACCTTCTGATCTGCGACAAACCAGTCACCGGTGGCTACGCGACCACGGCGGAGGTTGATCCCTAGGCGTGTCGTCGTGGGAGCCGCAGCATCGAACGCTGCGGCGACGAGCTCAGCGTCGGCGACCAGAAGTGGATCGCCGTTCGATGGGATGTCGGCGCCGTATCCGAAGAGTCGAAAGCCATCGGCCTCTGCAGCGGCAAAGTCATGCTGCAAGACGCCATCGGCGAGCAGAACGTCGCCAACGCGATACCCCGCATGTAGGGCGCCGGCGGAGCCGACCGAGATCACGCAGCGAGGCTGAACCGCGAGGGCGGCGGTGACAGCAACCACTGAGGCGACCTTGCCAACGCCGCAGCGCAGCAGGGCGACCGGGTGCCCGTCAATGTGACCGATGAGTAGTGCACCCTCTGTTAGTCCGGGAAGTGCGTGTGGAACCAAATCGGTGGCGAGCGCCTCAAGAGCGGCGCGCTCCTCGCTGAGCGCGGCAGCAATGAGCGTTGGGCCTGAAGGGCGGAAGGTCTGCTGCATAGGGGTAGGATAGCGGTGTGGATCTGCCCGCTGTGACCCAGGCTCCCTTGCCGCGACGTCGCAGCCTCTTCACGCTCGCTCTCGCGCTGCTGCTTGCCGCCGCGTGTGGCACCTCCGCCGCGCCGTCGGGGGCGAGCGGAGATCCGACGGGTAGCCCGAACATCTCACCAACCAGCGATACACGAAGCCCGCTGATCCCCGTTGCTGGATACCGCAGCACCCTCACCGCACTCACGAGCGTTGGCATCGCGCGTCTCACTGAGGTCGGAGGGAAGCTGCCGATCACAAAGCTCGTCCTGATCGCACCGGAGTCCGCCGCCATCCTTGCCGCACTCGGCCTCTCAGCTGCCGCAATCACCTCTCGCCTAACGCTCGTCGCGGACCGCACCGCCCTCAAGGCGGCACTCGCCGCTGATGAGAAGGCGGCAGGGTTCGTGCGACTCGCCGCCCTTGAGCCGGCGCTGCGCACCCTCACGTGGGAGGGGGCCGCGATCGTTGGTGTCTATCGCGTCGCATCGCTCGCCGATTGGCCGCTCCGCACTGAGCTCCCCGTCGACGCATCGATTCCTGCAGAGTGGCTCTCTGGGCCACTCGCATACGATCCCGCAACGGCGTGGACCCTTGCAGCCGGTGGCGACATCCTGCTTGATCGTGGCGTTTCTGCAGATGCAAAGCGCTCAAAGCGCGGTGCAGATTCCCTCTTTGATGGTGGCTTTGCCGACATCACCGGCACGACCTGCTGTAGCCAATTCGGCGTGCCCCGTGTCGCTGCGCGCTACGTGCGTGGCGGGGGTGTCAATGGCCTGATGCGCTCCCTCTTCCAAAATGCAGACCTCTCGATCGCGAACTTGGAGTCACCAACACCGAAGAAGTGGCGACAACACAACTCCGGGACGACCTTCACGGGGAACCCCGCACTACTTCGCGTGTTGAAAGAGGCGGGTATCGATTTCCTCTCACTGGCGAACAACCACATCGGGGATGGGGGCGTCTCTCGCATTCCCGAAACGATCGCCGCCGTTACGGCGGCCGGCATGGGCAGCGGTGGCGCTGGTGCCAATCTTGCTGAGGCGCAGCGCCCGTGGCTGACGAACGTCGGCGGCATCACTGTGGGCATCGTTGCGGTCGACCAGGTGAACCCGAGCACCCACGCCCGAGTCAATCGAGCGGGGAGTGCGCCGATCGGAACTCCTGAGCTACGCACCGCTATTGCCGCCGCTCGTACCGCTGGCGCAGACGTCGTGATCGTCTTCCCACATTGGGGCTTGGAGTTTCAAGCACAGCCGACCGCCTCGCAGCGGCGATTCGCCAAGGTGGCGATCGTGGCTGGGGCAGACATGGTGCTCGGCTCACATTCACACTGGGCGAGCGCCATGGAGATCATCAATGGCAAGCCAGTCTTCTACAGCATGGGGAACTTCATCTTTGATCAGAACTGGTCGGTAGAGACGTCGCAGGGGCTCGTCATTGAGTCGACCTTCATCGGCTCGCGGTTGGTGAGCACCCGCATGTTGCCGACGGTGATCTTGAAGCAGTCGCAGCCAAACTTCGTCGATATCGCCACAGACGGTGTGCCGATCATGAACCGCGTCTGGAAGGGTTCCAAGGGCCTACCGCGCTGGTAGCCCGAGCCTCGCGTCGCTAGGAGTCGAGCGACTCGTTCTTCTCCAGATCCACCACGGCGGTTCGCAGGCCAATCGGTTCTCGCCCGGAGAGCAGCGCCTCAGCGATGGCAAGGTCGGGGTCCTCCTCTTCGCCTTCGTCCGCAGCGTGTGCTGTTGGTCCCTCGTGGGCCAGGAGGCGCGTCTCGCCCTCCTCGGAAGAGATGCCGACTGCGGCCACCAGGCGGGAATCCAGTGAAGCGGCAAAGTCGTGCTCGCGTTCCAGCTCAGCAGCGATCGCTTCAATGAGGGTCTCCTCGGTGAAGGTCTCGATCACCCGACTCCGGGCCGTCTCCACCATCGCCAAGAACTCGCTCGGGGCAAAGGCCTCGTCATGCGCGAGGGTCATGCCGATAGCGAGTTCGTCGTCTGCCTCGTGAAGCTCATAGAAGTACACGCCGCGCAGGCTATCACCCCGCAATGCGCCCCTGCTTGACGCGATTGGGTGGGGCGCGGAAACTGGAGTCATGAGGGTCATGATTCGCCGACGCACCAGCACCACGCGCGGCGCCCTGATCTTCCTCGGGCAGGCGCTCATCGTGGCGCTCTTCGTCCTGGAGTTTGGGCGAAATCTGATCGGCGTGATTCAGGTGAATACGCGCTTGGCACAACTTCGCGATGAGACCGCCGCACTGCAGGCGCGGGCCGATGCCCTCACCGCAGAGCGTGTGCTCCTTGACGACGCCGCCTTCCTTGAGCTGGTGGCGCGCGGTTACAGCCTCGGCTCAACTGTGGAGCGCCCGTTCGTGTTGGCGGCTGATGCGGCGCCACTTCCAGAGGATGCTCCGGGCTCAGGCGCCCGCCGATTCACTCCTGATGCACCAACGCGCTCACCGCTCGACGCGTGGCTTGATCTGCTCCTCGGGAGCTAGGCGAAACTACTTCTTCGGGTCTCCGAAGATCGTCCAGTGCCACGCCTTCTCGGCCTCGCCCGTCAGCTCAACTGCAACGTGCTTGATTTGCGTGTACTCCTCAAAGGAGTAGCGGCTGAGGTCCTTGCCGAATCCCGACTGCTTGAAGCCACCGTGCGGCATCTCGCTCAGGAAGGGGAGATGATCATTGATCAGCACTGAACCGAAGTTGAGAGCCGCCGCCATGCGATGCGCGCGTGCCACATCGCCCGTCCAGCAGCTTGAGGCGAGCCCATACGGCGTGTCATTCGCGAGGCTGATTGCCTCCGCCTCGTCGGTGAAGGGGAGTGCGACGAGCACTGGCCCGAAGACCTCCTGCTGCACGATCTCGCTCGACTGCTGCGCACCGACGATGAGTGTTGGCGCAAAGTAGGCACCCTCAGCCGGTACGCCCTTCGGCTGGGCGCTGCCACCAGCCACGATCTTCGCCCCTGCGGCAACGGCGCGGTCAACGTAGCCTGCGACGCGGTCGCGGTGCGTGCGCGAGATGAGCGAGCCAAGATCTGTATCGGGTGCAAATGGATCACCAATACGCACCTGTGTGGTGAGTTCAGCAATGCGGGCAACGAGCCGATCAAAGATGTCACGCTGCGCGTAGAGGCGCGTGGCCGCCGTGCAGTCTTGGCCACCGTTCACGAAGGCGCCTGCCACTGCACCGCGTGCAGCGGCCTCAAGGTCGGCATCAGCAAAGACAACGAACGGCGCCTTGCCGCCAAGCTCTAGGTGCAGTCGCTTCAGTGTTGGCGCGCCTGCGGCCATCAGCTCTCGGCCAGTTGCGCTGTCGCCCGTGAGGGCAATGATGTCGATGCGCGGATCAGCGGCGAACTGCGCACCAATCTCGGCACCTGGTCCGGTGATGACATTGACGACGCCCGCCGGGAAGCCGACCTCGCGCGCCAACTCGGCGAGCCGAAGTGCTGCGAGCGGTGTGGCGCTAGCCGGCTTCATCACGACGGTGTTGCCAGCGGCCAGCGCAGGTGCCGCCTGCCAGACCGCCATGGCGAGCGGATAGTTCCATGGCGCGATGAGTGCAGCAACGCCGATCGGCTCGCGCCGAATCATGGAGGTGTGGTTGCCGGTGTACTCACCAGCAGCGATCCCCTCGGGGGCGCGCAGGATGCCGGCGAAGTAGCGCAGGTGATCAACGACGGCGGGAATGTCGCCATCACGTCGCAGCTTTCGTGCGGTGCCCGTCTGCCAGACCTCGAGATCGGCAAAGTGATCGGCCTCGCGCTCTACGGCGTCGGCGAGTGCAAGGAGGAGTCGTGCGCGCTCAGCGGGGAGTGTGGTGCGCCAGCCGCCGGAATCAAATGCGCGTCGAGCGGCAGTGATGGCGGCGTCCACATCGGCGGCCGATGCGTGCGGAATCTCGCCAATCACCGCGCCACTCGCGGGATGGCGCAGGGTGAAGGTGCGCCCGCCCGTCGCGCCACGTGAGGCGCCGTCAATCAGCATCGTCGGCGTGAACGGGGGAGTCGGCTGCGCTGCACGGGTTGTCATGGGCGAAGGGTAGGCGATACGCCGCGTCGCTGGAAGTGGCGGGCGCGCTAGGATGCACCCATGCCAAGCGATCAGTCACCGAAGGGCGCCGCACCACGACGGACGACTGCGCGTGCCGCCAGCGTGACAACTCCGGCCCCCGCCGCGACCGTGGCCCCAGCAAGTTCTGGTCTGGCCGGCAGCAGCCCGTGGGCCTACGCCCCAGCCCCCGAATCCCGCGAGATCGTCACAATTCGCCAGCGCTACGGTCTCTTCATCGACGGGAAGGAGCGCGCCCCCTCAGGCGGCGAGGTCACCATCACCTA
>QWRK01000033.1 GCA_003670455.1 Candidatus Aquidulcis sp. | reverse complement strand
TATCCGGAACCGATCGTCGATCATGCCGAGGCGCGACAACGAACACTTGCGGCATACAGCGCGGCGCTCAAGCCAGAGCGCAGCTGACAACTGTGGGTGGTGCACGACGCGAACCACGGCAGCCACATCGCCCTCCAAGTGAGCGCCCCGAGAAAATCTGCGCGGTGTGTGGTCGACCGTTCCAGTGGCGCAAGCGCTGGGAGCGTGTCTGGGACGAGGTGAAGTACTGCAGCGACGCGTGCCGTCGCCGACGTTCGTAGGGTGAACCACCTCGTTGTCTTAGGGGATCAACTTACCGACCAGGTTGGTCCACTTCGTGCGCGTCTCGATGGCAGCGCTAAGTTCGCCGATCCAATCCTTGTCCTAGAGATCACGGGCGTGCGGCACGAGGCACGGCACGTGCAGGCCGTGGTGTTGCAGGTTGCGGCACTGCGAGGGTTTGCCGCAGATCTTCAGGAGCGAGGGGCTCCAACCGAGGTCATCCAGGCGCCCACGCTGCGCGAAGCGCTCGACGCCGCCCACGAGCGGTATCGGCCGACCGGCATCACGCTGATGGACCCTGCGCAGCCACAAGACCTTGAGGCGATTCAGGCGTGGTCAACCGCAAACGGCATCCCCGCGGAGGTCGTCGAGAACCAGCTCTGGCTCACCACCGTGACCGAATGGGAGGCCTTCAAGTCGGGCCGAAAAGAGCTCCGCATGGAGTACTGGTATCGACGTGTGCGGAGTGCGCGTGGCTGGCTGATGGAAGAGAGCGCGGGGAAGAGCGAACCGATTGGCGGCACCTGGAATCTCGACAAGGAGAATCGCAAGCGCCTCGCCCCTGGCACCGATGTGCCAGCGCCCATCTATGGAACAGTCACACCACTCGTACAGTCCGTGATCGACGAAGTACGTGGGGAGTCCTCAACCCTCTTTGGCGAGTCAGCCACGCTCATCTGGCCAACAACTCGGCGTGAGGCACTCGCTGCACTCAACGCCTTTTGCGACGAGCGGCTGGCAAACTTTGGCCCATACGAAGACGCCATGTCAAAAGAGCATGAGCATCTCTTTCACTCGCTCTTATCGCCAGCGCTCAACCTTGGCTTGATCACTCCTGCCGAAGTCTGCGAGCGTGCACTACAAACGTATGCCGCCCGATCGAGCGAGATCCCGCTCTCAAGCATTGAAGGATTCATCCGCCAGATCCTCGGTTGGCGCGAATTCATGCGCCACGCATATCGTGAGTACTGGAGGGATTGGCAGACCGACAATGGCCTTGACGCTCACGAGGACTTGCCGGAGCTCTACTGGTCGGGAGATACGAAGATGGCCTGCATGTCACGCATCGTCACAACACTGCAGCGCACGGGCCATGTGCACCACATCGAGCGCTTGATGGTGCTTGGCAACTTTGCACTTCTCTTTGGCGTGCAACCGCAACAGGTTGACGCTTGGTTCCTGGAGGCGTTCGTTGATGCGCTCCCGTGGGTGGTTACGCCAAACGTCGTGGCGATGAGTCAATTTGCGGATTTGGGTCGCATCACGAGCAAGCCGTACATCTGTGGTGGCGCATATATCTCGCGGATGGGCGACGACTGCAAATCATGTTTCTACAACCCAACCGAATCGGTGGGCGAAGAGGCCTGTCCGTTTACCACCATGTATTGGGAGTTCATCGATCGTCACTCCGCACGGTTCGCAAAGAATCCACGCATGGCAACACAGGTGCGCTCCTGGTCTGCGCGACCAGAGGGTGTCCGCAAAGAGATTCTGGTTCGAGCCGCTGACGTGCGCAGCCGCGTCAAGGCTGGCGAACTGTGAGTCGTGCAAGCAGTCTTCCATGGCAGCGAATCGTCACCATCTACGTGCTGGTGCAGTTTGCCGAGATCTTCGGCGTCGCCATGATCTATGCCTACCTACCGCTTGCACTCGAAGGGGCTGGCGTACCACTGGGTGATATCGCGACGGTGTCGGGTGCAGCGACAGCTGGCATCTTCATTGTTGGCGCACCACAGGTGCCGATCTGGTTGGCAATTGCGGAGTTGCGATCTCGGCGACTGGTGATCGTGCGTAGTGGGCTGATCGCCCTCGTTGCGCTCATCGCCTTCGCTCTCGCCCAAGAGGCGTGGCAGTTGATCGGCGCAACGCTCGCCCTCGGCTTCTGGCTCGGCAACACCGGCGTGATGCTGGCAACGATTCGCGAGGTTTCGCCAGAGCACGCACGCACCCGATCAATCGCCCTCTTCAGTGCGGCGGCACCGATGGGCTTCGCGCTGGGACCACTCCTTGCCGGCGCAATGATCGATGGGCTCGGCCTCTCACTCGCCGCACCGATCATGGTCGCGGCGCTGCTCAACGCCGCACTCATCGTGGCGAACATCGTGGCAATCCCCGACGTGCGTCCGCACTACCCGCCGACCGGTGGCGTGCTCGAGGTGGCTCGTCGCGGCCTCCGCGAGGTCTTCGCGGATCGCAGGATTCGTGCGGGGTATCTGGTGCTTGGCCTCGCCATCGCCGGAGAACGCATGCTCCGCCCCGTCTTCCCGCTGCGGATCGCCGAGGTGGTGATCGGCCCCTCCATTACGGGGATTGCCGAACCGCTTGCCGCCCCTGGTGTGGCGGGTGCCGTCGGCTTACTGACGGGGCTCTCGGCACTGGGGGGCGCCCTCCTTGCGCCACTCCTCGCCACACGACTTGTGCCTCGTCTCGGCATCCCGCGCGTCATGGCGGTTGGCTTCGCCGCCGCCGCCCTTGCAGCGGGGGCAATGATTGCCGTCTCAACGGCGCTCGGCCTTGCCCTCTCGAACACGCTCCTTGCCGCGGCCTCGGCGCTGTTGCAGGCGATGGTCTTCACCTGGTTGGCCAACTCGGTCACGGAGCGCCGTCGTACCGCCGCGCTCAGCCTTTCGCTCTTCCCCTTGTATGCGGGTGCCGTCGTTGGGCCACTGATCTCATCTGGTGCAACCCTCATCGGCACGCCACGCCCGGGCGATGCCCTTGCACTCACCCCCGTCTTTCTCGGCTCGGTGCTGCTCCTCACACTCGGAATCGTTGCCGTGCGTCGCCTCCCCGCGGGAGACCGCAACGCGCGCTAGTCTGCGTACATGAAGCAGGTAGAGAGCGTTCTTGGTCCAATCAGCTCGGCAGACCTCGGTCTGACGTTGACTCACGAACACCTCTTGAACGATGTCCTCTCCTGGTGGCATCCGCCACTCGATGATTCACCGCGATCGCGCGAACTCGTCGATGAGAAGGTATCCATCAGCAACATCTGGGAACTCAAGCACGATCCGTTCATTAACAAAGACAACTGCTCCATGCAAGACATTGAGCTTGCCATCAAAGAGGTGCAGCGCTTTGTTGATCAGGGTGGCAAGACGATCATCGAGACGAGCGCCGACGGCAACGGCCGCAGCCCCGAAGGGCTTGCCACGATCAGCAAACGAACCGGGCTCAACATCATCATGGGAACGGGCTACTACCTCGACGGATCACAGCCTGAAGAGAATGACGCCAAGAGTGAGCATGACATTGCCAACGAACTGATCCGCGATATCACCGAAGGTGCGCGCGGCACCAAGGTCAAGTCGGGAATCATTGGTGAGATCGGTGTCGGCAGTGAGTTCACCGCGCGCGAGCGAAAGTCCCTCGCCGGCGCATGCATCGCACAGCGCGAAACGCATCTTCCAATGCAGGTGCACATGCCCGCCTGGTTCCGCTACGGCGATGAGGTGCTCGACTTCTGTGCATCGCGCGGCGTCCCGATGGAGAGCATCGTGCTCTGCCACTCCAATCCAAGCGGCGATGATCACGAATATCAAACGCGTCTACTACGACGCGGTGTCTATCTGCAGTACGACATGATCGGCATGCAGGTCTTCTACGCCGACCAGCAGGCGTCGTGCACGAGCGATGAAGATGACGCGCGCAACATCGCTCGCCTCGTGCGAGACGGATTCGGCGAGAAGGTGCTGATGTCGCAAGACATCTTCCTCAAGAGCCTCCTGCGCTCCTACGGCGGCCCAGGCTACGGCCACATGGTGGAGTTCTTCCTGCCACGACTCGCCCGGCACGGCGTGCCGCTCGAGCAGGGGATCGCGATGATGACGGCGAACCCGCGCCAACTCTTCGAATCGGCAAGCTAGTCACTATGGTCAAGGTCCAGACGGTCACCGGCGAGATCGAGAGCGCCGAGATGGGGCTCACCCTCACGCACGAGCACCTACTCGGGGACGTGACCTCATGGTGGCATCCGCCATTCGACGATTCACCACGATCGCGCGAACTCGTCGATGAGAAGGTATCCATCAGCAACATCTGGGAGCTCAAGCACGACCCATTCATCAATAAGGACAACCTCATTGTTCAAGACGTTGAACTTGCCATCAAAGAGGTGCAGCGGTTTGCGGACCAGGGCGGCAAGACGATCATCGAGACGAGTGGCTATAACGATGGTCGTAATCCTGAGGGGCTTGCCACGATCAGCAAGCGAACCGGGCTCAACATCATCATGGGAACGGGCTACTACCTTGACGGTTCACAGTCCGAAGCGAACGACGCCAAGAGTGAACGTGACATCGCTAACGATCTCATTCGCGACATTACGGAGGGTGCACCTGGCACCAAGGTGAAGTCGGGAATCATTGGTGAGATTGGTGTGGGCAGTGAGTTCACGGCACGAGAGCGCAAGTCACTTGCCGGTTCGTGCATTGCACAGCGCGAGACACACCTACCAATGCAGATCCACATGCCCGCCTGGTTCCGCCTTGGCGACGAGGTGCTTGACCTCTGCGCGGCACACGGCGTGCCGATGGAGAGCATCGTGCTCTGCCACTCCAACCCAAGCGGCGACGATCACGAATATCAGACACGCCTGCTCAAGCGCGGCGCCTATCTGCAGTACGACATGATTGGCATGCAGGTCTTCTACGCGGATCAGCAGGCCTCATGCACGAGCGACGAAGACGATGCGCGCAACATTGCACGCCTGGTGCGCGATGGATTCGGTGAGAAGGTGCTGATGTCGCAAGACATCGGCTTGAAGACGCTGCTGCGCTCGTACGGCGGCCCAGGCTACGGCCATTTGGTCGAGTTCTTCCTGCCACGACTCGCCCGGCACGGCGTGCCGCTCGAGCAGGGAATCAGCATGATGACCGCGAGCCCACGTCGGCTCTTTGAAGAGGCAAGCTAACCACGTGGTCAAGATTCAAACGGTCACCGGCGAGATCGAGAGCGCCGAAATGGGGCTCACCCTCACGCACGAGCACCTCTTCAACATCGTCACGCCGTGGTGGCACCCGCCCTATGACGACTCGGCTCGATCCAAGGAGCTTGTCGACGAGAAGGTCTCCATCACCAACGTGTGGGAGCTCCGCCACGACCCATTCCTCAATAAGGACAACTGCGCGCTTGATGACATTGAGTCCGCCATCGTTGAGGTGAAGCGCTTCGCCGCCCAGGGTGGCCGCACGATTCTGGAGGCCTGCGCCGACAAGGGGAACGGGCGCGACCCTGAGGGGCTCGCACGCATCAGCCGCGAGTCGGGGTTGAACGTGGTCATGGGGAGCGGCATCTTCTTGGATCCCGTGCACGGGCCAGAGCACCTCGATGGCAGCGTGCGCGAGATCGCCGACCGCATCGTGCGTGACCTCACCGTCGGCGCTCAAGGGACGAACATCCGTGCTGGCTTCATCGGCGAGATTTTTGTTGGCCAGCCGTTCACCAATCGCGAGCGCAACTCGCTCGCCGGTGCCTGCCTCGCGCAGCGCGAGACGGATGTGCCGATTCAGATCCACATGCCTGGCTGGTATCGCCTTGGTGATGAGGTCCTGGACTTCGTTGCGGCGCAAGGTGTGCCGATGCAGAGCGTGGTGCTCTGCCACTCCAATCCGAGTGGCGACGATTACGAGTACCAGACGCGCCTCCTGAAGCGCGGCATCTACCTGCAGTACGACATGATCGGCATGCAAGTCTTCTACGCCGACCAGCAGGCGCCCTGCACCAGCGACGAAGATGACGCCCGCAACATCGCGCGCCTGGTTCAGGCAGGCTACGGCGACCGCGTGCTGATGTCGCAGGACATCTTCATGAAGATCCTGCTGCGCGCCAACGGCGGGCCAGGATACGGACATATCGTGGAGTTCTTCTTGCCGAGGCTGGCACGCCACGGGGTGCCGCTCCAGCAGGGAATCGCGATGATGACGGATAATCCGCGTCGGCTATTTGAAGAGGCGCGTTAGCGCCAGAAGGGGGAGCTCATGGGAAAGCGCGTTCTGCTCGTTGGGGAGTCGTGGGTATCTGAGGCGACGCACTACAAGGGGTTCGACTCCTTCACCAGTGTCACCTTCCACTCTGGTGCCGATTGGTACAACGGTGCCCTTCGCTCCAAGGGCCACGAAGTTGAGCAGATGTACGCGCACGATGTGCCAGCAAAGTTCCCGCACACCGCGGCCGAACTGAGCAAGTACGAGGTCATCGTTCTCAGCGACATCGGCACAAACTCGTTCCTTCTTCCAATTGAAACGTGGCTCCAGGGGAAGTCGACGCCGAATCGCTTGAAGCTTCTCGCCGAGTGGGTGGAGAACGGCGGCGCGTTGATCATGGCCGGCGGCTACCTCAGTTTCCAAGGCTTTGAGGCGAAGGCGCGCTTCGCTGGCAGCGCCGTCGAGCGCGTGCTTCCAGTGACCTGCCTCACCCATGACGATCGCGTAGAGGCACCAGAGGGCGCCGCGCCAGTCATCGTTGATGCGAGCCACCCAGTGCTCGCCGGTGTTCCTGCTGGCATGCCAGCACTTCTCGGCTACAACAAGGTGGTGCTGAAGCCTGGCGCAACGCTTGTTGCATCGGTTGGTGGCGATGTACTCATTGCTACCGCACTGGTCGGCAAGGGTCGATCCCTCGTCTGGACGTCAGACATTGGCCCTCACTGGTGCCCAGAGCCATTCGTGCAGTGGAACGGCTTTGCGCCACTCATGTCGAACATGATCGATTGGGTCACGGCGAAATGAATTTTGCTGAGCGCATCGCCGCGTATGAGGCGGCAACCAAATCGTTTGAAGAGCAGGTTGCGGCACTTGATCGTCTCAAGCTTGACGTAAAACACCCAGAGGGCTGGTCACCACGCCAGGTGATCCATCATTTGGCTGATAGCGAGGCGCAGTCGTACGCGCGGCTACGACGCCTCGTTGCTGAGCCGGCTGGCTCCATCATTCAGGGGTACGACGAAGGCGCATGGGCGGTGAGTCCAGCGCTGGGCTATGAGACCGACCCCATTGAGACACCCCTCGCAGTGTTCTCGGCGGTGCGAGCAGGCTCACTCGCCGTGCTGCAGCACCTTGAAAACAAAGATCTTGCGCGCTATGGAGAGCACACTGAACGCGGCAGGTTCACGATCGCTGACTGGCTTGCGGGGTACACAAAGCACCCTCTCGACCACGGCGAGCAGCTCGCCAGGGCACTACGCGGGGAGCTTTAGGCGGGGAACCGTTCTTACCCCCCGAGCGTTAAGGTGGCGAGGGGCCCCTTTGGGCCCATAACCGTAGGAGGCAACGATGACCCGGGTACTCACCGCCGTTCTTATGCTCGGACTACTGATCGCCCCAAGCGTGCGCCCTGCGGCGGCCGCAGATGAGGTCACCCCTGTGCCGGCCTCTTCAGGCGTGGAGTGCCCACCCGTTAACGTCGTTGACGGCGTCCCGGTCATCCCTGAAGGGGCTCCTGCTGACTGCGCCTACATTCAGACCGTCAGCCCAGAAGACCCATGCGCACCTGACGCCACAGGCGCTGTGCCAGAGATGTGCCAGTCAGGGCTCCCAGTGGATCCTCCTGTTGGCGGTGACGCCTGTTGGATCACATCCGACGGAAGCACGAACTGCCCGCGAACCGGCGGTGAGATCGTCCCAGCGTTCGGTCGACAGTTCGCCATCCTCGCGGTATCACTCAGTGGCGTTCGCTACGAAGTGATCGCTGGCCAGATGTATTTCGGTGATGACGGCAGCTTTAGCGCAACGGTTGGATGCAATCAGCTTGGCGGCAGCGTGACCACCAATAGCGACGGCACGTTCACCGTGAGTGATCTCCTCTCCACGAAGATGTTCTGCGAAGAGTTGAACGCGGCAGAGACAACGTTTAGCGCAATCCTCCTCGGTGGCGCGCTGACCTTTAGCCAAACTGAGGCGGGCCTCGTTGCCCAGAACAGCGTTGGCACACTTGAGCTTGCTGAGGCGATGTATGACGTTATGCCGCTCAACGGTGAAGAGCGCGCAAACGTTGGCGGCGTAGGTGCGACAAGTGACCTAAGCGCCTTGCTCATCGCGATCGCACTGCTCGGGATTCCAGCACTCGTTGGCGCAGCCGGCTTGAGCGCGGGGCTCTCGCGCCGAGACTAATTGACTGACACACCCGCCAGCGTGCCGATTGGCGCGTTAGGCGGGGAGGTGTCGCTCCGCGTGGCCGATGTACTTGGCGTCGGGGCGAATCAGCTTATCGACGCCAGCCTGCTCAATCGCATGCGCTGACCAGCCGGCAATGCGCGCCAGCGCGAAGGTTGCTGGGAAGAGATCCGGAACAAGGCCAACGCCCTGCAGCACGGCGGCGGCGTAGAACTCAACGTTCGTCTTCATCGCGCGGCCCGGCTTCATCTCTTCAAACACTTTCAGGATCTGCTCCTCGGCGCCGATTGCGAGCTCAAGCCACGCGGGCCGCGTTGGCATCGCTTCGGCAACCTTGCGTAGCGCAGCGGCGCGTGGGTCGTACGCACGGTAGACGCGGTGGCCGAAGCCCATGATCAGCTCCTTGCGGGAGAGCTTGCCGCGCGCCCAATCTTCGGCGCGATCGATGGAGCCGATCTCGCCAAGCTGGCCGATCACCTCG
>QWRK01000032.1 GCA_003670455.1 Candidatus Aquidulcis sp. | reverse complement strand
TTCGTGGAAGTCTGGGATGCGGAAGATGCCAGGCATGCCCGGCTCTGCGAACCAGCGACGCGGGTCGCCCGTTGCGCTGAGCGCTCCCGAAGTTCCGCCATGGTACGAGCGATAGCGTGCGGCGATCTTGTGTCGTCCTGTGTAGAGGCGCGCGATGCGGAAGGCGTTCTCGACCGCCTCAGCGCCGCCGTTCGTGAAGAAGAAGGCGTCGATGTCGCCGGGGCAGATCTCGGCGAGCTTCGCGCCGAGTCGGGCGCGGGGCTCCGTTGCCATAAATGGGTTCGCGTAGGCCAGCGTGGCCGCCTGATCGGTGATCGCCTTCAACACGCGCTCATCACCGTGACCAATGTTGGTGCACATCAACTGGCTATTGAAGTCGAGGAACTTCTCCTCTTCGGGGGTCCAGAACCAGGAGCCCTTTGCGCGAGCAATTGGAATAGGGTTCGCTGCAGCCTGAGCAGACCACTCGGTCATGGTGTGGCGCTTGGAGAGGGCGACCATCTCTGGCCCGCTCAGTGGGGTTCGCTTGGCTGCGCTCATAGACCCTCCCAGTGTTGAGGCGCGGTCGCGCCCTCGTGCAGATGAGGATACCCCCCTTCTGGCGGTGCGTGGCGCGAGACAATCACGCCGTGCGCCGCGCTCAGGGCGCGGATCGGCGAGAATCTCGCCATGGCAACAACCATTGAAAGCTTGGCCGCACAGAGCGCCCCAGCCACCCTGAAGAACTTCATCAACGGGCACTGGGTCGCCTCGTCCTCGAGCGAGCGGCTGGTGGTGCCAAATCCGGCAACCGAGGCCCCCCTCGCCTACGTGCCGCTCTCCAATGCCGCCGATGTGCAGGCCGCCGTGGACGCGGCCCGAGCCGCAGCCTTTGAGTGGGGCGAGATGCCACCACCAGAGCGAGCGGGCTACCTCTTCAAGCTGCGTGAGGCGATGCTGGACAACCGCGAGGCGCTCGCCAAGCTCGTTACGACCGAGAACGGGAAGGTGCTGAGCGATGCGACAGGCGAGGTACGCCGCGGCATTGAGGTCGTTGACTTCGCCTGTGGCGCCCCAACGCTCCTCATGGGCCAAAACCTCGACCAGGTCTCGCGCGGCATCGACTCCGAGATGGTGCGCTTCCCCGTCGGTGTTGTTGCCGGCATCACACCATTCAACTTCCCCTTCATGGTGCCAATGTGGATGCTGCCACTCGCGATCGCCTGCGGTAACTCCTTCATCTTGAAGCCATCCGAGCGCACGCCACTCTCGTCGCAGCGCATCATTGAGATCTGCGAAGAGGCCGGCATCCCGGCTGGCGTTGTTGGCTTGGTGCATGGCGCCGTCGAGACGGTCACCGGCCTGATCACAAACCCAGGCGTTGATGCGATCAGCTTCGTCGGCTCAGAGCGCGTCGCGCGCATCGTCTACGAGACGGCGGCCAAGAGCGGCAAGCGCGTGCAGGCGCTCGGTGGTGCCAAGAATCACATCATCGCCATGCCTGATGCGGTGCTCGACCAGAGCGTGCCCAACATCGCGGAGTCGGCCTTCGGGAACGCGGGGCAGCGCTGCCTCGCAGGCTCGGTGCTCACGCTGGTCGGCGAAGCGCGTGAGCGCATGCTGCCACGCCTCCTAGAACATGCCGACACGATCAAGATGGGATTCGGCCTTGACGCTGGTATCTCGCTCGGCCCCGTGATTCGCAGCGAAGCGCGAGAGCGCATTCACACCCTCGTCGATCAGGGCGTCGCCGCCGGAGCGAAGATGCTGCGCGATGGTCGCGGCACCGGCCCAGAGAAGGGCTACTTCGTTGGTCCAACACTGCTTGAGATCGCACCAGAGTCACCGCTGGCACGCGAGGAGGTCTTCGGGCCGGTCCTCTCCGTGCTCTACGCCAAGGACCTCGATGAGGCGCTCCGGCTGATGGCCGAGACGAACGAGTACGGCAATGCTGCGAGCATCTACACCGCCTCTGGCTCTGCGGCGCGCGAGTTCAAGCGCAAGGCGACCTCGGGCATGCTCGGCGTGAACGTTGGTGTGGCCGCCCCAATGGCCTTCTTCCCGTTCAGCGGCCGCCGCAAGAGCTTCTTCGGCGACCTGCACGCGACCGGTCGCGACGGGGTGGAGTTCTACACCACGAAGAAGGTCATTACCGCTCGCTGGTTCTAATCAAGAGCGCCGCTGGCGCTAGAGCAGATCGACGAGCTCTTTCACCGCATCGGCAGAGCGCTGGAACGCCACAGACTCATCGTCCGTGAGCTTGATCTCAATGATCTTCTCGATGCCGTTTCCGCCAATCACCACTGGGACCCCAACGTAGAGACCCTTGACGCCATACTCGCCCTCAAGGAGCGCGGCGCATGGGATCAGGCGACGGCGGTCAAGCAGGATGCTCTCGACTACTTCGAACGTCGCTGCGGCTGGTGCGTAGTAGGCCGAGCCAGTCTTCAGCAGCTCCACGATCTCGGCGCCACCACTGCGGGTTCGCTTGACGATTGCCTCGATGCGATCTGCGGCGAGGAACTCTGGCAGCGGAATGCCGCCGATTGAGGAGTAGCGTGGCAGCGGCACCATCGTGTCACCGTGACCGCCGAGCACAAATGCACGTACATCCTCAACGCTCACACCCGCCTCTTGCGCAATGAAGGTGCGATAGCGCGCGGAGTCGAGGGTGCCGGCCATGCCGATCACCCGATGCTTTGGGAATCCCGACGCCTTGAGGGCAACGTGGCACATCGCGTCGAGCGGATTCGTAACGACAACCAAGATGGCGTCAGGGGATCGCTTCGTTGACTCGGTGACAACACTGCGGACAATGCCAGCGTTGGTGTTGAGGAGATCGTCGCGGCTCATCCCTGGCTTGCGAGCGATACCGCTGGTGACGACGATCACATCAGAGTTCGCCGTGTCGTCGTAGTTGTTGGTGCCAATGATGTGGGCGTCGTGGCCCACCACTGGAGCCGCCTCGGCAAGGTCGAGCCCCTTCCCCTGCGGGAGACCCTCAACGATGTCAATCAGAACGACATCGGCGAGCCCGGATTCTGCGATGCGCTGTGCGGTTGTGGCACCGACGTTTCCTGCGCCGATGACGGTGACCTTGCGACGCTGAATCTTTGCCATGAGCCCTCCTCTGTCGGCGGTATCGCCGAACACGCTGATCCTACCGCTGGCGGCGCTTCTTGGCGGGGGTGGCCGTGCGCAGGCGGACGATGGCGACCACCAGCGTGACGAGCAGCACCGCTCCCATCACGAAGTAGGCGGTTGCAATGCCTCCAACCTGCCAATTCTCGAGGCGAAGACCCTCAAGGGCGATGCGGGTCACGCTGTACCAGGCGACGGCGCCGAGGCCAACCATGCCAGGCAGCAGATGCCCCTTGAGCCGTTGCCCGAGTGCGGGGAGGATCAGTGCGCCCGCGAGACCCGAGAGCGACTCGTAGAGGAAGAGTGGATGGAACGTTGCGGAGTCGCCAACCGCTGCGCACGTGACGCTGGCGGCACGATGGGCACAGTCAATTGCGAGCCCCCAGGGAAGATCGGTTGGTGCGCCGTAGAGCTCCTGGTTGAACCAGTTCCCCCAACGTGCGATTGCCTGCATCACCAAGATCGCGGGGCCGGCGACGTCGACCCAACCCCACGGCTCCTGGCGCCAACGGCGCAAGATCACAATCAGGGCGATGGCGCCAGTAATTAGTCCGCCTGGAGCGCCGAGCCCCTCATACGGTGGAATGATCGCGGCAATGGGATTTGCTGCGTAGAGGCGATCCCAGGCATCAATCACGTGATAGAGGCGGCCACCGGCAAGCGCGGCGATAGAGATGATGATCAGCCCGTCGAGAATCAGTTTCTCGTTCAACGAGCGGCGACGCGCCTCTCGCACCATGAAAAGGTACGCCACGAGTAGCCCGACTGCATAAAGCACGCCATACCAGCGAATGACGATTGGTCCGAGCGCGATCAGAACGGAGTCTGGTGGGAGCGGCAACATCTAGACGTTGACCCCGATGAGCGATCCGACGGCGTAGGTGATTGCGGCTGCAGCGGCACCAATGGCGAGCTGGCGTAGCCCTGTATAGATCGCTGACTTGCCGGTCAGCAGGCTGACGGCCGCGCCAACGCTGAAGAGAGCGGCTGCAGTCAAGGCGATGCTCACCAAGAGTGCCGTAGAGCCGCTCAACAAGACGAACGGCAAGAGCGGCACAAATGCGCCAACGGCGAAGGCGAGAAACGAGCCAATTGCGGCGCCCCACGGAGATCCGAGTTCCTCTGGATCTAGGCCGAGCTCTTCGCGGACGAGCGTCTCAAGGGCGATCTTCGGATCGGCCATTAGGCGCTTGGCAATGGACTTTGCCTCTTCAGCAGGGAAGCCACGCGCCTGATAGATCGCCGCAATCTCGGCCTCCTCCTCTTCGGGCATCGCCTCAAGCTCTGCGCGCTCCAGTTCAATCTGGCGCTCAAGTAGTTCAGTTTGACTGCGCATTGAGACGTACTCACCTGCCGCCATGCTGAACGCACCGGCGAGAAGGCCCGCAACGCCGGCAAGCACCACGAATCCGCCCTGACCACTCGCGGTGGTCGCTCCTGCGATGCCCATCACCAAGGCTGCATTCGAGACCAAGCCGTCGGAGACGCCGAAGATGGTGGCGCGCAGCGTGCCGCTGTTGCCAGCGCGGTGCCACGGCTCGCGCGCCTTTGTCTCGGCGAGGGCGGCTCGATGTGCGCCGCCACTCTTCCCTGCGTCGAGTTCGCGCCAGATATCGGCGTGCTTCGCCTCGTCGGCGGCAATGTCGGTGACCTCTGGTACGTCGCTGTGGGCGCCGTAGACCTCCTCTTCGTATCCCTCAAGCGCCTTCACCATGTCGCTCACTGCGCGCGTGCCGAAGAGGCGAGCCAGGAGCGTGATTTGGCGCACGCGCCAACTTGGGCGCTTGGCGGCGGGCACCTGCTCGCCAAGGCTAAGGAGTTTCGCCTCCCAGATCGCCGCGTGGCGACGCTCGCTGGTGGCGATGCGCTCAAAGGCGCTGCGACGTGCAGGGTCCTTCTCAATCTTGGCGAGGGCGTCGTACAAGAAGATTGCGTCGCGCTCTAGCGCGAGACCGGCGAGGCTTGCGGCGCGATCTTTGATCTCTTGCATTGGGGCTCCCCTCTTGCGCAAATGCTGCGCGTCGCCCCCATCCTAGCGCGCTGCGCAGGGCTAGGTCTGAAGAACCACCCACCCCTGATCGTCGACGCTCACCACGTGAACCCCGAGCGGAATCTCGGCCGGTGGATCGAGCGGCTCCCCGCTCTCAAGGTCAAATCGCGAGAGGTGGAGTGGGCAGGTCACGGTGGGCCGGTCAACGGTCGCGGGCGAAAGGAAGCCGCGATCCAGCTCGCAATACTCGTGGGTGCAGACACCGTCGACCGCTAACAGCTTGCCGCCGCGATTGACCACCAGGATGGCCGCGCCACCCGGCCAGGCGAGGCGCATTGTGCCGTCAGGAAGCTCGACTGCTGGGAAGAGGCGCTCTGCGGGCATGCGGTGTGGTTAGGAGGCGAGTGCGGCAGGCTGCTTCGCCAGCGCAGCGTCAAGCTTTGCTGCAAGCACATCGCGCAGGCGCTCTGCGTCGGCATCGAGCGGGAGCGCAGCAACGACGGGCTCAAGGAAGCCCATCACAATCGTGCGGCGCGCCTCGGCATCGGTCAGCCCGCGTGAACGCAGGTAGAAGATCTGGGCAGGATCAATTGGCCCGACGGAGCTGCCGTGCGCCGCGCGCTCGCAGTCCGGTTGATCGATCCAGAGTGACGGGATCGCCACGCTGCGCGCCGTCTTCGAGAGGAGCATGCCGAACTCACCGAGGTACGAGTTGGTGCCACGTCCGCTGCGTGGAATCGTCGTGACCCCCTTGATGTAGCCGCGCGCGTTGCCAGCAAACACACCCTTCGCCAGTAGGTCACCGACCGTCTTCTGGCCGGAGTGCAAGCTGTAGGTGGTGAGGTCGTGAATCTGATCGCCAGCGCCGAAGACCACTTCAACCTGGCGGACACCAGATCCATCACCCGAAAGCAGGTGATCGATGCGCCCGCGCACCAGCCGTGCGCCGACCTGCGCCACGGTGAGCTGCAGCTGCGCCTTTTCGCCAAAGGTGTGACGGCGGACCGTCACATAGGCGCGGTCTTCAGGGAGGTCTTGAATAGAGGAGAGGGCCAACGATGCGCGCGCGCCGAGCGTGATCTCGCTACTCGTTGCCAAGAGCGAGGTTGCAACGCCAGGTGCTGCGGCACTGCCGCTGATCTCTTCGACGATCGACGCCTGTGCGCCGTCACCAAGGCTCACCGCGATGCGGGCAAGGAGCGACGAGCCGGACTCTGGAGCAACAACGCGGATCACGATCGGCGCGGCCAGTCGACCAGCGCCGAGGGTGATTGAGGCGCCAGCGTTCCAGAGTGCGGCGACGAGCGCAGCGGTGCGATCCTCGGTTGCGCCACCCATTGATGTAGACGGGTTGAGCGGCGTCACCTTCAAGCCAGCGGCGGTGGCCTCCGCGCCAAGGTAGGCGCCAATGCCGGCGCTCGAAACTTCGATGACTGCCGCGGCGCCCTCTGGGAGTGTGGCGGCGGGAAGCGTACGAATCTCTTGTGTGAGCACGGCGGGCGCTGCACGCTCTACCTCTGCCGCTCGCAGGTCTACGTATCCGGTGAAGAGCAGGTTTGACTCCGTTGGGAGGGCGTGAAACGCGGCGAGGGCCGCCGTGCGCTCAGGAAGGCCAGCGCCCCCAGGGCTGAGCTTGGCGATCATGTCGGCGGTTGCCCACTCGAGAGGGAGATCAGCGAGTGCGCGGCGGGTCACCCGAGGGCCCCCTCCATCTCGAGTCGAATCAGGCGATTGAACTCAAGGGCGTACTCCATCGGCAACTCCTTGGTGAAGACTTCAAGGAAGCCCTGCACGATCAAGTTCGTTGCTTCGTTCTCTGTCATCCCGCGGCTCATCAGATAGAAGATCTGATCATCGGAGACGCGACCGACCGTCGCCTCGTGGCTCATCGAGGTGTCGTCCTCTTGAATATCGATGTACGGATACGTCTCAGAACGGCTCCCCTCATCAAGGATCAGCGCATCGCAGCGCACGCTGGTGGTCACACCAGTTGCGCCAGGTGCAACGCGAACGGTGCCGCGGTACGTTGCCACGCCGCCGTCTTTGCAGACCGACTTACCGACGATGCGGCTGGTGGTGTTCGGTGCAAGGTGCACCGCCTTCGCGCCGGTGTCCTGGTGCTGACCCTTTG
Organism: Candidatus Aquidulcis sp.; assembly: GCA_003670455.1. GTDB lineage: Bacteria > Chloroflexota > Limnocylindria > Limnocylindrales > Limnocylindraceae > Limnocylindrus. The sequence continues at coordinate 1,748 of QWRK01000032.1, read as the reverse complement.
AGGCCACAGCAACCGAGACGATTTCGGCGTGGGCCTTCTCGCCCAGCAGGTAGATGCCTGGGTACTTCATGGTGAGCTGTGCGCCCGTGTTGGCGTCAATCCACTCAACGGTGGCGCCAGCGTGCGCGTGCGCGCGCTTCGTCACTAGGTTGTAAACGTCGTTCGACCAGTTCTGAATCGTGGTGTAGCGAACCTTCGCGCCCGGAAGTGCAATCACCTCAACGACGGCAACGTGCAGTGAGTCGGTTGCCCAGTTTGGCGCGGTGCAGCCCTCGATGTAGTGCAGGCTCGCACCCTCATCGACAACGATCAGCGTGCGCTCGAACTGCCCGGTGTTCTGTCCGTTGATGCGGAAGTAAGCCTGCAGCGGAAGTGGCACCTCGACACCCTTTGGCACATACACGAACGAACCGCCCGACCAGACGGCCGAGTTCAGCGCGGCAAACTTGTTGTCTTCAGCCGGCACGACGGTGCCGAAGTACTTCTTGAAGATCTCTGGATACTCCTTCATCCCCTGGTCGGTACCCATGAAGACGACGCCGAGCTTCTGTAGGTCTTCGCGAACCGAGTGGTAGACAACCTCAGAGTCGTACTGCGCGCCGACGCCGGAGAGGAACTTGCGCTCCGCCTCAGGGATGCCGAGTCGCTCGAAGGTCTTCTTGATCTGGTCGGGGACGTCGTCCCACGACTTCTCTTCGCGCTCAGATGGCTTGCGGTAGTAGACGATCTTTGAGAAGTCGAGCTTCGTGAGGTCGCCACCCCACATCGGCATCGCACGGGCTTCAAAGTGCTTGTAGGCGCGGAGGCGGTACTCCAGCATCCAGGCTGGCTCGTCCTTCGTCTCCGAGATCTCCCGAACGGTAGCCTCGGTTAGGCCGGCCTTCGTCTCGCGCAGGTAGGTGATGTCGTCATGGAAGGCGTACTGCTCCCGTTCGTCGCGGACTGTCTCCTTAGCGATCGTCATGGAGCCTCCTCTTCCCTGCTGGACCGTGCGGGGTAATCCCGACTGATCGTATCAGGATTGGGCTGGCACCCCGATTAGGCAGCCTTTACCCGCTTACCGCGAGAGAGGCTCTCCTTGAGCCCGTCGACCAGGCTGTACACCACCGGCACCACAAGCAGGGTGAGGAGCGTGGACGAGAGGAGTCCGCCAATCACCACCGTGCCGAGCTCGGCAGCGATGATCGAGCCCTCGCTCGGCCCTGCCGCAAGCGGCACGAGTGCGAGGATCGTGGCGACCGCTGTCATCAGGATCGGGCGTACTCGAGTTGCACCAGCGCGCAGAAGGGCGTCCTTCGTTGGGACCCCCTCATGACGTAGCTGTTCAACTCGGTCGAGCAGCACGATGGCATTCGTCACCACGATACCGATCAACATCAAGAAGCCGATGAGTGCCGAAATGCCGATCGGACGATCGGTGATCAGCAGTGCCGGGAAGGCACCAATCACAGCGAGTGGCAGGCTGAACATGATCACGAGCGGATCAACCAGTGAGTTGAAGACGAGCACCATCGTCAGGTAGACGAGCAGGATTGCAACGGCCATCGCCGTGAAGAGGCCGCTGAACGACTCGTTCTGCTGCTCCGTCACGCCGGCGAGGCGCACGTCGACCTTGCTCAACTTCCCTGCATCTTGCAGCTCGGTGACTGCCGTCTTCACGGCGGTGTTCACTGCACCCGTGTCGGCCACAGCGATCTCGCCCGTTACGTTCGCGGCAAGCGCCTGGTCAATGCGGGTAATGCTTGATG
>QWRK01000031.1 GCA_003670455.1 Candidatus Aquidulcis sp. | reverse complement strand
GTATTCATACGCCCTGGATTGATGCGCCTTGCTGAAATCCAGACCTGAGAAATCCGTATTAGAGAGCGACGCCATCGTGAGATCATAACCAACGAAGGTGCTGATCTTCGGAGGCTTTGATCGGCCACCCCAGCTCACGTAATTTGGAAAGTCTGTGAACGGCTTTACCTCTCGACGTCGAGGCCCTTGAGCGACTAGATCCTCTGCAGCAACTTCCAACGGCACGTGCCGCGACCAATGCTGCCCGTTTGCCACGAGCCGATCAGCACGGGGGCGAAAACAATTGTGGCCACGTGAATGGACTGGCGCGTAAAACTCTGGTGTATCTTCAAGCGCCATTGGCTTCACCTGAACTCGGGAAACACCAGAGATAAGATAACTATCGCTACAACAAAAATCAGAACAGCCTTGATTGCAACTTTTCCAAGCTCCTTGGCTCCTCCGCGGCTCTGTGCCCTAACGAAATACTCAGCAAGTTGACCATATGCGCCAACTACGAGAATTGCGCCTAGGGTGAGAGGAATTGCATGAATTTCGCGGAATACCGGCTGATCAGTAAGTTTAAGGATGACAACGCCGACAACACATACGACAACCAAAGGAATGATTTCATTCCGCGGTATCACAAGCCAACTTGGAAACAAGCGCTCAGCTGATCTCAAAATCATTTTCCAGATGTTGACGCGCATACGGCAATGATCTCCTTAGACTCGTAGTTGGTATGGATACTCCCAAGGACCAATTTCAAAAATCACCACGACCCACCCAGCAATAACCCAAAACGCCAGCCAACCAAAGTTACTGGAGGTCGCCTGCCAAGCCTTGAAAATCAGGGCTGTGTTTAAAATGGCTGCTCCAATCTTTATCCAAAGTTCGTCCGTGAATCCTCCGCTCGTCCCAGATTAGGCCGTCCATAATGAAACGGAACCTGAGGACAATTCTACTTATGCGCAGGGGCTAGAAGGGCCAAGGATTCATTCTTGGCTTAGTCTGCCCTCGAGCGTGGCTCGGTGCAGCGTCACCTTGCGGCTGGAGGCCGCGCCGAGGCACGTTTTCGCTCGAGTTGAGCACGCTGGGGCTGGCGGCCCCGGCAGGAGTCGAACCTGCGACCAACTGCTTAGAAGGCAGCTGCTCTAATCCACTGAGCTACGGGGCCAGCTTCCCCTAGAATAGAGGCATGAAGGCCTTGTATGACGGGACCGAGCTGGCATCGATGGACCCCCTGGTCCTGATGAAGAACCTCGACCACACCCGCATGACCTCGCGCCGCCTCTCCTACATCCTGCAGCAGCAGGTGCACCTCTACACCCCTGAGGCGAACAAGCTCCGCGACGAGATTGACCTGTACGTCGAGGCGGAGCGCCAGATCGAGGGCGAGATGGCCCGGCGGAAGATCCGCGCCTAAGGCTTTTGAGGCGGAAAAGATGATTGGAGGGTCTGACATGCGGAAGCGTCGCCACATCAGCGGAGTATTCGCTCTCCTCGCTGCGATCGTGCTCGTGGCTGGATGTGCCGGCACTGACAAAGATGGTGTGCCGCTCGCGCCAACCGCACCTGGCTTCGGAGAGGCAGTTGGGGCAGTCTCTTGCGACTCGGGTGGGCATGACGCCGCATTCCACCTGCATACGCAACTCGCGGTCTATCTGCCTGACGGCACCAGTGCCGAGGTTCCACCAGACATCGGAGTCGGCAACAGCTGCATGTACTGGCTGCATACCCATGCGGAGACGGGGGAGCTGCACGTCGAGGCTCCCGCGGCAACGGCCGCTACCCTTGCCGACTTCCTGGAGATCTGGCGCCGTTCCACCAATCCAACAATTCCAGATGCGGTGAGCGCTGGGCTTGCCGAGATCAAGGTGATGGGTGAGGTCGTCAGCGACCCTGCGAGCGTTGAGCTCTCAGACGGACTCGGGATTCAGATCACTCTCAAATCGTTCCCGCAACCCTAACGCCGACTGAGCCACAGATCGGCGCCTAACCTCTAGCCGTTCGCGGCTGGTGTAAACGACACGCCACTCCCCGGCTGGTCGTCGTTCAGCGCCCAGCGGCACTCCTCGTCGAGTTCGAGTCCCGTGAACGGATCACCAATGAGGCCGATGGGCCCATCAAGATCGAGGAACTCTGCAGCGCCCGCGACGGCGGCCGCACCCGCGGTGCCGAGCTTCGTCTCCACCATGGATCCGAACATGCGGCGCAGGCCGAGCGACTCCGCCTTGCGGAAGCCGCGCAGTGATGGGCCAAGCCCGCCGATCTTCACCTGCTTCAGGTTGACGCCATCGACCAGACCAACGAGCTGCTCGATGTCGTCGTACACGATGCAGGCCTCGTCGGCGATCACCGGGATCTCGGTGGCGGCGGCGAGAGCGGCCATGTTCTTGATGCGGCCAGGCTGCAGCGGCTGCTCGAGCAGCTCCACGTTGCTGCGCTCAATGAGCGGCAGAAGTTCGAGCGCTCGCTCCAGGCTCCAGCCGCAGTTCGCATCCAGGCGCAGTGGCCCCTGATACACCTCGCGCACACGGCGCAGCAGCTCCTCTTCCCCGCCGAGGCCAACCTTCAACTTGAGGCTCGGGTACTTCGATGCGGCGGCGGCACGCTCCACCATGGTGTCAATCGGCGCAATGCCGATCGTGAGGTTCGTGTGCCCGATGGACTCTGGTGCGCCAAGGAGGCGGCGCAGCGAGATGTTCGCTGAGCGGGCCAGCAGATCTTGCAGCGCCTGCTCAATCGCCGACTTCGCAGCACCGTGATGGCCAAGGGCCAGGTCCATGGCGGCGCTCATTGGTGCAAGCGCATCGGCAGAGCGGCCGCTGATGCCCGACAAGCCGCGCGCCGCTGCGTATCCGCCACCGGTCATTGCCCCGCCCGAATCTGCGAGTGCCGACTCGATTGCGGGGAGCGCTACCGAGAAGAGAAGCGGCGCAACGGCGGCGATCGTCTCAGGGGTGTCGCCGTAATACGGATCGGCGCAGCCCTCGCCCCACCCCTCGAGGCCGGTGGCGCGGTCGGTGATGTGCACGAATGCGGTGCGCGAGCTCTCCTCGTTCGGATCGGGCCGCGCGATGCGGAACGGCACCAGGTACGGGATATCCCAAAGATGCACCTCAACGTCGAGGCCGCCCGCGCTAAACGCGGCGAGGCGCGAGTGCGTGGGCGCTACGGCCACACGCCCCCCTCGGGGTCGCCACCGAGCGCCAGGAGCGGATCGCCGTTGTTCATGGCGAGAGTGGTAACCAAGAAGATCACCACGCCATCGATTGGCGCCGTAGGGGTTTGCAACACGTCGCCGAAGACGCCCTGGACCTCGCCCAGCCTCTCGCCCTTCTTCACGACAGAGCCGACGCCAACCGCTGGATGCCAGTAGCCGGCAACATCGGCAGGAATCTCGGCGCGCAGCCACGCCTCGCTGTTGAGGCGAGTGCTGGCACCAGGCTTGAGTGACCCGACCGCGCGTTCGATTGGGCTCTGCGGAAAGTCGCCCATCCCCATCTCGGCGATGACGCCACGAACGCCGGCGGCATGGCGCGCCACGAACTCGGGCTCCACATGACCCTGCCCGCCGAACTCGCAGAGGATGCCGATCGCGCCGAGCTGTTCGGCGGTCGAGGTGGTGGTGCCAGGGCTGGCGCCAATCAGGAGCCACTCAGCGCCAACCGCTCGTCCGAGCGCCACGGCGCGTGCGTCGCGTGCAGCGTCGCCCGTCTGCTCAATGCCGACAAAGGGCGAGAGTGCCTCGTTGATGTCGCCCGCATGCAAGTCCAAGTAGACGTCGGCGCCAGTCATGAGCTGGGTGGCGATGGCGTGAGCAATCCGTTCGCTCGCACTCCCCGTTGCCGAGCCCGGATAGACGCGGTTCAGGTTCTTGCCATCTTGTGGGTTCACGTAGATCGAGCGCGCCTTGAAGGCGGCGGGGCTCGTGGCGAGTGTGGCGATGATCGAGCCCTTCAGGTTTGCGAGCGTCACAGGGTCGCCAGCTTCGGCCGAGAGCAGCAGCGAACGAAGCGCAGCGGGACCGGTGTACTCGCCGCCATGAATGCCCGCGGTGATGGCGAGGCGTGGGCCTGGCTGACCGCCGTTGATTACGACCACAGGGATCTGGGTCTGCTCGCCAGGAGCCGTCTCCACGGCAAGCCAGCCGGTGGCGCGACTGCCAGGGGTGGCGATGGCGGTACCGAGCTGCACGTTCATGCGCGCATCATGACAGGGGGGAACGGCAGGTGCTGTCGCCGTAGGTGCGAGTTGCTACCTGATCTTGGCCGTGGTCTTCGAGAGCCAGGTGGTTGCCGTGGTGCGCAGGCTCGTTCCCGTTACCAACACCGCTACATACTTGCCGCGCTGTGCTGCGGTGAGCTTGTAGGTGCTGCGTGTGGCGCCGGTGATCCGCTTGCACGTCGATGGCACCGTGGTTCGCGCGACGGTGACCGCCTTGGTGCAGACGTACCACTGGTACCGGAGGGTTGGCGTTGGATACCCGGTCCAGGTGCCACCAGCAGTCAATGTCCTGCCGACCGTCGCTGTGCCAGAAGCTGTTGGCTTTACCGTGGCCGTAGCGCGCGTATCCGCAATCACAACCGGAACGCCGCTCCAGGTCGAACCCCAACCGGTTGCTGTGTAGGGTCGCGTGACGGAGGTGAGGCCACTATTGGCATCAAACACGCTACCGCCATCGGCCGGCGCGTTTCCAAGAAAGGTGACCGAAGTGAGGTCGTTGTTGTAGAACGCAGCGTTGCCGATGCTCGTGACCGAGTTCCCGATCGTCACGCTGGTGAGGGCGTTGTCGTCGAACGCATAGCCGCCGATGCTCGTGACCGAGTTCGGGATCGTCACTGTAGTGAGGAGGTTGCCACGGAACGCATAGCCGCCGATGCTCGTGACCGAGTTGGGGATCGTGACGGTGGTGAGAAGGTTGTTGGCGAACGCAAGGACGCCGATGCTCGTGACCGAGTTCCCGATCGTCACGCTGGTGAGGGCGTTGTCGTAGAACGCAAATTCGCCGATGCTCGTGACCGAGTTGGGGATCGTGACGGTGGTGAGAAGGTTGTTGGCGAACGCCAAGTCGCCGATGCTCGTGACCGAGTTGGGGATCGTGACGGTGGTGAGAAGGTTGTTGGCGAACGCAAGGACGCCGATGCTCGTGACCGAGTTTCCAATTGTTAGTGTGGTGAGGACGTTGCCGACGAACGCACCGCTGCCGATGTAAGTGACCGAGTTTGGAATCGTCACTGACGCAAGGTTGTTGTAAGAGAATGCCTGGCTACCAATCGTTGTGACCGAGTTCGGAATTGTCAGGGTGGCGAGGGCGTTGCCAAGAAACGCGTACGCGGCGATGGTCGTGACCGAGTTTGGAATCGTCACGTTGGTGAGGGCATTGGAATCGAAAGCACCAACACCAATGCTCGTGACAGTGCTTGGAATGGACAAGGCGACCAAGCTTTCCATGTCAAACGCGTAGTCACCGAGCTTCGTGACGAAGTAGCCGCCGAGCACGGCAGGGATGTTGAGGGTGGTCGGGCATGCGCCGTCACAGCCCGTAACGGTCGCTTCGCCGCCGGACTGGGTGTAGGTGAATCCATATTCGGCGAGTGCCCGCGCACCGCTCGGCGCCGCAAAGCTCACGACCAGTAGGAGGGTTAGGGCAACGGAAAGGACGCGCTTGGCGGGCATCAGGCACTCCATACGCCCATCCCACGATCCAGAGCGGCAGGCGCATACCTGCACGATCCTCTGGCGGGAGGGATTCTTCGGCTCATGGTACCGAATCCAACTCATCGCACCTGCCGGGCGCAAAGGGATCAGTAGGCCTGCGTAGGCGGTTGGGATTGGTAGCGCATACCGGATTCGAACCGGTGGTCTCTGCCTTGAGAGGGCAGTGTCCTAGGCCGCTAGACGAATGCGCCCCGAGTGCGGGCCGTGCCCGGATGCAGATGATACCGATCGGGGCGGGATGCGTCCAACTAAGAGGCCGGGAGTCGTTTTGGACCCTGCGTGTAGGGTTAGTGCATGAAGAGACGAGTCGCCCTGGTTGCCTCCCTGGCTCTGCTGCTGGCGGGCTGCGGCTCAGGGCTTGAGGCGATCCACGGATCGCCCAAGGCGACCCCCACCGACTTCGCTGGGCTGACCAAGAGGTTCTCCAAGTTCAACCTCACCGTCGACACCGTGGTGAGCGGCGATGCAGGGTGCACTGACCAGGGGCTCGCCCCGATGGCGATCTCGTTCACGATCGCTGGCCTTGGCGAGGCTACTCCCCTCCCCGCCCGCCTCTACCGCTTCCGTAACGACGCGTCGTATACCAAGCTGCGTGCCACGGTGGATACCTGTGCTGCAGAGTGGGTCACCGATCCTGCGGGCCTGCTGATGATCGACGCCTCGCCGTACGTGCTGGTGATGGAGGGGGCGACCGACCAAGCGTTCATCGATGCGCTGCGCACATCGCTCTACGACGCAGCGGGGAACTAGACCTCTTCCTTCAGCGTGCGCGGCGAGGTGCCGGCGCTGCGTGGAATTGCCGCCTTGCTGGCGTTCTTCACGAAGCTCGCCTTGATCGACATGGCGGCGGCGATCTCCTGCTCCTCTACGGAGAGAATGCCGTGTCGCCCGAGGGCGGCGAGCTCGTCGCGAATGTAGGTCTGCAGCATCTCTGGTCCGTCGGTGCCGATCACATAGCGCACCTTGTTCTTGCGCAGGGCATCGAAGATCTGACGGAACTCATCCCAATCCTTGACCACCTGCGTCATGAGGTTTGAGGTTGGGCAGATCTCAAGAACGATCTTGCGCTCAGCGAGAGCCTTGAGGGTTTTTGGATCTTGCGCCGACTTCACGCCGTGGCCGATGCGGTCGGGCTCGAGGTTCTTGATCACGTCAAGCACCTCACTAACGGGGCCAGACTCACCGGTGTGCACGGTGATGCCGAGGCCGGCCAACTTGGCGCGACGGAAGAGCTTCTTGTACTCGGCGACCTTGAAGTTGTTCGACTCTGGGCCAGCAACGTCGATGCCGACGATGCCGCGGCTCTTCCAGGCGATCGCCTTCTCCACGATGATCTCGTTCTGCGCGTAGGTGAAGCCACGGTCGAGGCAGAGGATCAGACCTGGCATCACTGGGTACTCGAGCGCGGCGCGGTCGGCGCCGCGAATTGCCGCGGCGATGATGTGGTCAAGGTCCTGCTCGCCGTTGCGATTGCGCTTCATTGGATTGAAGCGCAGCTCCATGGTGGTGATGTGGTTCTTGCGATAGGCACCAGCGACCACCTCGTACACCGATCGCTCCACGGCGATTGGTGATGACTGAATCAACTCGGTCCAGTGGAAGAGGTCCAGGTAACCGTTGAAGCTGCGCGTACGCTTGGCCCCCGCGGTGATCATCTTGCGGAAGGCCCAGTAGTCCTTCGACGGAAGGCGAATCCCCTGCGAGTGCGCGATCCCCCACATGATCGCGGGCGTTACGGAGCCGCCCAAGTGGCAGTGCAGCTCAGCGAGCGGGATGCGCGGGCTCAGCGTGGTGCTGCGGCTCATGCGCTGGCTCGCTCGGCGCGGCGGCCGCGTAGCGCTGGTGAGCCGGCTGGCACCTGGTCGCGCGCGTGATACGAGCTGCGCACCAGCGGGCCCGACTCCACATGCTTGAAGCCGAGCGCCAACGCCTCGTCGCGCATCTCGTCGAACTCTGCTGGCGTGTAGTAGCGCACAAGTGGCAGGTGCTCGGCGGTTGGGCGTAGGTACTGGCCAATCGTCAGCACGTCGCAGTCAACCGCGCGCAGCGCCTTAAACGCCTCGGTCAGTTCTGCGCGCTCCTCGCCAAGGCCGACCATCAGCGAGCTCTTGGTGTGCACCGGGTTGCCGAGTTCTGTTGCCATCTCCTTGGCGCGGCGAATCACCTCCAGCGAGCGATCCCAGCGGGCGCGCTTGCGCACCGGCTTCTGCAGGCGCTGCACCGTCTCCAGGTTGTGGTCGACGATGTCGGGGGCCGCCTCCATCACCGCACGGAGCGGCTCCTCTCGCCCGTCGAAGTCGGGGATCAGCACCTCAACGCCCGTGTCGGGTGCCAGAGCTCGGAGCTCACGAATCGTGGCGGCGAAGATCGCGGCGCCACCGTCAGCGAGGTCGTCGCGGGCGACGCTCGTTACCACCACGTGGTCGAGGTTCAGCGAGGCGAGCGCCTCGGCCACGCGGCGCGGCTCGTCGAGGTCAAGGCCATCGGGTCGACCGGTCTTCACCGCGCAGAAGCCGCAGGCGCGCGTGCAGGTATCACCAAGGATCATCACGGTTGCGGTCCCCTGCTCCCAGCACTCGCCAATGTTCGGGCAGCGTGCCTCTTCACAAACGGTGTTCAGGCTCTGCGTGCGCATCAGCGACTGCAGTTCGCGATAGCGTGCGCCGCCTGGGGCCTTCGAGCGAATCCACTCTGGGTGCTTCGAGGCGACGAGGATCTCTTCGGTGTGGCTCGGCACAGCGCCAAGCATTGGCAGCTGTCGCCCGATGAGTGGTGACCCGGCCACTAGAAGTTCACCGAGCGGCCGAGCGAGACGAGCGCCGCCTCGCCGAGCACTTCACTGAGGGTTGGATGTGGATGCGTGGTGCCGCCAAGCTGTTCGGCGGTGGCGCCGAGCTCCAGCGCCAGGCTCGCCTCGGCAATCAGGTCAGTCACCTTTGGCCCAACCATGTGCACGCCGAGAAGGGCGCCGCTCTCCGCGTGTCGGAGCACCTTGCAGAAGCCATCGCTGTCGCCGCCGATGTGCGCCTTGGCAATCGCAGCGAATGGCATCACCCCTGCAACGAACGGCACGCCGTCGCGCTCAAGCTCCTGGGTGGTTGCGCCCACTGATGCCACTTCAGGGCGGCAGTAGGTGGCGCGTGGCTGCTTCGCGTAGTTCATGGCGTGAATCGGCTGGCCAGCAATCGCGTGGGCGGCGATCAGACCTTCGTGTGCGGCAACGTGCGCGAGCTGCAGCCCACCGATCACGTCGCCGACGGCGTAGAGGTGCTCCCGCGTGGTGCGCATCTGAGCATCAAC
>QWRK01000030.1 GCA_003670455.1 Candidatus Aquidulcis sp. | reverse complement strand
GAAAGCCCGCGCGGGAAGGCCGAACGCAGCGTGGGGCTCAACTCAATCCCTGAGGTGGTGATCTCTGCCCCAACAAGCACCTGCCGCTGTGCGTCGACATCATCAAAGGCGAGTGGGTTTGCGGCACGCCCGCGCACCTGCCCGATGGCGCCGGTTGAGGCGACCTCAGAGGTGACGGAGAACTCAGGGTCGGTGAGGAGGCGGACCTGGCAGCTCTGATCGGAGACCTGCACAACTCGGCCCGCAAGTGAGGCGCCCGCGCCAATCACAACGTCGCCAACCTTGACGCCGTCCGCACTACCAACATCAAGGATCACGTAGCGTCGATCAATCGCAAAGTCGCGCGCGACCACCTGGGCAGCAACCGTTGCAAACGAGGTTGTTGCGCGCAGGTCAAGGGTTGCCTGGAGCTCTGCGACCTCACGCTCGAGGCTCGCAATGCGAGCCGCCTCGGCGGCGAGTTGATCCCGCTCGTCGAGCAGCGCGGTGAGTCGCGCCTGCAAGCTACGAATGTCGACAAAGAGATCGCGAACCGATGCGGCGCCTCTCCCGATGGCCGCGACAGGTTCGCTCACCGTGCGCACCACCTGCCCCGCAGCACCCTGTGCGGCGAGTACCGGCTCGCTGCCAGAGAGCAAGAAGAGGATCCCGTTGATGGCAAGTACGACGCCGACGGCGATAAGGCCAGCCTGCGGATTGCGCTCTCCACGATCGCGGGGGAGCATGGGTCCTTAGCGCAGTGGGCGCTGGTAGGTCTCAGGGACGAGCATCTTCTCGAGCGCCTCAACCTCTTCCAGAATGATGCCGGTGCCACGCACAACGCAGGTGAGCGGATCATCCGCAATACGAACTGGCATCTTTGTTTCGGCGGCGAGTCGAACATCCATTCCCAACAGGAGTGCACCACCACCTGCAAGAACGATCCCCTGGTCCATGATGTCGGCGACGAGCTCTGGTGGCGTCTCCTCAATGGTGTCGCGCACGGCATTGATGATTTCAATGACCGACGGCTCAATGGCCTCGCGCACCTGCGGCGCCGCTACCTCTACCGCGCGAGGTAGGCCCGTGAGGAGATCGCGTCCACGGAAGGTGATGCGCTGCGAGTCCCATTCGCCGGAGTGTGCCGAACCAACGGCCATCTTGATGTCTTCGGCAGTGCGCTCGCCGAGGAGGAGGTTGTACTGACGTCGAGCGTAGGCAACGATGTTCTCATCCATCTCATCGCCCGCAATGCGAATGCTGCGCGCAGTCACGATGCCGCCGAGGCTGGTGACGGCGACCTCCGTAGTCCCGCCGCCAATGTCAACGATCATGCTTCCGTTTGGCTCACCCACAGCGAGGCCTGCACCGATCGCCGCGGCCATTGGCTCCTCAACGAGGCGGACCCAACGAGCACCAGCACGGATTGCAGCATCGCGCACAGCACGCTTCTCAACTTCGGTTACACCTGAAGGGATGCCGATAATCATGCGCGGACGGGCGGAGAGCCATCCGCCTTGGTGCACCTTGCGGACGTAGTAGCTAATCATCTGCTCGGTTACCGCAGCGTCGGAGATCACGCCATCGCGGAGGGGTCGAATCGCCACGATGTTGGCGGGGGTGCGGCCGAGCATGCGCTTCGCCTCGGCGCCGATGGCGAGAACCTTGCGGGATTTCGTCTCAACCGCAACCACTGACGGCTCGCTGATCACGACTCCTTTGCCGGAGACGTGGACGAGCGTATTGGCCGTGCCAAGGTCGATGCCGATATCGCGGGAGAAGAGGTTGTAGATTCGGTCAAGCATGGCGCGATGGTAGCACCCACCCCGCAGACCCCCACCCTCTCCCTAGGGCGCCTCGGCACCCCAGATCGAAGGTTGCTTCGAACGAATGCTCACCCAGCGACCATGCCCAATGACGAGGTGGTCCAGGAACTCAATGTCGAGCAGGCGAGCGGCGGCGAGCAGTTCGCTCGTCAGCCGAAGGTCCTCGTCGGAGGGCTCAGGGTCGCCACTCGGATGGTTATGGACGGCGGCGAAGCCAACGCCATGCGCCTCAAGGACCGGTCGGAGCAGCTCGCCAATGCGCACGCTCGTTCCCGTCGCGGTGCCCGTATAGACATGATGGAGATCGAGAAGCCCATTGCGACCGTCAACGATGGCGATGTGGAGCTGCTCCTGTGGCGACCGACCGAAGATCGGCTGAGCGATTGCAGCGAGGTCGGCCGGCGCCTGCACGCGGGTTCGCTCTGCCGGCCACCAGGCGGTGAGCTCACGTGCTGCGGTCACGGTCCGAACCACGAGGTCAGCGGTGTGGCTTGGCAGTCCAGCGCGCTGCAGTCGGTCGGTGACGTTGCCGTGAATGAGCCCCCCTGGCCCTTCAGCCAGGGTGACGACATCGCGTGCGGTGTGTGTTGAGCCACTGTGAGAGAGCAACGTGTCGAGCGCGCGAACAAATTGCTGATCACGATCGCGCTGCTCCGGGCTCGCATCGCCAGGTATGGCCGCTGCTAAGGCGAGACTCATCAAACCTCCACGGCGTAGAGCAAGCGGCCGAAGTTGGCACCTCCGGCAGAGCGGCGAGCCCGCCGTTTTCCCGCCACCCTACCGAAGGCGAGCGCATCTTCTCGCGCGTCGCGTATCAGTTGCGTATGGGGTTGGTCGCGCTACGCGAGGGCGGCAATCGCAACGATGGCGAGGTTGTACGCCGCATGCAGTGCGATTGTCGCAACGATTGAGCGGCGGCGAATCCAGAGCCAGCCGAGAGCAATCCCGAGCGGGAGCCGCACAACGAATGCAACGGCGGCAAGGCTTGCGCCGTCGCCTACTGAGGTGCCTCCGACAGTGAGGGTGTGTGCAAAAGCGAAGACGATCGCAGAGAAGAGGATCGCTCGGCGCGCAGACGATTGTCGTGCCCAGGCTTGCGCGATCACACCGCGGTAGAGGAGCTCTTCACCGATCGGTGCGATGAGCCCAGCGGTCAGGGCGTTTGCGGCCAGGTCTACAGCGCTCATTGCTGGTGGCAGCACAACTGGGGCGCTGAGGCCGGTGCCACTCATCACCAGCGTGGCAAAGAGGCCGGCGGCAGTAAGGATCGGAAGTGCGAGGGCAACGCCCCAGAAAAGGTCGCCAACGAGGCCACCGCGGCGATCTGGCTGCGGCAGCGTGCTCGGCGACGAGGCAGGCGTGGCGAGGATGAGATCACGCCAGCGCACCGCACCGCTACCAACCACCACGAGCCCAATGATGAGTACTGTTGCGAGGTTTGATGCTGCCGCGAGGGCGAGTGTGCCGAGTGGCGTGGTGAGTGCAGCCGCGGCACCAACACTGGTTACGAGCGCAGCGACAAGAAGTTGCGCGAGCAGCGCCCACGGGATCGTTGTCCAGAACACCGCCAGCGGACCTGGACCGCGCCAACCTGCAACGGGGGTATCGACACGCCGCTGCAGGGCAGATGCGCCTGAAAGAGCAATCCCGCCAACACCAATCAAGACGAGGGCGAGCATTGCGAGACCGACCCCTCCGCCTGCGAACCCCGCAACAAGGGCACTCGCGCCCAAGACGAGAGTCAGCAGGCCGATGGCGTAGAGCGCTGGCGCCTCACGCCCAGCGAGTTGCAGCAACCCCGGGCGCGGCTCCATGTTCAAGCAGTCACCGTTATGGCGCGCTGTTCTCCGTGAGGGCTGAGAGTTCCTTCAGCACCGCTTGGAGCTCGCTGATGCGCACCCCATACGTTGCAAAGTCTCCCGCCTTCAGCGCCATCTGCGCTTGCGCGAAGAGTGTCGACGCCTTCGAGACGAGTCCTGCGACATCGGTTGGATTCGTTCCGCCACCTGGATCAATCACGCCGCCACCGACGAGGAGATTCAACGCTTCAGAGAGCGTGTCGCCCCATACGACCTTGGTTGAGGTTGCGGCAACGATCTTCTGGAACTCTGGGAACGAACTAGAGGTTGACTGCAGGTACACCGGCTGCAAGTAAACAACCGTTCCGCCGATCGGCGTCACGATCAGATTTCCGCGCGTGACGGTCGAACCCGATTGATCCCAGAGCGTTGTCTGCGCCGAGATGATTGGGTCCGCATCGATGCGGGCACCAACCTGGCTTGGCCCGAACACCGAGGTGTCCTTCGGGAAGCGGTACGCCACGACCTGCCCATAGGCGTCGCCATCATTGCGTGCTGCAACCCAGGCGATCATGTTCGGTCGGCTCGTTGGCACGAGCGGCTGAATCAGGGTGAACTCCGTGCCAGTTTCGCCTGGCAGGCGCACACGAACGAAGTACGACTCCCCTGGGAGTGACTGCGAGCCGGCGGCCGACTCTGGGACGGTCCACACGTCGTCCTGACGGTAGAAGGTCTGCGGATCGGTCACGTGGTACGTGGCGTAGACACGCGTCGTGATGTCGAAGCCACCCGCGCCAACCCGAAGGTGCGCACGCAGATCGGCCGGCATCGTGTCGAGCGGGCGAAGAAGGCCTGGGAAGACCTTCGACCACGCCTGAGCGATCGGATCCTTGGCATCGGCCAAATAGAGCGCGGTCTCGCCCGTGTAGAGGTCGACCGTCGCCTTCACGCTGTTGCGGATGTAGTTCACGTTGCTCCCCTCGGCCGCGTTGGCGTTCGGGAAGTGCGTGCTCGTGGTGTAGCCATCAACGACGTAGCTCAGACCGCCATCTTCGCGGATCACGAGATACGGATCGGCGTCCCAGGTGACGAATGGGGCGAGAGCCGAGATGCGCTCGCTCACCGTTCGACGCCAGAGCAGCTGGCTCTCAGCAGTGATCTGATCACTGATCAACAGGTTCAGGTCGCCGAGTCGAGCGGCGAAGAGCAGGCGATCAAAGAAGGTGTTCAGCGAGATGCCAGAGGTGCCGCTCCACTTCGTGGTTGCGTCCCCTGAGCCACCCGACCCGGTGGCATCTTCGCCGACGGGATAGTCAAACTCTTCGGTCTTGGCCCCCACGATCACCCAGTCATCATCGAGTTCACCAAAGTAGATGCGTGGCTCGGTCACCACCGGAGCCCCACCACTGGAGACTGGTGGAATGTCGCGAATGATCAGCTGCGGGAGTCCGCCGCTCGCCACACCGGCGACGGGGACCATGGCGACGCCGATACCGTGGGTAAAGGCGATACGTCGATTCACCCACGTCGCTGACTGAAGGGCGCGTTGCGGGTTCAACTCACGTGCGGAGAGCATCACCAGTCGCTGCTTGCCGTCAATGATGTAGCGGTCAACATCTACGTCGGAGAAGTTGTAGTACTGACGCACCGTCTGGAGCTGATCAAGCGTCTGCTGCAGCGGACGGTAATCCCAGAGGCGTGCATCCGCGAACGACTCGGCGTTGTCCGCAATCGCTGCAGTCGTGAGTTCAGCAGACCCATCGTATTGACGCTCGGTCCAGCCATCAAGGCCGAATGCCAACCTCGTCATGCGAATGTTGTTGGCGATGTACGGCTCTTCGAGCGCGTACTCGTTCGGGGTCACCTGGAAGCGCTGGACAAACTCTGGGTAGAGCCCGGTCAGTACTGCCGAGGCACCGAACCAGACGGTCACGGTCAGGACGAGTGGCCACGTTGAACGAGTCACAGCGGCGCCAACCAAGAAGGCGGCGGCGAGTGCTGCGATGACCGTCAGTGCATCAAGCCCCGGGATGCGCGCTGTTGCGTCGGTGTACGAGACGCCCGTAGCAACACCGTTCTGTGAGTAAACGAGATCGAGCTTGTCGAGCTGGTATCCGTAGGCGGTGACCAGCAGGATTGCGCCAACGAGGAGCGCGAGGTGGAGGCGTGGCAGGGTGCCAACGCCGCCGAGGCCACGGGCGCCGATCGCTGGCAGGTAGCGGAGTGCGGCAAGCGCCGTTGCGCCACCGAGCAGCAAGATGCCAAGACCCTGCGCGAGGCGAAGGACAGGGAGGCTGAAGAGGTAGAACGAGATGTCGCGACCAAAGATTGGATCAACGGCGGAGCCGTCGGCAGCGTATGGGACGGCGTTCTGCCAGAGGGCAATCTGCTCCCAATTGGCGGCAACTTGTGCGCCAATAAGTAGAGCGACAACGACTGCACCAATGCGTAGTGCGCCGTTGCCGATGGTTGCGCCAGCACTACGCGCTGCGCCATCGCCATCCGCGCCAAGGAGCCCGCGGAGCGCATCGACGATCCCGTCGGCCTGCAGATTGCCGCGGTCATCCATGAGGGGGGTTCGTGGTTCGCGCGACGTGTCTGCGCCAGAGTCTGTGCCGCTCGGCGTACCACCAAGGCGTCGGGCGATGAGGCCCGCCACAAGGAGGCTCACCATGAGCAGCGCGAGTGCGGCAAGTGTTCCGGCAACGAAGAGTCCACCCTGCAGCTGCAGTCGCTGCCAGTAGAGGGCGCCCGCGCCGAGTGATTCAAACCAACGCGCGTCGGTCAGGAGCGCAATGATCGGCCCGCCAACCAAGACAAGCACAAGAAGAATCGGCAGGAAGAGCGTGCGGAATCCGAGCTTGAAGGTTGGTCGTGGTCCGCTCGGTGCGCCGCCACCGGGGCGACGTGCACGGGTGCGCGTTGGCGGGGCGTCGGAGTCGGGCTCAGATTCAGAGGCCTCAGTGGGCTGAGGGGCGCCGTTAGTGCGGCGTCGCTCGAGCTCTTCAAGGAAATCCTTAAACGGATCACTCATGATCGATCCCCCTCCAGCTGCGGTGCGTCAGGGTCGGTGCGCGACCTCGATCGCACGGGTGAAGGCGTCAAGTGCCGCTTCGGCAACCTTCGCCTCTGTCATCGTAGCGATTCGCATCGGATCCCACTTTGCAGCCACTTGGAGCACCAGGGGGCGGCGCCACGGCTCGTTCACATCGGCCATATCGCCGAGAAGGCGCAACTTGAGGCAGGAGCGGCCCTCCTCTACGGCAAGGAGGTCTCCAAGACCGTTCGTCATCAACTCGCCCAGGCGCTGGAGTGGTGGCGTTGGCGGAGGGCCGGCGATCGGTGCAACCTCGCGGCAGCTCACCACGCCAGCTTCATCCTCTGCCCACATCATGCCGATCCACCAGCCGTCGGGCATGGTTGTTGGCGTGCTCATCCCCGTATGCACTGTGGCCTCGGGTCGCCCTTCGAGAAGGATCGGCTTCACCTTCAGGTAGCTCGCCCCCGGTGAGGGGAGGCGCTCAGGGCTGTTGGTCACTCCCACTCAATCGTGGCGGGTGGCTTAGAGGTGACGTCGTACACGACACGCGTCACGCCAGGCACCTCATTAACGATGCGCGCAGAGATCCGCTCAATCAGGTCGTATGGGAGCCGCGCCCAATCCGCAGTCATACCGTCTTCACTAGTCACTGCACGCATCGCGAGCACATTGCCGTAGGTGCGGCCGTCGCCCATCACGCCAACCGAGCGCATTGGTGTGAGCACGGCGAACGACTGCCAAATGCTGCGATAGAGTCCGGCCTTCTTGATCTCGTCGACCACGATCCAATCCGCCTCACGCAGCGTGTCGAGCCGCTCCTTTGTCACATCACCAAGGATGCGGATCGCAAGTCCAGGGCCCGGGAACGGTTGTCGCAGCACCACAGACTCGGGGAGGCCAAGTTCAAGGCCAACCGCACGCACCTCATCCTTGAAGAGCGCGCGCAACGGCTCGACGAGTTCAAACTTCAAGTCGTCGGGGAGGCCACCAACGTTATGGTGCGTCTTAATCTTCTGCGCAGCCTTCGTCTCTTTTGACGTTGACTCAATCACGTCTGGGTAGAGGGTGCCCTGTGCCAAGAACTTGAAGTCACCGAGCTTCGTGGACTCCTCTTCAAAGACGCGAATGAACTCGCGCCCGATGATCTTGCGCTTCTCCTCTGGATCTTCGACACCGCTCAGTGCGCCCAAGAATCGCTCCTCCGCATCAACCATGTGAATGGTCATACCGAGCGTGTTGGCAAACACCTCGCGAAGGAGATCGGATTCACGCTTGCGCATCAGGCCGTGATCAACGTAAACACAGACGAGTCGATCGCCGATGGCGCGGTGAATGAGTGCCGCTGCAACGGCGGAGTCAACCCCGCCCGAGAGGGCGCAGAGGACGCGATCGGTTGGGCCTACCTGTGCGGCGATGGCAGCGATGGCATCTTCGGCAACGCGCCCAGGGGTCCAGCTGGCCGGGGCCTTGGCAATGTCGTACACGAAGTTGCGCAGCAGGCGCTTCCCGCCAGGGGTGTGCACCACCTCAGGGTGGAACTGAATCCCCCACAAGTTGCGGGTTGCGTCGGCGAGTGCGGCGAACGGGGTGGAGTCGGTGTCGGCGATGGAGGCGAAACCAGGGGGTGCCTTGGTGATGGAGTCGCCGTGGCTCATCCAGACGCGGGCGCTCCCGCCGCCGCTCGCAACGCCAGTAAGTAGCGGATTGGACTCGTCGTCGATGCGGATGTCGGCCGGACCATATTCACGATGCGCTGAGGGGCCAACCTCGCCACCGAGCTGCTGCGCCATCAACTGCACGCCGTAGCAGATGCCCAAGATCGGCAGGCCGCTCTCCCACAGAGCTGGGTCTGGCTTTGGGCCGTCGGCGTCGTACACAGAGCTCGGGCTGCCGCTCAAGATGATGCCAGCGGGCTGGCGCGCCACGATCTCGCTCAACGGGGTATCGAAGGCGATCAGCTCCGAGTGTACGTTCAGCTCTCGCACACGACGCGCAATGAGCTGCGCGAACTGGCTGCCGAAATCGAGCACGAGAATGCCCCCCTGCGTTGGGGTCACGGCGCCGTTAGCGCCCACGCTGCCAGCTCTTCCCTTCGGTCGCTGCGGCCGGTGCGTAGATCACCTCAACGTTGCGGAAGCCCTTCACGTTCTGCACGCCAAGTGCGGCGGCGGACTGGCGCACCGCGCCAGCCAGGTTCTCGCTGCCATCGGTCACGTGCGATGGCCCGTGCAGGATCTGCTTCATGCTCCCGACCGTGCCAACGTTGATTCGTGTGCCGCGTGGGAGTGTTGGTGACGGTGCGGCCATTCCCCAGTTGAATCCACCACCCGGGGCCTCACTGCCGCGAGCGAGTGGCGAGCCGATCATCACAGCGTCGGCACCAACGGCGAGCGCCTTGGCGATCTCACCACCCTTGCGAATGCCGCCATCTGCAACGACTGGCACATAGCGACCGGTCGCCGCAAAGAAGGCAT
>QWRK01000003.1 GCA_003670455.1 Candidatus Aquidulcis sp. | reverse complement strand
ACACGCACACTGCTAATTCGCGGATCGCTACGGTCGCGTCCAGCGGCAACGGCGAACGGCGTTCGCTCTGATCCGCCAACGAACCGCATCCATACCGTTGCGCTCGACGTGCCGAGTTGCGGAAGTCGCGACCAGCTACGCACTTCGCGGATCGTGTAGGTGCGCGCGTTGCGGAAGGTTTGTCGATCGGCGACTTCAATCGCACGTGCGCCCGGTGGCGCATAGTCCTGCAGGATCTGCAGCGCGAGATCGGCATCAAAGGGTGTGCTGGCAGTGGCGGCGGCGAGCAGATCGCCGAGTGTGAGCTCTGGTGGAGTTGGCGTGGACGGCTCATCACTTGGAGATACCTCAACATCGCCGTCTTCGCCACCTTCGCCGTCCGTGGCGTCAGGGTCGATCTCCTCTCCCGGATCTTGCCCCGGGTCAGGCTCAGGCTCCTCCTCAGCAGGTGCGGAGGCATCGGGATCGAGGCTCTCGTCTGGCGACGTGCTCTCATCGGGATCGGCGCTCTCGTCGGTGATCGGGTCCCCGTCGATTAGCTCTTCGTCGGCCGCAGCGACCAGCCCGGCACCCCAGCCAAACGTTCGTGGTGCGGCAGCAGAGCCAACGATCAGGGCGACCAGAGCTGCGGCCACAAGCCAAGGGGTGCGTTGAGTCTCCTTCATGTTCGTAGTGTGGCAGGTGTGCGTGCCAGCAGCGTGGCACGGTCGCGCCGAGAAGGGCGCCTTACTTGAGTGAGGCGATCAGATCGGCGACGAAGCGCGGACCATCAACCTTCATTGGCACTCGTACAAGTGGCGGGGTGGCATCCTTGCCACCGTTGCGCTCACGCGTCTCGCGAGCATCGGCGGCGGGCGCCATCCAGGCACGACGATCAATGATCGTGGCGCCGCGGGTTGGGCCGGTGGTGTTCACCTCTACTGCGCGGTCAAGCCACTCCGTCATGTAGGTAGGGTCGGCGACGATGCCGGCGGCGAGTGGGTCGTGGAGTGGGCACTCGCGCGTGCCGAACGTTCGCTGATAGACGTCGAGGTAGTGGCTCAACACCTTGAGGGCGAACTTCGAACGCACCGAGCCGATCGCCTCAATTTCAGCAAGCTCCTTGGTGCGCAGGCGCGTGACCTGGGTCACATCAAGGCCCACCATGGTCACCGGCCACTCGGCACCAAAGACAAGGTTCGCCGCCTCGGGGTCGTGCCAGATGTTCGCCTCAGCTGTGGCGGAGGCATTACCTTCGTGAGCAATCGCGCCGCCCATCACCACCACAGAGCGCACACGCCCCGCGAGGTCCGGGTCGAGGCAGAGGGCGAGTCCGAGGTTAGTCAGTGGGCCAACGGCGAGCAGGTCGATCTCTCCAGGCATCTCGCGGGTGAGGCGCAAGATCTGCGACACCGCGTCTTCCGTGCCAGGTCCGCGCTTCGGCGCCGGCTGGTTGGTGTTGCCGAGGCCGTCTTCGCCATGCACCCACTCGGCGGTGGCTAGCGGCTGCGCCATGGGTCGGCGCGCACCGTAGGCGACCGGCACATCGTCGAGGCCGCAGAGCTCGAGGAGGCGACGAGCGTTGACGGCGGCAAGGTCAGCGGGGATGTTGCCGTGCACGCTGCCAACGGCGATCAGTTCAACATCGCTGCGCCCAGCGAGGTGGAGCATGGCGATCGCATCATCGATCCCCACATCGGCGTCCAGCAAGATCTTTCGGCGTTCCATAAGGGGGAGAGTCTACGGGTTTCGCTCCCCGCCTGCGTGCCTGATGCGCGGGGAGCCCCTGCTACGATCGCCCAGAGTTATTCAGAGAAGGCGAGGGGATCCATGCCACACCTGGCACTCGTGGTGCACTCCTACGTAGATGAAGATCCGCGCGTTCGCCGCGCCGCCCGCGCCGCGGTTGCCGCCGGTTGGCGGGTCAGCATCATCTCCCTGCAGCGCGACGGCGATCCCGCACGAGGCGAGCTCGACGGTGCCCAGCTCTACCGCCAGCCCGTTCAGCGGCACCAAGGGGCGGGGATCAGCACCTACGTCGTTGAGTACGGTCGCTTCGCTGTGCTGGCCGCACGCGAGCTGCTCCGCATCGACCGCGATCATCCGATCGACGTCGTCCATGCCAACAGCGTCCCTGACTGGCTCGTCTTCGCGGCACTCCCACTCCGCCGCCGGCACCGCATCGGGCTGATCCTGGATCTTCACGAAGCCTCCCCCGAACTCTTCCGCATGCGCTTCGCGCGATCGTCGCGCTCGCTTCTCACCCGTGTCGCCGCCCGGGCGATGGTCTCGCTCGTCGCGTTTGCTGAACGTCGCTCTATTGCCATCGCCGACTGGGTCTTCGTCACGGCACCGCGCTTGCGCGATCGGCTGATCAAGATCGCCCCTCGACGCGTAGATTCGGTGGAAGTCCTCCTCAACGTCCCCGAGACGCAGCGATTCGCCGCCGCTGCAGCAAGCGATCGCACATGGATGGCAGACGGAACGCTCCGTCTTGTCTATACCGGCGCGCTGACGCCGATCTACGAAGTCGACGTCATCATTCGCGCCGTCGCGCTACTGCGCGCTGCGCCAGCACCGCTTCCAGTGCACCTGGTTGTTGCGGGGCGCGGTGATCGTGAGCAGGCTCTTCAGGCACTTGCCTCAGAACTTGGGGTCGCGGATGCGGTGGAATTCATGGGCCGTGTCCCATTTGAAGCGGTGCCGGCGCTCATTCGAGGCGCCGACATTGCCTTGGCACCAACGCGTCTCGACGAGTTCACCGATCTCTCAATCTCGAACAAGGTGTTTGAAGGAATGGCGAGCGGCCGGCTGGTGTTGGGTACGCGTCTCAAGACGCTTGACGATCTTGTTCCAGAATCGTCGGTCGCACGCTACACATCAGGGAGTGCGGAGGAGGCGGCCGCGGTGATTCGGCGACTAGCGTCAGATCCAGCAGAACGCGCGAGTCGCATTGCGTCTGGCCTCGCGGCGATTCACGGCGGCCTCAGTTGGGAGGCGGCTGGTGCTGCTTACGTGCAGCGACTTACCGCGCTGCTGCCGCCGCCCGTCGACCCTCGCTAACCCAGGAGCTTTTCGGCACCGGCTGCTTCGGCGGCCGCTCGCCAAATCGTCGTTTCCACTCACGTCGCCCCGAGAGATAGCGCGTTACCTCAAGGTCAGCCGCCTTAATTGCCGCCCCGCGTAACCAGGTGCGATGCAGCTCAAAGCACTTCCGCGCCCACGCATCCCCATGCGAATCGCCACTGATGAGGTGCGCGAGTTCGTGCAACGCCGTCCCCTTGTCGTACGAGCAAAGGAACATTTCCCCCGTTTCAGTGATCACCCAACCAAACGGATGCGATGGTTCACGGCGCGTTCCGGTGTGGTCGTGAATGCGCACCCACTCAAGTTTGCGCTTGGCACGAGCGGTGGCGTTTGCGAGGAGCTCGAGTGTTGGGCGCCAGTTTGGCCATGCAGCAACAGTGAAGCCACGCATCGGACGAACTTCAAATGGGAGGTCCAGCGCCCACTTCGGCGCCTCGGTCCAACGCCCGGCGATCTTGACGCGATACATACGGCTCATGAGTTCACCCTATCGCGAACCACTTATTGGTGGCGTACCACCAGCCCGTTAGCGAAGGGCGCTGGCCCCAACAGAGCGCACCCGCTTCAGGAATGCCCGAGTGCGCGGATCCCGAGGTGCGCCAAAGATCTTCTCTGGGCTTCCCGCTTCCACAATTCGTCCACCCTCGAGATAGCAGATGCGATCGGCGACGTCGGCGGCAAAGGCCATCTCATGCGTTGCGATGAGCATCGTCATGCCGCCCTTTGCGAGTGCGCGCAGCGCTTCAAGCACATCGGCAACTAAGACCGGGTCGAGCGCGCTGGTGATCTCATCGAGCAACAAGACCTTTGGCTCCGTCGCTAACGCACGCGCAATGGCAACGCGCTGCTGCTGCCCACCCGAAAGGCTGTCTGGGTACGCGTTCGCTTTCGCGGCAAGCCCGAGCTGCTTCAAGAGTGCGCGGGCACGCTTCTCCGCCGCAGCGGCGGTCAGTCCGAGTGCTACGCGCGGCGCAAGGGCGACGTTCTCGAGTGCGGTGAGGTGCGGGAAGAGGCTGAACCCCTGGAAGACGATCCCGAGCTGACGTCGCGTCGCGTCTGCATCGCGGTCATCAGCGCTCACCGTGCGACCGTCGAGCGTGATGCTTCCTCCGTCAATCGGCTCAAGAAGGTCGGCGCAGCGGAGCAGGGTTGACTTGCCTGAACCCGAGGCCCCAATCAGGCAGACCACTTCGTGCTCCGCGAGTGAGAGATCAATCTTGTCGAGCACCAGGGCGCGCCCGTAGCGCTTTGAGACACCATGCAACTCGAGCACCGGCGCCGCTGCAACCCGCTTCGTCGCCTTGCGGGCCATCAGCGGGTTCCTCCCTGCTGCGTCGCACGATCCTTCGCCGCGAGGCGATCAACGAGTCGTGTCATTGGAATCGTGATCACCAAAAAGATGAGTGCAGTCACCATGAGTGGCGTGAAGTTGAAGTTGGCCGACTTCAAAATCTGCGCCTGCTTGAAGGCTTCCACGACACCAAGAATAGAAACGAGCGCCGTGTCTTTCTGGAGGCCAATGAAATCATTCAACAACGGTGGCACCACGCGACGAAGCGCCTGCGGCAGCACGACGTAGCGCAGCGCCTGGAAGCGGGTCAGGCCGAGCGCTCGTGCCGCGCGCTCTTGTGATGGGTGAATGGATTCAATCCCGGCGCGGTAGACCTCGCTCACGTAGGCGCTGTAGATCAGCACCAGCGTCACCAGCGCCCAGAAGAAGGGCTCGCTCGGTACGCCAGGGAGACGCAACGCCGGCACGCCGAAGCCGAGCACATAGATGAGCAAGATGCTCGGCACACCGCGGAAGAAATCGGTGTAGATGGTGGCGAAGATGCGTAGAGGTGCGAGTGCTGGGCTGGTGATTGATCGGGCGAGGGCAACCAGGAGCCCGATCGGCAGGATGAGGATCTCTGCCAGCACGAAGAGTTGGATGTTGATGGCGAATGCGCCAATCACGTTAGGGAGAGAGGTTGAGAAGTAGGTACCGTCAAAGAAGGCCTTCTGAACGAGTGGCCAGCTCGGCGATGAGCCGATGGAGATCGCGAGCAGCGTCGCGACGACGAGTGTGCTGATAACGGCGACGAGGGTTCCCTTACGGGCTGACCTCGCCGCCGTCATCGTGCGATTCGCTTACTTCAGGACTGGCGCGCTCGCCTTATCCGCGATCCACTCCGTGAGCAGTGCCGCAAACGTGCCATCAGCCTTTAGGGCGTCGACAGCGGCCGAGACACAGGCCGTGAGTGCTGAGCCCTTTTCAAGGACAAAGCCGAACTGCTCCTGAGCGCCACCATCCGAAGGGAGTTGCCCAACGATGATGCCACCCGTGAGCTGCGCATCTCGCATGTAGAACGCCGTTGGAACGTCGGTCACGATGCCGTCAATGAGGCCGCCGTTAAGCGCTGCAAGTGCCTCATCGTTTGTGTTGAACACGGCGACTTCCGTGTCTGGCTTGATGATCTCGCTGATCGCATCAAGGCTCGTCGTGCCGATCATCGCGCCAAGCTTCGCCGTCTTGAGATCGGCAATGCTCGTGGCACCAGCAATTGGCGAACCCTCGATCGTTACCACACCCTGGGCAGCGTCGTAGTATCCGCTGCTGAAATCTACGGCCTCTGCGCGCTCTGGCTTAATCGAGACCTGAGCCAAGTAGAGGTCGAAGCTCTTTGCCCCTGGGGCGTACGAATTGTCGAAGGTGGTGTGAATCCACACAACCTCGTCAGCAGTGAATCCGAGCTTGGCGGCAACGGCGTACGCCACTGCACCCTCATAGCCCTGACCCTTTACTGGATCATTGTTGTAATCACCAGTCCACACCGTGGCGCCCTCGTTGCCACCCTGGAACCACGGGCTGTAGGCCGGGTTGTCGGTGGAGAGGGTGAGCTTCCCTGCGGTCTTCAGTGCCAACGTGTCTTTTGCGCATGAAGCGTCAACAGATGCTGATGGTGAAGCTGCGGAGCCGCCACAGGCGGCGAGGAACATTGCCATCGCCATGACCACGACCGCCATACGTGTGGTCTGGCCGATTGCGATGCGTGAGCGCGTTGTGCTCATATCCATACCTCCTGTACAGCCGCTATTGGCGACGATCTGACACAGCGTCAGTGCGACGGTGGGGCGGTGATCGGCGCGCGGCGCGCCGTCGACGTTATGCCCCCACGAGCGGAAGGATAGCAGGGGGTGCGCGCTGGGAACCGGGTTATGCGCGGGTAATCACCACAGGAGTTCGGCGGACTGCACCATATCGCTCGGCGGCACTGCCGCGGTTGATTGCCAAGGCAAGCCGCCCAGCCGAATCGATGTAGCAGAGGGGTTGCGACTCAGGCACATCCCCGAATCGGTTCGCCCAGACGGTCGTCAGCTGCTGGTCACCGACGCTGATTTTCAGCGGATCCCCAGAGGTCAGGGTGCCGATCGACGCCTCAATCGCCTGGCGATCGCCCGTCAGTACCAGCGTGCCGAAGCCATCCACGATGCGAACCGATGTGTTCAAGACACCCGCGCCGATCTCAATCGGCAGCTTGGTTGCTGGGACAAGGTCGCTCGGGGAGATCGGCGTGCCGAGGTCGCCGAATGGGACCCCCGCGGCAAGATGCGCGGCCACTGGGGCAAAGAGGTCGCGGCCATGGAAGGTGTGTGAGCGGCTCGAGCCCCACCAGCGCTCGTCATCAAGGATGACCGCCGCCACCGCGCCGCCAAGCGCCGCTGCGGCAGGGAGCAGGAGTCCGTTGTCTGGGCCGATCAGGGCATCACCACGCCCGCAACGAATGGCGATCGGCCGGCGCTGGGTGCCCACGCCCGGATCCACCACCGCCACATGGGCGCCGATTGGCAGGTGCACGAGCGACTCAACGAGCGCTTCGGCCCCCGCCTCCACGTCATACGGAGGAATGGCGTGGGTGAGGTCGAGGGTTCGCGCCTCCGGCGCAATGCCGAGCACCACGCCCGAAAGGACCCCAGCGGAGGGGTCGCGCAGGCCGAAGTCGGTCATGAAGGTGACCAGTCGCGGCTGTGCGTGCAGTGGACCGAGTGGATCAAAGCTCATGCCCAGCAGCGTAGCGGAGCGCCGTTGATAGTGCGATGGATCACCCCAAGCGGGTCAGCTCAACTTCTGAAGCGAACTTACGCACTGAACTCTTTGGCAACCGTGCGCTGCACCGCGAAGTACGTCGTGAAGTGCAGTACCGCATAGATCAGGGCGATCCCCTCCTTGAACGAAATCAATAGCTCGTTCGTTGGATCGATCGGCGATACCGGAATCACTCCCAGAGCCAAGCCGAGCGGCGAACCGAGCGACATGAGCAAGACGAGGAGTGCGGCGCGATCCCACAGGTACCGGCGCCATTTACTGAGAAAGATCCGCGCCACCATGCCAGCCGCACCAACGCCGCCAGCAGATGCAAACGCAACGCCAACAACTGTCGGTACAGATTCGGCGAGTGGCGGAACTACGCCCGCTAGCGCGGCTACGAACCAGATGGCGAGGTTAACAACTGCGGCGAGTGCTGCACCGCGTACGACCGCCGCGCGCATTAGAAGCCGAGCTCTTCAGCGACGATCACCACATCAATGCGACCTGGCATCTCGCCGTGCAGGATCAGCGTCTTGTTGATCGCGCTGTTTACGCCGTAGGCGGCCTGTGCGCGCGTATCTTCGAGTGGCAGGGTGTACGTAGCGATGCGCTCTGTCGCCTCAGCAAGATCTTTCACGATCTTTTGTGCGCCAACAACGAAGACCACGTGGCCTGCGCCGTAGGCGTACGAGGGGAGCTGTGAACCGGTTGCAGAAGCCAACATCAGCTCGCCCGTTTCGGTAACGGCGTTGGCGCTGCCAACAGCGAATGCGGGGGCTGCGCCAATGGCACGCATCTCTGCGCCCTGTGTGTTGCGGTCAAGGCCGTACATCTTGTCGCGCAGGCTCTTATATGGAGCTGCGTTCAGCGCCTCGGTAAGGCCGGTCGCGTCGAGTGTTGCCGACGTGTAGGTGAAGACCTCCGAGCCTCCCGGGATCAGGGCAAGGACAGCGGCCTTAGCGTCGGCACCAGTGGCGACGACCTTCGCGGAGAAGCCGTGCTTGTTCAACGCCGCTACGGCGCGATTGATCTTGGCGCTGTCGGCCACCTGCTTGAATCGTGCTGCTGGCATCGTGGACCCCCTTCATATCAACCCCCGCGCGAACGCCCAGGTAGTTGCAGACGCAACCATACCCCTTGACCAGAATGATTGCAAGTGCAACTATTGCAAGTAATGGCAACAGCAAACAAACCAGTGAGCGCCGAAATTGAAGCACTCTCTGCAGTGCTTGGCACCGACGCATCCAAACTTCTTGATCCGGCGGTCGCCCGCGCCTGGTTCGCCCTCCTGATTGCCTACGGCCGCGTGACGCGAGCCCTCTCCACAGAGCTTATGGATGCTTCAGGAATGAGCCTCGCCGACTTCGATGTGATGGCGCAGCTCGTTCGATCCGAGGAGTACCGGCTCCGCATGAGCGAACTTGCCGATGCCGCACTCATCTCTAAGAGTGGCCTCACGCGTCGTATTGACCGACTCGCCGTGAATGGCTGGGTGACACGACGCCGCTGTACCGAAGATGGCCGCGTGCACTGGGCAACACTCACGCCGCTTGGCCTACGTGCATTCAAGGGTGCTGCGCCGGCACACCTCGCTGCAGTCGCTGAGCGATTTGGCAGCGCGCTGCCAGCAAGTGAGATGGAACGGCTAACGCGCGATCTGCTGAAGATCGCCGCAAAGAACGCGGAGCCGATTAACTCCTAGCGCGCTCGGACTATTTCCCCGCGAGTAGTGGCAACGCAAGACGGTTTGCACCGTCAACAAAGATTCCAATTGCGAACGCGGCAAACATCAGTGCAGAGACCAGCGATACTGCGCGAATGGTGCGCGGTCCAGTAAAGCGTCGCGTTGCGCCGACCACGCCGGCGAGCACAACGGAGTGCAGCACCGCCGCCGTCGCGAATCCAGAGATAAACGGAATGAATCCAGCAATGCTCGTTGCTTGCGAGGCGACGACGCTACCGCCAACCGTTGCGGTCCACAGGATCAGCGTGGGGGAGCTGAGAGCAACGCCGAGTCCGAGCCCAACGGCACGCAGGCCGGTGGCGCGACGGAGTGGCGATGAGTCATCAATTGAGCCGCCGCGCACCGCATCGCGTAGTGCAGCAGCGGCGAACCAGCAGAGGATCGCGCTCCCGCCGATCCAGAGTACCCATGCGGCCGGTGGCCACTGGAGCAGAGCGCTGACACCGAGCGCGCCGGCGCATGCCCAGATCACATCGCCAATGCAGGAGCCGAGGCCGATCAGGAGGGCGGGCCATGCGCCGCGATCAATCGCGGTACGCACAATCATGACGTTGACGACACCGAGTTCAATATTGATGGAGAAGGCGAGTGCGGCGCCAAGGAGGAAGATCTCCACCGCTACTCGTTCCCCGACTCCACGACGCTCGTTGGGGTGTTGTGTGGATTGCTATGGGCGGCGGGGATCACGCCGAGCTTTCCAGCCTGATAATCCTCAAACGCCTGCACCACCTCGTCGCGCGTGTTCATGACGAACGGCCCGAGCCAGGCGACCGGCTCCTTAATAGGGAGACCGCCAAGGATCAGCACGTCGAGTGCTGGGGTGCGCTGGTCCTGATGCTCCGATGCCTTGACGACGATGCGATCACCCGCGCCGTAGACGGCGAGCTGCCCTGCCTGAATACCGACGCGCTCGGCGCCAACCGTGCCGCGACCTGAGAGGGCGTAGACGAGTGCATTGAAGTCGGGGCGCCACGGCAGGTCGAGTTCGGCGCCAGGCTGCAGCGTGGCGTGCACCAGCGCGATCGGCGTCTGCGTGGAGCCTGGTCCGCTGTGGCCACCAACGTCACCGGCGATCAGACGAAGGAGGGTGCCGCCATCTGGCGAGGCGAGGAGTTTCACCTCGCTTGAACGGATGTCTTGATAGGCGGGCGGCGACCACTTCTTGGCGCGTGGCAGATTCACCCAGAGCTGGAATCCGTGGAAGAGTCCGCCGCTCGCGACCAAGAACTCTGGTGGTGTCTCAATGTGCAAGATGCCGCCGCCGGCGGTCATCCACTGCGTGTCGCCATCACTAATGCGCCCGCCACCGCCATTGCTGTCGCGGTGATCAAGGATGCCGTCGAGCATGTAGGTGACCGTCTCAAAACCGCGATGCGGATGCCACGGGGTCCCCTTCGGTTCACCGGGGGCGTACTCCACCTCGCCCATCTGGTCGAGCATGATGAACGGATCGATCGCCGCCAGCGGCGCGCCCATGAAGGCGCGGCGCACGGGGAAGCCTTCGCCCTCGAAGCCGCTCGGTGCCGTACTCAGCGAGATCACCGGTCGTGGCCGTGCGGTGAGCAGGTCGGCAACAGGTGTGCGCGCAAGAAGCGTAATGTCTGGAACGGTCACTGCTGGCATGCGCAGATCATACGCGGGGTGGCGGCGTGCCGCCTATCATCGCCCAATGAGAAACCCCTTTGCGCGCCTTCGCCTCGCCGTCGACGATCCGTTCCAGAACGCCGACGTACGCCTCCTCTTCGGCGCGCAGGGGATCAGCTCACTCGGCTCGCAGGTTTCACACATCGCCTTCCCCCTGATCGCCATTGACGTCATTCAAGCAAGTAACGGATCAATCGCGCTGCTAGAACTCGCCTTCTTGCTTCCATTTGTTCTACTCGGCCTTCCGGCTGGAGCCCTGCTTGATCGGCGCACCCGTCGCCCCGTGTTGATTGCGACAGACTTTGCACGAACGGGACTCCTCTTAGTCGTGCCGATCGCGTTCGCCTTTGGCGCGTTGAGCATGCCGCTCCTCCTTGCGGTGCTCTTCCTTGTTGGTGCATGCACTCTCCTGTACGACGTGGCACATCAGTCGTACCTCCCAGCACTGTTGCGTGGACCGCAGCTCGGCGTCGCGAACGGACGCCTCATGGCAATGGAGTCGGCAACCGGTGTTGCGGGCCCGGCGCTTGCGGGCATCGCCGTGGCGCGCCTTAGTGGCCCGATCGCCCTAGTTGTGGATGCGTTCAGCTTCCTTGTCTCGGCACTGATGGTGCAACGCGTGCGCCATGTTGAAGAAGTTCCCACCTTTACCGAACAGGAGGTGGAGGAGCGAAGTCTCTGGAGAGAGATGCGCGAAGGGCTCGCGTGGGTCGTGCAACATCCGCACCTTCGCGGCAATGCGCTCGCCGCCCTCATCTTCAACTTCTTTGGTGGACTGGCGAGTGGGCCGCTGCTCATCGCCTACGCGCGACGTGAGCTCGCGCTACCGACTGAACTAATCGGGTTTGTCATTGGCGCAGGGACGGTCGGCATCGTTGTGGGCACGATCATCAACGCCAAGGTGGTCAAGTGGCTCGGCATGGGACGTACGCTCATTCTTGGCGGATTCATCTTGCCGGTGATGCCGCTCGGATTTGCCCTGCTCGATCGCTCCATGGGTGTGCCGCTGATTGCCGCACTCGCCATCCTTACGCAGTTCATCGCCTTCTTCGGAGCGGGGCTCTTCCACGTGAATCAGGTGACGTATCGACAGCTCATTACGCCAGCTCGACTGCTCGGGCGCATGAACGCCTCCATGAAGACCGTCATGCTGCTCGGCCTTCCCCTGGGAGCCCTCATTGGCTCAGTGATCGCAGAGAACTTTGGGCTCCGCGCCACCCTGTTCGTTGGCGCCGCTGGGATCATTCTCGGGCCCCTCCCGCTCCTCACCTCTGGCATCGCACGGGTGCACGCCCAGCCTGCCCACACGGAGCGCTGACCTCAGGAATCCGACCGGCGCACTCGGGATAGCGGCGGAGCGCCTCCCGCCGAGGGCGCGTATCATCTCAACCATGAAGAAACTCTCTCTGCTGCTGGGGCTGGGCGCCGTTGCCCTCATTGCGGGTGGCTGCGAGTCCGCCTTCCCCCTGCCTGCGGTTACCGAGCAGGCGCTGGAGGTTCGGGCTCTTTACGACCTCGTCTTCGCCGTCGCCGCCGTCGTGTTCTTGCTGGTCCAGGGTCTCATTATCTGGTCGGTCATCCGCTACCGCCGCAAGCCAAGTGACTCCACCCTCCCAGTTCAGACCCACGGCAATCTCATCCTAGAAATCATCTGGACGGTGATCCCCCTCATTGTCGTCATCGCCCTCTTCTTCGCCTCGGCTCGCGTGCTCAACATTGTTGATGCCCGAGAGCCGGAGAACGTTGGGGTCAAGATCGAGGTGGTCGGCTACCAGTGGCAGTGGAAGTTCGCCTATCCAGCCGAGAAGATCGAGATCTTCGGTGCCGCTACGGCCTACCCAGAGATGGTCGTGCCGATCAATGAGCGCATCGAAATCACCCTGGTCGCCCAAGATGTGAACCACGGCTTCTACATTCCGCAGTTCCTCTTCCAGCGCGACATGGTGCCGGGCAAGACCAACTACTTCGAGTTCACGCCGAACAAGCTCGGCACCTTTACCGGCCAGTGCTCGGCATTCTGTGGACTGTTGCACCACCAGATGGGCTTCACGGTGCGCGTGGTAACTCGCGAAGAGTACGACGCATGGATTGAGGCGACCCGCCCGAAGGAGGAGGCAGCCGCCACCGGCCCAATGACGGGAACGGTGAAGGAGTGGGGGATCACGATTTCCGCCGCCAAGCATGTCGCAGGCTCTATCGAATTCAACCTGACGAACGCTGGAAGCATCGCGCACGAGTTCCTCGTAGTCCGCAGCGACAAGACAGGGAAGCAACTGGTTGACCTTGTGGACTCGGCGACGAGCCGCCTCGACGAGGCGACACTCGACGTGATTGACGAGCAGGCTGAGTGGCAGCCAGGTACTCCAGGCATGGTCACCGTTACCCTTGAGCCAGGCAACTATGTCGTGATGTGCAACATCGCAGGTCATTACGCACAGGGCATGTACGCAGATCTCGTCGTCGTAGCGCAGCCGTAAGGGGGAGAGAAGATGGCAACGAACTCAGCAGTGGCACAGAAGTCGGCTCCGTCGGCACTCTATGACTACCTAACGACAACTGACCATAAGAAGATCGGCATCCTCTATACGATCTCGTCCTTCATCTTCTTGGCGATCGGTGGCCTCTTGGCGCTCGGCGTTCGCGCTGAGCTCGCGATGCCAGGGCTGCAGTTCCTCGACGAGTCTTCGTACAACCAGCTCTTCACGATGCACGCCTCGATCATGATCTTCTGGGTGATCATTCCGTTCCTTGCGGCGATCGGCAACTACGTGGTGCCGCTCATGATTGGCGCGCCAGACATGGCCTTCCCGCGCATCAATGCGCTCAGCTTCTGGATGGTTCCGTTCTCTGGGCTCGTTGCGGCTTCAGGATTCCTCCTCGGCGGCGCCGCAGACGCCGGCTGGACCGCGTATCCACCAGTGAGCAACATCAAATACAGCCCAGGGCCGGGAATGAATCTCTGGATCGTCGCCGTCATCCTCGTCGGCACCAGCTCCATCCTTGGCGCCGTCAACTTCATGGTCACGGTCTTCCGCATGCGCGCACCAGGTATGACTCTCTTCCGCATGCCAATCCTTGTCTGGACCGTTCTTGTGACGAGCGTGCTCGTACTCATGGGCACACCGGTACTGACCAGCGCCCTGGTGATGCTCTTCATCGACCGAAACTTCGGCGGGGCATTCTTCGATCCGACGCTCGGTGGCTCGGCGATTCTCTGGCAGAACATCTTCTGGTTCTACTCGCATCCAGCGGTGTACATCATGGTGCTGCCGGGGATGGGTGTGATCTCCGAGATCATCCCAGTCTTTAGTCGCAAGCCGCTCTTCGGCTACAAGGCGTTCGTCTTCGCCACCGCCGGTATCGGCGCACTCGGATTCAGCGTTTGGGCGCACCACATGTTCACGACGGGGAGCGTCTTCCTGCCCTTCTTCTCAGTGATGACCTTCCTGATCGCCGTGCCAACTGGGGTGAAGATGTTCAACTGGATCGCGACCATGTGGCGCGGTCAGATCAGCTTCACCACGCCAATGCTCTTCGCGCTGGGCTTCCTCAGCATGTTCCTGATCGGCGGCATCAATGGCGTCTTCAGCGCTTCGGTCCCGGTCGACTACGCCATCCACGCCACCTATTGGATCGTTGCGCACATTCACTATGTGCTCTTCGGCGGCTCATTCGTTGCGATCATGGCTGGGTTCTACTTCTACTTCCCGAAGATGTCGGGGCGCATGCTCGATGAGGGTCTCGGGCGCGTGCACTTCGTGCTCATGATGGTTGGCCTGAACCTGACCTTCCTTCCAATGCATGCGCTCGGCCTTGCCGGCATGCCACGTCGCATCGCCGACTACTCCCCAACGGCTGGCTGGAACGACCTCAACCTCGCCGCCACGATCGGTGGCATCTTGGTCGGCATCTCGTTGCTGCCACTCTTCTGGAACGTGTACATCAGCCTGCGCAACGGGAAGCTTGCGGGCGACGATCCGTGGGAGGCGAATACCCTGGAGTGGGCAACCTCATCCCCGCCACCGGCGTGGAACTTCGACAAGCTGCCGCCAATCACCTCAGAGCGCCCACTCTTTGATGCTCGACATGCTCGCTCCGAGAAGGATCACGGATGAGCGACGGCGCAGTAGCAACGAGCGGCCACGGCGCCGCACACGGCAAGAAGGGGCTCGGCAACCCAGTACTCGGGATGCTTCTCTTCATCGTCTCGGAGATCATGTTCTTTGCCGGACTCTTCGCTGCATATTTCAGTTTGCGAACGGCAACAGGGGTCTGGCCACCTGAAGGAAACCCCGCCTTTGAACTGCACAGCGAGGCGCTCTTCCCAGGAATCATGACGGCCCTGCTCGTGCTGAGTTCCGTTACCTGCCAGTTTGCGGTGTGGCGCATTCGCAAAGGCGACCGACAGGGAATGAATCGCGCGTTGGCAATGACCGTACTTCTCGGCGTGATCTTCCTTATCGGCCAGGTGTACGACTACACACAGATCGGCTTCGGCATCTCTGATGGCGTCTTCGGCAGCACCTTCTATGTGCTCACCGGATTCCACGGCGCACACGTGCTTGGCGGCGTGCTGATGTTGGCGGTCTGCCTCTACCGCGGTAGCCTCGGCCAGTTCTCGGCAGAGCACCACGACATGGTTGAGGCATCGTCGATCTATTGGCACTTTGTTGACGTGGTCTGGATTCTGCTCTTCGCGCTGCTGTACTTCATCTAAGTCAGCTGGTTAGGGACGGCGCGCCGTGTCAGGTCTCGCAATCAGTGAAATCATTGAAGCTGAGGCCCTTATCCAATTCGTTGCCGCCGAGGCCGATTGAGTTCGTTCCCTGATCCCCAGCGGCGAGCCTGGCTCGATGCGGAGTACTCCCCAAGCCGCACCGCGCGAGACGCCGCTGGTTCCATGTCAGCCGGTCGTGAGCGCACCACGCTTGCACGGAGCACCGCACAGGCGAGTGGCATCTATCACCGCGTCTCCTACGGGCCGCGTGAGGCCAACCGCCTCGAGATCTTTGCGGATCGTGAAGGAGCCCACCCCGCGCTGCTGATGTTTCACGGTGGGTGGTGGCAGGAGGGCTCGATTGATGATGGCGGTCGCTACGCAGCGACGCTCGCCCCGCTCGGCGCAACTCATGTTGCCGTTGGATATTCCCTAGCGCCAGCCGCCACCCTCTCAGAGATTGTCGCGGAAGCATCGTCTGCGGTGACCCATTTAATTGAACACGCCACGAAGCTCGGTTGCGACGCGAGCAGGATCGTTGTGGGCGGGCACTCTGCGGGGGCGCATCTTGCCGCGACGCTGGTCACCGAACTGGCGCCGCCCAAGGTACGGAGTGCGATTTCAGGGCTGCTGCTCATTGGTGGTGCATTTGACCTTGAGCCAATCGCCGAGAGCTACGTCAACAACCTGGTGGGCATGAGTGCCGATGAGGCGAAGCGACTCTCACCTGTCAATTACGTGCCACATCGCAGCATTCCGGTGCTTCTGCGGATCGGCGAACATGAGCCATCGGAGTTCCACCGGCAGTCAGAACTCCTCCGCGAGAAGTGGGCGAGCCACGCCACCGTTTCGCTTGCGACTGTTCCTGGCCGCGATCACTTCGATGTGCTTGAAGAGCTTGATACGCCGGGAGGCTCCCTACTACGAGATGCGCGTGCGTTGTTGCAGCTCTCAGGTACGTGAGACGATAGACGCATGACGCAGCCCACCCCTTCAGCAGCAGAGCTCGACGCGCAGGACCCTCTCGCTGCGCTGCGAGAGCGGTTCAACCTGCCGGCAGAAGTCGTCTACCTCGATGGGAATTCTCTGGGGGCGCTGCCTATCGGTGTGCATGAGCGCGTCGCCAACGTGATTGACCGGCAGTGGGGCGAGCGGCTCATCCGCAGTTGGAACGAGTCTGATTGGTACAACCTGCCACTTAGCGTTGGCGATCGGATCGCCCCACTTCTCGGTGTCGGCAAGGGAGAGGTGGTAGTTGGTGAATCTACGTCCGTCTCGCTCTTCCGCGTGCTGGCCGCCGCGTTGCGCCTACGCGGCGACCGGCAGGTTGTTGTCACTGAGCGCGAGAACTTCCCAACCGATTTGTACATCTTGGAGGGCCTACGCCAACTACTCCCCAATGTGGAGGTGCGCTTCTGGAACGAGTCAGTCAGCCCGGAGACGGTGCTTGATGGGGCAGGGGTCTTGATGTTGACGCACGTGGATTATCGAACCGGACGGATCCGTGACATGCGCGAACTGAGTGCCACGGCCCACGCTGCTGGTGCGCTGACGGTGTGGGATCTCTCGCACTCCACTGGAGTCCTTGAGCTTGATATCGCTCGCGACGGCGCCGACTTTGCGATCGGCTGCGGATACAAGTATCTCAATGGTGGGCCAGGCGCACCCTCGTACACCTGGGTTGCACCGGCGCTGATTGAGCAGGTACGGCAGCCACTCGAGGGCTGGCTTGGCCATAAGAGCCCGTTCGCATTCGTGCCCGACTATGAGCCGGCTCCTGGCATTCGGCGCTTCATCACGGGCACGCAGCAGGTGCTCAGTCTGGCGGCACTCGATGAGTCTCTGAAGATGTGGGAGGGGGTCTCAATGTCCGAGATTCGCCGCAAGTCGATGGCTCAAACCTCTCGCTTTATTGAGCGAGTTGAGGCGGAGTGCAAGGGCTATGGCCTCACCCTCATCTCACCACGGGAGGGCCAGCTACGCGGCGGACAGGCCTCCTTTGCGCACGAGAGCGGCTATCCGATCATGCAGGCGCTGATCAGCCGCGGAGTCATCGGAGATTTCCGTACGCCAAACATCCTGCGCTTCGGCTTCTCGCCGCTCTATGTGAGCTTTGCCGACATTGATCGCGCGGTAGCGACGTTCGCCGAGATCCTTCGAACCGACGCATGGCGTGCCCCAGAGTTTGCTTCGAAGCAGACGGTGACCTGATCGCTCCAACTACATTCGGTCGCGAATGGCCCAAAGGTCTGGGAAGAGCGAACGTCGCAGGCTTGCGGCGAGATATTCCACACCGGTAGAGCCACCCGTTCCCGACTTTCGGCCAATGGTTCGCTCCACCATCTTGACGTGTCGATAGCGCCACTCCTGAACACCCTCGTCGATATCGACGAGCTGCTCGAGAATGCTCGCTGCTTCGCCTCCAGCACGATAGATCTCAAGCAGCACCTCTTGCAGATCTTCATCCCCCTCATACGGTGCCGACACATCTCGGCTGAGTAGTCGCGCTGGGACCGCAGACCCGCGAACCGCCAGCCAGTGGATCGTTGCGTCCCAGAGACTTGGTGCCTGCAAGGTGGCGCGCACGATTTCTCGAGCCTTCTCATCTGGGAGTAGGTCGGCGAGACGCGCGTTGCGGATTCCGAAGAGCGCCTCAATCTCGCGGAACTGGGCGGATTCAAATCCACTAGACGTTGCGAGCCGGCTGCGGAACGCGGCAAACTCGAGTGGGGTGAGCGTCTCTAGGATGTCTACTTGCGCGACGGCAATCTTGAGAATATGTCGAACTCGGCTGAGCCTGTGGGAGGCACGCCAACTCTCGTTTGCAGCGAGGGCACTCATGGCACCTCGGACCTCATGCAGGATCTGCTTGAACCAGAGCTCATAGGTTTGGTGAATCGTAATGAAGAGCAGTTCGTCATGCTCGTCTGAGCGCGGGCGCTGTAGCCCGAGCAACTCATCAAGCGCCAAGTAACTCGCGTACGTCAGCCCCTTTGTGTCACTAGGGTCCCGCTCATTACTCATGGCTGCATAGTACGCCCCACCGCTACAAAAAGGAGACCCCCGCCCAGGTGGGCGAGGGTCTCCAGGTTCCTCGTAAGAGGGCTATCCCTATGCTGGCATGAACACTCCGGTCCAAACCTGCCACGCAAGAAGCGTCTTCGCCACGAGCGAGAGGATCATGTAGCTGCGCTCACCGTGAAGGTAGTCAGCCCACTTTCCAACCTTCAAGCGCTGCAACACCATGTTCACTGCAAAGATGTTGAAGCTGATGAAGAGGCTCACGTAGATCGTAATCAGCACAGGCTTGAATGCCTCAAGGTCGCGGCCATTTGGCCCAATGCCCGTTGGCCAGTTGGCCAGCGAGAGACCGACGGTCGTGAACAGCGCAATCCACGGCGCGATGCCGGCGATGCAGCCGAAGATGTAGTGGCTCCACTGAACGTTTTTGCGCCCAATGTTTGCCTCTTCCATCGACCAACCGAAGAGGTTCATCGAAGCGTTGCAGACCGCAATGGCAATGAGTGCGCCAGCATCAGTAATGAAGCTCAGCGATGCAATGCCGACGATCATGAGCGTTGAGCTCAACGCATACTCAGCCCAGCGCATTGGGTTGAACTCGCGAGCGAGCCAACTCTCGTAGCGCTTGCGGAACGGGTAGGCGACGAGGAAGTGCGCCAGTGCCGAGAGGAGAAAGAAGGCAGCAACGAGATAGGCGAGTGGGAAGCTGATGAGCAGCTCCTTCGCCGAATCAAGTCCTACGAACTGGCCGTCGACGATCTTCGATACGGGATATGTCCCCTCGAATCGCACTAGGGCATCAGTTGGGCTGATCCACCAGATGATGGTTGCCTGGATCCCGTGCAGGAGCACAAGGAGCCGGTTCCAGTTAAAGAGCTGCTTCGCGCGGGCGGCCGGAATGGCGGCAAACGTTGTCGCGACCCCGGTGCTGACGGCGGCCGCGCGCTTTGGCGCGGACTTCTTGGCTGTTGCCATGAAGGTTCCTCCCTTTTCAATTCTGCAGACTGGACTTCAGCCTGATGCCGTTGAGGGTAGCGGCGCACGTGTGATTTGCTCAAATCGTGCGTGAAATCGGTCCCGAGGTTGCGCTTTCTGAACCAAATTCGTGCTTGCGCTGCGGTAGGATGGGGCAATCGCGGAAACCCCGCGTCGGCCGAGCCAGGGGCCCGGGCCAAACTCGCCATTAAAGGAGAACACATGAAGAACCTACGGATCGGTGCCATTCTTGGCGCCCTCCTCATGGTCGCCGCGGCGTGCTCGAGCACCCCAGTCGGCAAGGCCGGAGGAACCCTCATCGTTGCCCTACCAGGCGACATCGTACGAACCGACGCTGCGTTGATGGACGACAGCAACACGTCGTATGTCATCCAGCAGGTCGTCGAGACCCTTGTTGGCCTTGAGCCAGGCTCGACCTCAAAGGTCGTTCCAGTGCTCGCAGAGAGCTATGAGATGAGCGCCGACGGCCTCACCTATACGTTCAAGCTGCGCAGCGGCGTCAAGTTCCACGAC
Source organism: Candidatus Aquidulcis sp. (assembly GCA_003670455.1). Lineage (GTDB taxonomy): Bacteria > Chloroflexota > Limnocylindria > Limnocylindrales > Limnocylindraceae > Limnocylindrus. Next base: position 15,063 of record QWRK01000003.1, on the reverse strand, counting down.
GGCACCGACTTCAATGCGGATGCAGTCGTATTCAACTATGAGCGCTTCATTGGGCTACCAACCGAGCTCCGAGACTACGCCTTCTATATCGGCGACATCTTCGGTGGCTATGGCAGCGAGAGCAACCTTGAGTCCGCAACGAAGATCGACGACCTCACGGTCGCCATCAAGCTGCGCAAGGCGAGCTCGAACTTCCTGTTGACCCAGACGCTTCAGGTCTTTGCCATCCAGTCGCCAACGGCGCTGGTTCTTGGTAAGGCTGACAACACCGAGGCTGATGTGACCAAGATCACTGCCGCCACTGGTGGCGCAGGCGCAATGGTCGGCACCGGCCCCTTCAAGTTCGTGAAGTGGGTAGTTGGCGATAGCGTTGAAGTTGAGAAGAACGCAGAATATTGGAACAAGGAGAAGGTCGCCTACCTTGACGCAATTGTCTTTAAGGCAGTTGCCGAAGAGGCTCAGCGCGTGAACGGTCTTGCAACGGGCGAGATCGACCTTGCGCAGACGATCGCTCCTGCAACGATTGCAGAGATTACTGCAAACAAGGACCTGCAGCTGATTGACCGAGGTTCCTCGTTCAATACGTTCCAGATCTCGATGAACCACACATACGCACCGATCAGCAATCCAAAGATCCGCGAGGCAATTGCCTACGCGATCGATTACGACTTCCTGATCAAGACCTTCTATGCCGGCGCAGCGGTGCGAGCAACGAACTGGATGCCAGCTGGCGTTGCATACGCGAAGGACCTCAATCTTCCAGGCTATGACGTCGAGAAGGCGAAGCAGTTGATCGCAGAGTCGGGTGAAACCGACCTCACGATTGACTTCTGGTATCCAAACGACGTGTCCCGCCCGTACATGCCTGATCCAAAGGGCTTGTTCGAAGCGATCACGGCGAACCTCGAGGCAGTCGGCTTCACGATCAACCCAAACAGCGATGGTTGGCGCGAAGGCTACCTGGATGACGAGAACCAGGGTAAGTACGAGATGTGGCTCCTTGGCTGGACCGGCGACTGGGCCGGCCCGGACAACTTCTTGAAGACGGCGTTCTTCGGTTATAAGAACGGCGCCCCTTCAAAGGAGTTCGCATACAAGAACGATGCCCTCGACAAGGCGATGAACGACGCGCTTGCAGCGGGCACCGAGGCAGAGGCGAAGGCCCTGTGGGAGACGGCGCAGGATTTGATCCGCGCTGACATGCCAACAGTGCCGGTTGCCAACTCGAAGCCGCAGGCAGCTGCCACGATCGACCTGAAGGGCTTCATCGGCTCTGCAGCGTTGAACGAGCCGCTCAACCTGGTCTGGCTCGACCGACCGTAACTGAGGTGCGTGCCGCGTAAGGCGGTGCGCTACTCGCTCTAACGAGAGCATCTGTCGCCGCTCCCTTGGCCGTGAGGCTGAGGGGGCGGCGACGGCGTTTCACCCCTAGACTGACCCGCATGGGGAGATACATCGTTCGCCGCTTGATCGCCGCAATTCCCGTGTTGATCGGGCTCTCAATTCTGCTCTTCGCCTACATCCGCATCCTCCCCGGCGATCCATGCGTTGCCATCCTTGGGCAACACCGCACCCCTGAGGCGTGCGCAGCCCTCCGAGAGAACCTTGGCCTTGATCTTCCGCTCTGGGAGCAGTACATCCGCTACCTGATGAACACCCTTTCGGGTGATCTTGGCGCGAGCGTCGTCAACTCCCAGCCCTTCTTGGCTGAGTTCCTCACGCGCTTCCCTGGAACGGTGGAGCTGACGATTGGCGCACTCATCTTCGCCCTCGGTGTCGGAGTTCCTCTCGGCCGGCTCGCCGCACGAAAAGCGGGCGGTCGGATTGACGGCCTGATCACAGGCGTCAGCCTCTTCGGGGTGAGCATCCCCGTCTTCGTTCTTGGCCTCGCGCTCGTTGCAATCTTCGGCGTCATTCTCGAATGGCTGCCAACGCAAGGGCGTATTGATGCTCGCGCTCGCTTTGATGCCACTTCAGGGCTGCTGCTGATTGATACCCTCTTCGCCGGCCGCCTTGATCTATTTGTAGATGTTGTTCGTCACCTGATTCTTCCTTCAATTGCCCTCGGCTCAATTCCACTCGCGATCATTACCCGCATCACGCGTGCCTCGGTGATTGAGGTAGTGAACGAGGACTACGTCCGAACTGCGCGTTCAAAGGGCCTCAAGGAGCAGACGGTTGATAACCGGCACATCATGCGGAATGCGTGGCTGCCCGTCACCACTGTCGTTGGACTTCAGGCGGGCGCACTCCTTGGCGGCGCTGTGCTGACCGAAACCGTATTTGTCTGGAACGGCGTTGGCCGATGGGTTGTGGATGCGATCCAGAACCGAGACTACCCGATCGTGCAGTCCACGATCCTCATCTTTGCCCTCATCTTCCTTGTCGTCAACCTGCTCGTCGACATTGGCTATGCCTTGTTGAATCCAAAGATTCGGTATCAATAATGCTGCGTGCTGCGATGGTGGATCCTCAGCTCGCTCGCCCGCAACGGGGCCTTTGGGGCGACGCTGCTCGCCGACTGCGCCGCAACCGACCGGCGATGGTGGGACTCTTCTGCATCGTGCTCTTTGCCTCAGCGGCGATCCTTGCACCGCTGATTGCGCCATACGATCCGTACGCCATGAATGGGAGCAGCCTCGATGCGCCGTCGCTCACGCACCTATTCGGCACTGACCTTCTAGGACGCGACATTCTCTCGCGCGTTCTCTACGGTGCGCAGATCAGCCTCTTTGTTGGGGTTGGCGCCGTAGCCATTGCGCTCGTTATCGGCGGCGCCCTCGGTGCAATCGCGGGCGGATTCGGCGGCCGGGTCGACGGCGTGATTATGCGTACGACTGACGTCTTCCTTTCGATTCCAAGCATCTTGCTGGCGATCGGCATCGTTACCGCTCTTGGGCGTGGGATGCCACAGCTAACACTGGCAATTGCGGTGAGTTACGCACCAACGTTCGCACGACTGCTGCGCGGCTCACTGCTGGCGCTCCGCGAGGCCGACTACGTTGTGGCTGCGCGAACCATTGGTGCATCGCGCCTGCGCATTCTGGTTCGGCACATGCTGCCGAACGCTCTGACGCCGCTCATTGTGCAGGCGACGCTGGTGCTCGCCACAGCCATCATTGACATCGCCGGCCTCGGATTCCTTGGCCTTGGACCGACCGATCCACGCACACCAGAGTGGGGGACGATGCTCGTGGACGCGCGTCGATTCATGCAGGCCGCCCCACATATTGTGATCTTCATCGGTGGCGCAATCGTCATTTCGGCGATCGGATTCAACCTTCTTGGAGACGGGCTGCGCGAGTCGCTTGACCCGAAGTTGAAGCGATGAGCGACCAGCACCTTCTCGAGGTTCGTGACCTGGTAGTGCGCTTCCGCACGCACGACGGTGCGGTGCATGCCGTGAATGGTGTCTCGTTTGACCTTGCCGCCGGCGAGACGCTCGGTGTGGCGGGCGAGTCGGGCTGTGGCAAGAGCGTCACCAATCTTGCGATCGTTGGCCTGCTACCGAAGCCTGCCGGCCGCGTGGAGGGCGGGAGCGTCAAGCTCGACGGGCGTGAGCTCACCACCCTAAAAGAGGAGGAGCTGCGCCAGGTGCGTGGCAGCGAGATTGCCATGATCTTCCAAGACCCGATGACCTCGCTCAACCCGGTGCTCCGCATTGAGGAGCAGCTAATCGAAACGATTCAGGCACACCGCGAGGTGACGAAGGAGGCGGCGCGAACCCGCGCCATTGAGCTCCTCACCGCCGTTGGCGTTGCCAATCCAGAGTCACGACTTCGCAGCTACCCGCACGAGTTCTCGGGCGGCATGCGGCAGCGCGTGATGATCGCCATGGCGCTCGCCCTTGAGCCCCGCGTGCTCATCGCCGACGAGCCAACTACCGCGCTCGACGTCACCATTCAGGCGCAGGTGCTTGACCTGCTCCGCCGCCTCACCGAGGAGCGCGGCACGGCAACGATCCTCGTTACCCATGATCTCGGCGTTCTTGCCGGCATGGCCGACCGCGTCAACGTGATGTATGCCGGTGCGGTGATTGAGTCGGGCACCACCGACGACCTCTTTGCCAAGCCACGCCATCCGTACACCGTTGGTCTGCTGCGCTCCATTCCACGTCTCGACGGCGAGACTGGCGGCAAGCTGGTGCCCATCGAAGGTCGACCACCCGATCTGGTTGATGCGCCAGTGGGTTGTTCGTTCTATGCGCGCTGCGCCTGGCGCACCGATCGCTGCGCCACCGAGACACCTGCCCTGTTGCCGATTGATGGCGGCACGGGCCCGATCGTGACGAGCGGACCGACCGCAACGCACGTGGCCGCCTGCTTCAATCCAGTCGCTCCTGCCGAGGTTGCCGAAGGGCGACCACTGCCGCGCACAGGAGGAGCCACCCGATGAGCCGCGAACCGCTGCTGACGGTCAAAGACCTTGCCGTTCGATTCCCAATCCGTGAAGGGCTGGTGCGCGAGCGCACCGTCGCCGAAGTGCGCGCAGTGGATGGCGTCTCGTTTGAGGTAGCGAAGGGGGAGATCCTCGGCCTCGTTGGTGAGTCTGGTTGCGGCAAGAGCACCGTGGCGCGCGCGATCACTCGCGTCGTAAAGCCGAACGCTGGAACGATTGACTTTGACGGACAGAATCTTGCGACAGCCGAAGGGCGTGAGCTGCACGAACTACGCCGCCGCGTGCAGATGATCTTCCAGGACCCATACGCCTCGCTGAATCCGCGCATGACCGTTGGCGCGATCCTTCGCGAGCCAGCCGACATCTACAACGTTGGCACGAGCGCCGAGCGAACCGGCCGCGTTGCTGAGCTCCTCGAACTGGTCGGGCTGGACCCACGCTTCGCTGAGCGGTATCCCCATGAGTTCTCTGGCGGGCAGCGTCAGCGCATTGGCGTGGCACGTGCACTCGCCCTCAACCCAGATCTCGTGGTGGCCGACGAGCCGGTCAGTGCGCTCGACGTGAGCGTGCAGGCGCAGATCCTCAACCTGCTCGCAGAGCTGCGCCAGCGTCTTGGGCTCGCCTATCTCTTCATTGCGCACGACCTCTCGGTGGTGCGCCACATTAGCGATCGCACCGCCGTGATGTATCTGGGGAAGATCGTTGAGGTTGCACCTTCGGCAGAACTGAACAGTTCGCCGGTGCATCCGTACTCGATCGCTCTCCTCTCCGCGGTGCCGATCCCTGACCCTGCGATTGAGAAGAAGCGCAAGCGCATCATCTTGAAGGGCGATGTGCCGTCGCCATCGAATCCACCGAGCGGCTGCGCATTCCAGACGCGCTGCTGGCTGAAAGAGAAGCTCGGCAATCCGGAGCGCTGCAACACGGAATCGCCGCAGCTGGTGCAGGTCTCAACAGGCCACCAGGTCGCCTGTCACTTCCCCGACAAGGTCTAGGCCCAAAAACAACGAGGGCCTGGCCAGCTTTCGCCGACCAGACCCTCGCGGCCTGTAAGGACACCAGGTCGCTATGCGGCGACGGTATCCCCCGAGGCGAACCAGCGGCGGATGCCGGCTGGAAGGCTTCCACCGAGGCCCGCGTCAAGACCGTAGTAGTTCCCCGCTCCGATCACGCCCAACCCGAACGTAACCACGGCATACGTGAGGTGCTGGTTCACGATGCCGTAGGCGAAGTCCCATGCGGCGAAGAAGAAGAAGAGCATCATCAGTGAGCCCATCAGAGAGGCGAAACGCGTCGCGATTCCGAGGATCAACGAGGTGCCAATCGCAATCTGCCCGAACGGCACCAGAAGATTGATCACGCTCATGACACCATCATTGGCAGAGAGCCCAACCCAGAAATCATGGGTGGGGTTGAACACCGTGCCCTCGACCACTTCGGTCACGAATGGCCAGCCGAGCGTGCCACCGGTGCCGAACGCAAGGAATCCCTTCGCGGTCCACTCACCGGCGCCGCCGATGACCTTCTCGAGACCTGCCCACAGGAAGATGACGCCGATGACAATTCGCCCGATGGCGACCGCCTTCGGATACCAGGAAAGTGATGCAGTCGTACGCATATGTACTGCCTCCAGCTTTCGGCCTAGATCGTCGATCCAAAAACGAATCGAAGCGATTCGTGCCGCTGAGGCGAGTGTGCGCCCACTTAGTGAAAATCGGTAATCCATAGCGGTGCGCTATCACATAGCGCAGGGGTAAGGATTAGTTAGCGATTGCGCTCGCTGCGTACGAAGAGGAAGGTGCCGATTGAAAGCATGACGACCGTTGCGACAGAGATAACGACAACGTTCCACGCAGGATCGGCGAGAACCGCCTCATTTGGGTAGCCGTAATAGGCACCGCGAATCAGGTCAACGGCATAGCGCAGCGGTGAGATGTGGCTGACGATGTCGAGGTACCACGGCAGGTTGCGGATTGGGTTGAAGGCGCCGGCGAGGAAGAACTGCGGCAAGAAGATGAACGGGAAGAGAAGGTTCGCCGAGCGCTGGTTCGGTAGCACGCTCACGATCAGTGCGCCAAATGCGGCACCGAAGAGGGCGACCAAGATGAGCGCAGGGATGATCGCGAGAACCTGCGCCAGGGTGAGTGGGATGCCGAGGATGATGCCGAAGGCCATCACCGTAAAGGCCTGCGGGAAGGCGACCAACGACTCTCCGAGGATCTTGCCGGCAAGGATCGTTCGCCGGCCGATTGGCGCCACGAAGATCTCTTGGCTGAAGTCGTTCTCGCGGTCCTCAAGGATGGAGACGAGGCCGAGGGCCGACGACTGCCAGACACCCTGTGCTAGCTGCCCAGCAAAGATGAATGGGAGCAGGTCGATGCCCGGCGACTCAAAGTTTGAGGCGAAGGCACCGCCAAGAACTCCAATGAAGAGGGCGGGGAAGACGAGCCCACCAACGAGGCGGATCGGATCACGGAGCAGCTTGGTGACATCGCGGGCAGCGATTGCCCCAGCCGCTGCAGCCTCGCGACGAAGGCTGAACTTTGAGGTGGCTGAGTAGGTCGTCGGCGCGCTCATCGGCGGAACCCTCGTCGCGGCGCGTCATCGAGTGGCGACTCTTCGCGGTCATCAGCGGTTGCGGCAACGATCTTCAGGTAGGCGTCTTCAAGGCTCGGGCTGCGCACTTCGAACCGAGTGAGCGGAGTCTTTAGGTCGCGCAAGAGCGTGTGGGCTGGTTCGGCACCCTTCACCTCAACGGCGAAACCGGCAGAGATCACCTGCGGCGTGTGGCCCAGGCGCTCAATCTCGGCGCCAAGTGCCACGCGATCGGCCGCTTCAAGTTCTACGCGCGTGACGCCGGTGCCAACGCGCAGCTCAGCGGGCGTACCGTTCGCGACGATCTTGCCGCGATCAATGATGCAGACCTGGTCAGCGATCTCGACCTCGTCGAGGTAGTGCGTGGTGAGAACCATGGTGGTTCCTTCGCTGCGGCGAATGGCGTCTAGGTAGCCGGCCACCGATCGGCGCGACTCAGGGTCAAGGCCAACGGTCGGCTCGTCGAGGAAGAGCACCTGCGGCTTATGCAGCAGCGAGCGGGCAATCTCGAGCTTTCGACGCATGCCGCCCGAGTAGGTTGAGATCTTCTTGAACAAGTCATTCCGGTCGAGCCCAACGAGTGCGCCAAGCTCGACGACGCGATCGCGGTACTCCTGCGGCATAAGGCTGAACGCTGGGCGATAGGCGTAGGCGCCGTAGAGGGCGGCATGGAAGCGGCAGTTCTCCTCGCCGGTCAGGGCGCGGTCGAGAGACGGCTTCTGGAAGATGATGCCGACGCGACGGCGCACCTCTGACTGGTCCTGCGCCAGGTCGGCGCCGGCGATCTGCACGCTCCCTGAGGTTGCGGCAAGCGTGGTGGTCAGGATGCTGATCGTGGTGGTTTTACCAGCGCCGTTTGGCCCGAGGAGGGCGAAGAGGGAGCCCTGCTCCACAGAGAAGGAGACGCCGTCTACAGCGTTACGGTCGGCGCCCTTGTAGCGCTTGACGAGATCCGAGACGACGATTGCAGGGGTAGAAGACATCGGCGCAATCCTACTCCTGTCAGGGTAGGCTCGTCTTATGGCTCATCTCGCTGCCCTCGTGCGACTCGCCCATCCGCTGCCGACGCTCCTGAACGCGCTCGTTGCGGCGGCGCTCACGACGACGGCTGGGGGCTCAGCGAGTCAGGCGGCACTCGCGGCCATCACCATGCTTGGGGTGCACACCTCCATTGGCGCGATGAACGATCTCCTTGACCAGGCTGGTGATGCGGGGAGGGCAGAGAAGCCACTGGTGGGCGGAAACGTTTCGCCCCGTGAGGCACGAGTGATGGTGATTGTTGCCGCAACCGCAGGGCTAGCGGCGGCCTCTGCGCTCAGCTCCACGAGCCTGGCGATCGCCGCCGCCGGCGCAACGCTTGGCTATCTCTATAACGCGGGGATCAAGCGCACGCCGATCTCGTTCCTTCCATTCGCTCTCGGGGTCGCACTCATTCCAGCATTTTCGTGGAGTGCCGCAGGGGCTCCGCTCCCCACCGCAATTGCAACACTCTGTTTGATTGCGCTTCCTGGCGGAAGTGCACTTGCGCTCCAGAACGCACTCGCCGATCGCGAGCTCGATAAGTCAGTTGGTGCAAACGGCGCCGTGGTGCGGCTCGGCCATCAGCGGACAATCCTTTTGCTCGCGCTGCTCCACGGTCTTACCTACCTCCTCCTTCTCGTGAGCGCGCCAACGACTGCCTCGCCAGCTCTCCTCGTCACCGGCGGGTTACTCCTAGGTGTTGGGGTCACGCTTAGCACTCGTGTGCGTCGCGATCTGCGCCAGCGTGGCTGGGAGGTGAGCGCACTTGCACTTGCCTCTTGTGCCATCGCGATTGCGCTCTCGTACGATTAATTGATGAACGTCCTTCGCGCGGCACAGCGCTCGACCAAGTCTGGCTGCGGCACCCTTATCGTCGGGCTCATCATCCTCGGCGCAATCGGCTCGCTCTTTGACGGCGGCACTGACACCAGCACGCCCCGACCAAGCGCAACAGCTTCCGCCTCTAACGACCCTGAGACTTCGCCCTCGGTAGACCCATCACCATCCGTGGTGCCATCGCTGCCGATTGCCCTTGAGGTCGACCCGCCAGTTGCCGTCGCCCGTGGCGCGGAGGTTCTTCTCACCGTTCGGGCGAGCGCCGGCTCGGAATGCGAGATCGGTGTGCCTGCGCTGGCACGTGAGGGGGAGGCCCCAGCCGCGCTCTTCGTTCCTAGCGGCGGCCTTGCCACCTTCACCTGGCGAGCGGGCTCAACCAAGGGGGTCTGGTTTGTGACCGTGGTCTGCACCGCGGAGTTTGAGCGCGAGGCGCTCGAAGTGGCCGTTACGATCAAGTAGTAGCGAACAGCTGCCCGCAGGCTTCATACTGCGGTGGTCAGTCTCCCTCGGGGGGGTAGCTCAGTTGGTAAGAGCTCCGAGCTTATATCTCGGCGGTCCCTGGTTCGATTCCAGGCCCCCCTACCATCCTTCGTTCATACTCTTCACATGGCACGTCCAATTGCACTGATTACGGGAGCCTCGTCGGGCATTGGCGAGCGCATCGCTCTGCGCCTGGCATCGAGCGGCCACGACCTGGTGTTGGTGGCACGACGTGGTGATGAGCTAGCGCGTGTCGCTGGGCTCGCCGCCGCACTTGGCGCGGCGAGCGAGACGATCGTCGCCGACCTTTCGCAGAGTGCCGATGTGGCGAAGGTAGAAGCTCGCATCTTGGATGGCGCTCGACCGATTGAGATCCTTGTCAATAATGCTGGCTACGGACGATTCGGCAAGATTACCGAGCTTGATTCAGAGGGTGAGGCGAATGAGATCGCTGTCAATGTCACCGCGCTGACGCTCCTTTCACGCGCGGCACTTGTTGCGATGGCGCCCCGAAAGAGTGGCGGGATTCTGAATGTGGCGTCGCTCGCCTCGTTCATTCCGTTCCCTGGCTTCACCACCTACGCTGCGACCAAAGCCTACGTGCGGCACTTCACCCTGGCGCTCCATGAAGAGGCGAAGCCGTTCGGCGTGAAGGTGACCTGCGTTGCCCCTGGATTTACGCCAACCGGATTCCAAGAGCGCGGCGGCTTGAGCCAGAGTTCGGGCCTGCCGAACTTCCTACTGACCTCTGCGGACACTGTTGCCCGTGCTGCTCTTGAGGCGCTACGTGATGGACGCGCGCTTGTGGTTCCAGGATGGATGAACGCACTCTCAGCACGATTCTTGAGCCTGATGCCGAGCTTTCTTCTGCGCCGCATGGGCGCGATCAGCTCTCGCTTTCCTCGCTAGGAGCGAAGACTCCAGCGCGCTCCGGTCGGCTCGTCCACTAACTCCACGCCAAGTGCTTCGATTGCTGCACGCAGTGCATCTGCATCACTGAATCGGCGCTCGGCACGAGCTGTTGCTCGCAGTTCAATCAGCTGCTCCACGGCGACACTCACATCTACACCAGGCGCTGATGCCGGCACAGGGAGGAGCGCCTCGGTTGCTGGGAGAGCTGCGCGTGGGGCACCTGCAGCCGCACCGAATCGTGCGGCAAAGGCGGCCAGTGACTCTGTTGCGCCGCTGTGTAGTGCGGTTTCGCCGATCCCTGGAATGCGAATCGTCACCGCACCCTTGCCGCCAACGGTGACGCTGTTCGCACCAAGGTCGATGGTGAGGGCGGAGTGTTCGTCGATACCCAGAATGGCGGCACCATCAGGGAGCACTCGCTCTAGTTGCTGCAAGCGGCCTTCGCCAATGAAGCAGCGTGAGGTGTCGTGTGTTGCACCTTCGTTGTTGTTCCAGTGGGGGACGATCGCCACAGCGAGACCGGTGAGCGCACCGATGATGTCAAGTCCCTCAAGCCAGACAGGATTGGTTCCCGCCTTGTAGATCTCATAGACCGGGATGGTGTGTCGCCCCGATGCCGCTGCGGCGGCCGACGATGCGATCAGCGTGGCGCCGTTGCGAATGCGAGCGATGAGTTGCTCAACGATAGGTGTGCCACCCCAGCGACGGAGCGCGCGCGACGGAGATCCTGGTCCCAAGAAGATGAGGTCGGCCGCATTCAGCCCGGCGATCGTTGGCGCAAGCGCTGACGGGGCAAGGTCGGCGCCAGCGCGGTCAGTCTCGGGGAGGCCGATGACGGTCGTCGGAATGCCAACCTTCGAGCGGAAGAAGACGGCGATCTTCTCGCCCATCTCAGCGCGGTTGGTTTGGAAGTCGTAGCTGCCGTCGAGGGCAACGAGTGACGACGGGGTGCTGCGCTTCGGTAGTGAGGCGACGATGCTGCGATGCAGCGGCGCCATCGATGGGCCGATCTCGCCCGAACCGATGAGGACAATTCGCCCTAGAGCCGTTTCTGCCGTCATGCCGTAAGTATGGCGCAGCCCCCAGTAGGATCACTGCATGGCAACCCTCTACCTCTCTGGCGGCGGACTCGGACGCTCGGCCCACGCATGGCCGGAGGCGCTGCACTGGCTCGCCGCACAGCCTGGCCCCCTGCTGCTCGCCTCCATCGCCTCAGACGATGATCGCCAGGCGCGCACCCTGCAGCAGCTCCTGTCGGCCGCCGGACGCGAGGCCACTTTGGTTGCGCATCTGCCGCATGAGGTCACCGAACCGACCACCCTCTTCCTCTGTGGCGGCGACGCAACACGCCTGCTTGATCAACCAGAGCGAGTGCGCGAGCTGACGAACGCCATCACGCTGCCGCACCTCACGATCATCGCCGACTCTGCATCGGCAATGGCGCTCGGTCGGCGCGCCGCCTCGTGCACCTGCGGCGGCCACGCCATTCGCGTGATTGATGGCATCGGTGCACTCGGTGCGTGGAGCATTCTGGCGCATGCGACTGGCGGCAACGATGAGCGACTCGCCGACCTTACCGATGCGGCGCTACCGAATGGTGGCCCACGACTTGCGCTGCCAACCGGCGCTGCAGTCGAGGTGCTCGGCCTTGGATCGCGCACGTCGGGAGAGCCGGGTGGTCTTGACTTTAGAAGTGCACCCTGGTCACAAGTGAGTGCACACCGCAGCGACGCGCGCTAGAACTCGCGACGCGCTACGGCGCGCGCTTTTCAACGTAGCGACAACGCGGGCGAATTGGGCAGCGTTCGCAATCTGGACGCAGCGCATCACAGTGACCGCGACCGTGGCGGATGAGCGCGACGTGCGCCTCGTACATGCGCGACGGCTCTACCAGATCAAGCCAGGCATCATGCGCGAACTGCAGGCTCGCCTTTGGTGGCAGTAACCCGATCCGCTTTGAGACGCGCTCAACATGCGTATCTACTGGCATCAGCGGCACTCCGAAACAGAAAAGCATCACGATCGATGCCGTCTTCGGGCCGATCCCCGGAATGGCGGTGAGCCAGTCGCGCGCCGCCAGCGGCTCCATCGCTGTCAGAAACGTCAGGTCATACGAGCCGCTCTGTTCGCGTGTGGCGCGGAGCGCTGCCTTGATGCGCGGCGCCTTCTGCGCGGCGAGACCGCCACTCTTGATCACGGCGGCAAGGGAGCGCACCGGCGCCGCCTCAACAGCGGCCCAATCTGGGTAGCGGGCGCGGAGCGCCGTAAAGGCGCGTTCCGCATTGGTGTCGCTGGTGTTCTGGCTCAGGATCGTGGTGACAAGCTCACTGATCGGGTCCATTCGAGGTTTCCAGGTTGGGGTGCCGTAGAGGGTGGCGAGGCCCGATAAGGCGTCCTCGACCACCCCAGGGCGACGCTTCTTCAACTGCTTCACCCAGGCTTGCGCCGGGCTAATTCGTGCGGAAACTGGCCGTTTTCGTGCGGGTGGCATGCCCGCATCGTAGCCCCCCAGCCGCACCAAATCACGGCGCACCGTGCGCGCCTAGAGGGGCATAACGCCCCCTGAACCCTCATCCTGTCTCTTGACCGAACCGACAGCGTGCCCGCGCTGCGGATTCGGGATTGGGAGGACAAACATGGCTACACGGAACGCCGCTGGCGGCGTCAAGATCACCGTTCCGGCGACCTGGATCGCCTCGTGGACCCTCTACGACTTGGCCAACACCATCTGGTCGTACGGAATCTTCTCGTATGCGATTGGTCTCTATCTGACCAGCGAGCAGGGGCTCGGCGAGTCACAGGGAAACCTCTGGCTGCAGATCTCGATCGCCCTCTCCGTCGGTATCAATGCGTTGATCTCGCCGGCGATTGGTGCGATCTCCGATCGTGCGGGTCGACGACTTCCGTATCTCCTCTTCTTTACGCTTCTCGCGATCATCCCGGCGATCTTCATCCCGTCGGTGCCGGTCGGCATGGGCGTGGTGCTCTTCTGCATCGCAAACTTTGGCTACCAGTCAGCCCTGGTCTATTACGACGCCACGATCAAGATCGTGAGCACGCCAGCGAACCGTGGCTGGGTTTCGGGGCTCGGTAACGGCCTCGGCTACCTCGGCACGATTCTGATCGGCGTGATTATTCTCTTCGGTGACGTTTCCGTCGCGCAGGTCTTTGTGATTGCTCCGATTTTGTTCGGGGTGCTCTCACTGCCAATCTTCATCTTCATTAAGGAGGTTCCAGAACCGTCAGGGAAGGTTGCTGGTGGCAACTCGCTGATGGCAACGCTCGGAACCATTCGAGAGCTCAAGAAGTACCCAGGCCTGAGGCGCTTCCTGACGGCACGCTTCTTCTACACCGACGCACAGAACACCGTGATCTCGATCATGGCGATCTTTGCGGTGCAGGCGGTTGGCTTCACGCAAGGTGAGGCGAACTATGTGCTCGTTGCACTCGCATCAACCGCGGTCATTGGCGGCCTCGTGTGGGGACGCCTCACCGACAGCCAGGGACCAAAGGCAACGCTGAACCGCGTGCTCGCCCTCTGGGCGGTTGCACTGGTCATCGGCGCGCTCTTTGTCTCGCCGATCCCGTTCATCGTGGCCGGCGTGGTGCTCGGCTTCGGCTTCGGCGGCCTCTCGGGCGCTGACCGAATCCTCATGTACCGCCTCTCCCCACCGAGGCAGCTCGGTGAGTTCTACGGCCTCTACGGTCTCGTGGGTAAGGGTTCACAGGTGATCGGTGGCTTGCTGTATGGCGCCACGATTTTCTTCCTCTTCCCAGTGCTTGGCACCGGCGCGTACACGGTCGGCTTGCTGACCCTGCTCGCCACGATGCTCGTGGGCTGGTACCTGCTGCAGGCTGTACCGGAGAAGCGCGAAGGCTGATCTAACGACGCGCTCGGAGCGCTGCGTTAGCGAATGCGCGCAGCGCTCCAGCGAGTCAGCGCCGGGCCCCAGGCCCGTTCGCCGTCGCCCTTACTGATCGCATCGAGTTCAACTAATCCATTGATTGCGTCGGCGATCTCTGTGCTGCTCCACTTGCGCGCCGCCTCGGCAAGCTTGCCGGCGGGGAACTCATGCATGCCAATCGTTCGGGCAGCCGTCGCGACCGACGCACCTTCAACAACCGTTGCGCCGTGAATCTGCGCAAGGTCGCGCATCTTTCGATGCAGTGTTGCCACCACCATCGGCCCTGGCTCACTGACCGCACGTAGGAGGTGCTTCGAGACCAGCGTGCCACTGCGCGAGACGATCGCGTCGGCAAAGGCGAAGAGTGACCCAACACCGCGATCAGCAACGAGCGCATCAACGGCGCGTAGCGAGATTGGTCCGGTAGGAATCGCGAGCATCAACTTCTCAAGCTCCACGACCGATGTCATGCGAATACCGCTGCGATCAAGGTCGGGTTCGCGCACTTCGGCACCGAGTCGCTCGGCGATCGACTTCGCCGCATCGCCGGCGATCTCGCGGCCGGCGCTCTTTGCGCGCGCCAGTAACCACGACGCCAGCTCGCCAGGACCAGGCGATGCACAGATCACCACACTACCGCCGCGATCTTGCACCAACACTCCTAGTTCGCCTGGCCCATCGGGCCGCATCCCTTTGAGGTTTGGTCGACGTGCACGCTGATCTACTAAGACGACACCGTTCCCCGGGGCCATGTTGGCGAGGGTGTCGGTGAGGTTGGCGCGCAGATCCTTGGTGCGCCCGAGGCGCCCAGCGCCAGCGACGACCATCAGTGAGCCGCCCCCGAAGAGGCCGCCCGTGCCGAGCCTGCGACGCAGCTCGCCAAGCACCTAGGCCCCGTCGCCAGAGCCACGCCCCT
>QWRK01000029.1 GCA_003670455.1 Candidatus Aquidulcis sp. | reverse complement strand
CCGAACCCACGGCCACTGGCACCTCATCGAGCTCGCCGTGTTCGCGACCTGGTGCGATGCGCGTCGACCACGAGCCCGCGCGATCCACATCGCTCAGCGTGAGAAACCCAGATTCACCAGCGGCAGCATCCGCGCGTGTGCCAACAGAGTGGAACGCGCCCTGGCGCAGCACGCGTCGCGTTACCGTCGACGCATCGGCTTGTGCACAGTTAGCGCACTCCTCTTCTCGAGCACCCGATGTCCGCGCTTCGTGGAATCGCTGCGGCTCAAACTCGCGGTCCACCACGGTTGCCGACCACCAGCCGGTGATCTCATCGCGACGCAGCTCCCAGATACCACCGCTCATCGTGAACCCCCGGCAGCTGCAGGAACTGCGCTGTTCACATGAACGCTAGCGCTCGTGCCGTACGCGGCAAGTTCGCTCTGGTACGCCGCGGCAACGAGATCCCCAACGCTCCGAAGATCAGGGGCGGTGGCACCGATCGCGTCGCGCTCGCCGCGTGCCGTCGCCGCCCAATCTTGCTCCAGGGCAATCGACGTAGAGACGACACCAGCGTGGCCACACGGATTGATCAGATCAAATGGTGCAAGGTCCCGCCCAACATTGAGGGCAAGGCCATGCCAGGCAACACCGCGCTCCACGCGCACGCCAACGGCGCCAATCTTGCGCTCGCCCACCCAGCAGCCGGGCGCGCCATCACGCCGCTCCGCTGCAATACCGAACGCTGCACACGCGGCAATCAGCGCCGCCTCAAGTGCACGAATGTGCACACGCAGTGAGATGCCGTTCTCGCGCAGCGCCACAATCGGATACATCACCAGGTGCCCAGGGCCGTGGTAGGTCACCTCGCCACCACGCTCTACGTGTCGCACAGCAATGCCGCGCGCGACGTAGTCGGCTTCGGCGAGCAGTAGGTGACTCGGATCGGCGTTACGCCCCAGGGTCATGACCGGCTCGTGCTCCAACGTCAGTAGGGTGTCGCGACAGCGACCCGCAGCACGTTCGGTCAGCAGCGCTCGCTGCAGGGCGTGCGCCTCGTCGTAGCCGATTCTCCCGAGCCAGCGGTGCTCAAAGTCCATGGCCAGAGCGTAGCCTCCCGCGCTCCCCATGCGCTATCCTCAGCCCCCCACGCGGGAGTAGCTCAGTTGGTAGAGCGTCTGCTTCCCAAGCAGAAGGTCGC
Source organism: Candidatus Aquidulcis sp. (assembly GCA_003670455.1). Classification (GTDB taxonomy): domain Bacteria; phylum Chloroflexota; class Limnocylindria; order Limnocylindrales; family Limnocylindraceae; genus Limnocylindrus. Next base: position 8,714 of record QWRK01000029.1, on the reverse strand, counting down.
GAGTTCGAACCTCGTCTCCCGCTCCAGCCCCTACACTCTCGCCATGGCGAAAGACGGCAAGAAGCCCCTCAAGAACGCATCGCTCGACACCCTGGCGGTTCACGCCGGTGAGAGCGCTGACCCCACGACCCGCGCCCACAATCTCCCGATCTACCAGACGGCAACCTTCACCTTCGAGACGGCCGACGAGAAGGAGTCGGCAGTTGACGGGGCGCTCGCCTGGGAACCCAATAAGTACTTCTATACGCGTACCAACAACCCCACCACGGCAGCGCTCGAAGAGAAGCTTGCCGCACTCGAAGGTGCGGAGAGCGCGATCGCGTCAGCCTCGGGGATGTCGGCGATCGCCGCGGGGCTCCTCGCCCACCTAAAGTCGGGCGATCACCTGATCGTCGCCGACGACCTCTTCATCATCAGTCAGATTCTCTTCGCCGAAGACTTCCCATCGCGCGGCATTGAGGTGACGCCGGTGCCGATCACCGATCACGCGGCGGTGCAGGCGGCCATGAAGCCGAACACCAAGATCATCTTCTGCGAGGGGCTCTCGAATCCATGGATGAGGATCACCGACATTCCGGCCATTGCCAAGATCGCCCACACCGGCGGCGCACTCCTCGTCGTCGACAACACGTTCTTGAGCCCCGTGCTGCTGCGACCACTCGAGCATGGCGCTGACCTGGTGTTGCAGACCACCACCAAGTGGGTCTCGGGTCACGGGGATGCACTCGGCGGCATCGCCGCTGGTTCCAAGGCGCTCGTTGATCCAATTCGTCGACAGACCGACCTGCTTGGCGGCGCGGCATCGCCGTTTAACTCCTGGCTGATCGCACGCGGTGCGCGCACCCTGCCACTGCGCATGGAGCGCGCCTCAGCGAACGGCAGCGCCGTCGCTGCATTCCTAGAGGGGCATGAGAAGGTCGAGTGGGTGCGCCACCCAAGCCTTGCCTCGCACCCAGACCGTGCGGTCGCCGATCGACTTCTCAAGAACGGGTGGGGTGGCATGCTCTCCTTTAAGCCACGCGCCGCAGCCGGCGTTGATCCGCTCGACGCCATGCGCGCCTTCAGCGATCACGTACAGATGTGCGCCGTGGGTGTGAGCCTCGGCGAGGTCGACACACTCGTCTACCCAATGCCAAAGCGCGGCGGAATCTTCCGTATCAGCATCGGTATTGAATCCGTGAACGACATCATCGCCGACTTCAGCCAGGCGCTTGACCACGTCCGCTGAGGTGAGCACCGAGACGCTCGTCCTGACATGGGAGGAGCTCAACGGGCATGTTGAGGCGCTCGCGGTGCAGATTCAGGTACTACCCGATGCGCAGCGCCCCGATGCCATCCTCGCGATTAGCCGCGGTGGTCTGGTACCTGGTGCGATGCTCGCCTATCGGCTCGGCATTCGCGATCTCCTGATCGCCGTCGCTGAACACTACGACGCCTCCGGTCGTCGCCCAGCGCCGACCATTACGCGCATGCCGTCCGATGAGTCACTGAAGGGGCGCTCGATCCTGATCGTCGATGAGGTGTGGGAGAGCGGCCGCACCCTCGCGCTCGTGGCGGAGCGAGCTCGCGCCGCGGGTGCAACCGTGCGCACTGCCGTCGTTCATCACAAGCCTGGCAAGAGCGAAGTGCCTGGTGCCCCCGACTTCTTCGCGGCGCTCGCTGATGGCTGGATCACCTATCCGTATAAGGGGGGTGAGTGAGCTACATGTTGGATGAGCCGAAAGAGTCTCCTCGCGGGATCGCGCAGATTGCCGCCGCCCTAAGCAATGCGCTGCTCGGAGTCGTGCTGATTGCCGCCGGCCTCGCCGGTCTCGTCGCGATCGCCGTTGTTGCCCTAGATATTGCGGATCAGACCTGGGTCTCACTCGGCGCGCAGATCACGGCCGAACTTGGGAGTGACGTTGCAACCCTCTTGGAAACGTTCCAGATCGATATCGCCGTGATCCTCACCACCCTGGCCGATCAGAACAACCTCCCGGAGTTCGGCGCATGGGTGCGACAGATCCTTGCCCTCCTCATGGTCGCTGCGGTTGCCCTCGGGCTGGCTGGGGCCGCGCCGCTCTGGGTTGCGCGCGCACTCTGGTCGCGACGCTCAAGCCGCGCTGTGCTTCTCTTTGGAGTGGCCCTCAGCGCAATCGGGGCGTTCGGTCTCCTCGTGACGGGAGCACCGCAGTTGATCTGGGGTCTGGTGCTGGCCAATGGCCTGCTCACCCTGGTGGCGAGCCGAACGGCTCGCCCTTCGGCTTAAGCGCCGAATCCGCGCAGGCGTAGCGCGAGGCGCACGAGCGGTCCACGGATCGGATCAAGATCCACATCGAGTGCGCCAGGGTAGACAACCGGCGCTCCGCCCCAGCCAGCCTTGAAGTGCGCGATGCCTGACGTTGAGATCCCCCACATGTCGTAGGTGGCGCTCCCTCGCGCAACGGCACGCTCCATTGCGGTGACCTTCAGCGCGTATGGCGCACGGAGCTCGTTCCCAGCATTCGTTGCGCCGCCGAAGAGTTCGGTCGTTGTTGTTGGCGTCGTGATGACAAGAAGGGCACCAAGCGTTTCGCCCGACGGTGATTCGGCGATGAGGATCTCCGCCTCACCGTTGAAGGCATTGACGATGTGCGCGAATGCGGCACTGCTGCGCGTCTTCACGCCAGTACGCCCCGAGATTGAGGTCATTGCGGTGTAAAGCGCATCGGCGCCGTCGGCACCAACGGCGCGCACAGTTACGCCCGACTCCGTGGCATGGCGCGCGTACTGTCGCCACTTGCTGCGCCAAGCGGCACGAACGGTCTCCATGCCAGCGGTGAGATCTATGCGTCGACTGGTCGATGGCTGCACCGGTCGCGCACGATGCAGCGAGGTACGCGATGAGGTCGCCGCAGCGAGCCACGGCGCGCGTAGGTCAGCACTCAGCCCATCGGCAGGGTTGACCTGATCAGCCTCGTCTGGGAGCGGCGCGCTCTCGCCCGGCTCTAGGCGCACCAGCGTGACGCCGTCACTGCGAAGCTCGGTGAGTCCGCGCAGGAGTTCGGCGCGGAGTGTCGCGGCCTGCTCCGCGTGCGGCGCAACAACGATCGGTCCGCGCGGCGCGTAGGCGATGCGGCCGAGTCCTGCGGGGAGCCGCTGCAACAGGAGTTGCGCGCCCGCCCATGCAGCGCCGTCCTGCGCCACGAGACGCACCGACTCCCAGCCGGTGAGCGCTTTGGATGCGGCCCAGGCTGGTTGCTGCACAAAGGGGAGGTCAGAAAGTTCTCCAGCAGCGGCGGCGCGCAGGCGTGCCCCCCAGGCGCTCGACTCTTCTCGGACAACAGGACTCATGCGCGTAGGGTACGCGCCCCGCTACCCTTGCGCCTATGCCTACAGATCAGACCCTCCCGCCGTACGTGCTGAACCCCGATGGGGTCGTCTTCGATTTGGATGGCGTGCTCTGCGATACCGAGCCGCTCTGGGCCGAGGCACGCTTCGCCATTGCCGCCGAAGTGGGTGGTCGCCTGGTCGAAGAGGACTTCCACCGCTTCTACGGCGCGAACACCCAGCAGTGGGGCAGCGCCATGGCGGAGATCCTCGGTCATCCGGATGCCAACGAGATTGCGACGCGCACCATCAACCACCTCGACTCGCTCTATCGCTCTGGGCGCGTGCAGGTGATTCCCGCCGGCGTTGCCGCTGTTCGCCGCGCCGCCGCGCGCGGACCCATTGCGATTGCGTCGGGGAGCCCGCGCAGCATCATCGCCACGTTGATCGAGATCCTCGGGCTCGCCGACGCCGTACAGACCTACGTGAGCTGCGACGAGGTCGCCGGCGGCAAGCCGCTCCCCGACGTCTACCTCGAGGCGTGCCGTCGCATCGGCATCACCCCCGAGCGCTCACTCGCCATCGAAGATTCACTGGCCGGCGCGCGCGCCGGCAAGGCGGCGGGGATGAGTGTCGTTGTCGTGCCGCTCCCTGGCGCGCCGTCATCAACAGGCGCTGCAGAAATTGCCGACGTGGTGTTGGCGAGCCTCGACGAGCTGCCGCTCGCCGCGCGTTAGCTCTGGGGGACGCCCGCCTTCGCGCCGAGCTCCGCATTGGAGGGCTCGATCAGGTACGAGCCATCTTCGAAGATGATCACGGGGATCGACTTCGCGCCGGTCAGCGTCTCGATCATCTCCTTGGCGGCCGCATCGGCATCCACGTCAACGTAGGTGTAGGGAACCTGATGCGCGTCGAGGTAGCCCTTGGATCGCGTGCAGTCGCTGCACCAGTCCGCGCCGTACAGGGTGATCTTCTTGGCGTCGCTCATGGGTACTACCTCCCTTTTGATGCTCGCCGCGGGCGCGGCGCTGTTGCCATCGTAGCGCGTCGCAACAAGAGCAGCCCGCCGATCGAGATCAGCGCCCCCGCGATCGGGAGCCCGCCAAGCCCTGCGGGGAGATACCAGTTGATTGCGACTGCGGTCATCAACACGGGAGGGAGCGCACCGATCCAGAGGAGCGGCTGCTTGGCGCGTTCGGCGCCGCGAATAAGCCGCCAGGCGGTCAGGCCTGTCAGGAGGCCAATGATGACCCACTCCGCTGGTAGGCGGTCGCAGGCATAGGGTTCAACTGTGCAGGTCTGCAGCGTGTCATAGAGCTGTGCTGTTGCGCGCGGGACTAAGACCGCGGCGAGTGAACCAACACCAAAAGCTGCGAATACCTCAACGAAGCGGCGTTCAACGGGGCGATATCGCGCCGATTCAGCGCGAAGTAGCTCTCGCCCAAAGAAGAGCGCGGGCAGAAGTGCTGCAAGGTACATCGCAGCGGAAACAGCGGCGAGAGGATTTACCTCTTGAGAGAGCGGCTCGCCGATCCACGTTGAAAACGTTTCGACGGCGAGAGAGAGGAGACCGAGAGGGAGTAGCCCGACAGCAAAGATCGCTCCCGTAATGCTGATCCAGTCAGGGAGCCGTCGCGCGCGACGAGCGAAGATACGCGCCATCAGGAAAATTGTTCCAGCGTTGATAGCCTCTTGGAGCAGGCGCACGAGGAAGCTTGCATCTAACGGCAGTACTGAACGCAGCACGGCCGCTGCAGTAAACACCGTGCTGAGCGCCGCGATGAGCGCGAGGAGTGTTCCAGTACCAAGGTCCACGGGGAGGCGCGTACTCAGTCGACCTGCAGCCGCGGCGGCAATCGCGACCGGGGCACCTACAGCCAGTATTGATAAGGCGGCGCGCAGTTGCTCATTACTGATCCCAGAGAAAAAATCTGGCCGATTAGCCGTGATCCACGTGACCAGGGCGAGAAGGATGCCCGCGTTCAGCAGGAGCGAGGCGATGACAACATCAAGTTTCAGAGGCGACCCTGTTGCTGTGCGTTGTGCAGATCTGTTCATGAGAGGAGTATGCGCCTTTATCCCTGCCCCTGCCGCGTTCGCGCTACGCTCCTCTGCATGTTGAAGGGATCGGTGCTTGTGACCTACGCCGCGCTGGCTGCCGCTGAATTCGTGCGCGGCGTCGGCCTCATCGCCTCTGGGGCACTCACCTACGGTCTCCTTGGCGGGGCACTCCCCGCCGAAGGGGGCTACGACCGCATCGTTGCCTACGCTTCGTTCGCGACCATCGCCCTGGGGGCGCTCGATTTGCTGCTACTCGGCCTCATCGCCCTACGCGCCGGCACCGGGGCCCACCCTCCCCGAGCCCAGGTGCTTGTGAGCGTGGGGCTCTCCGTGCTCCTGATCCTGGCTGGGGGCCCCCTTGCGCCGCAGGTCGCCATGCTCGCGCTGAGCACGATCCTGGCCCTCGCAATTCGGCAGGGGGGCGCCACGGGGGCGGCGAACGGCTAGACTCCCCCGCATGGTTGGACCTGTCTACCTCACGGAATCTGGGAAGGCTGCGCTCGAGGCCGAGCTGCATGACCTGATCCATTCACAGCGCCCAGCGGTCATCGCGCGCATCAAGGCGGCGAAGGAGCTTGGCGACCTGCGCGAAAATGCCGACTACGAGATCGCCCGGAACGAGCAGTCGTTCATTGAGGGGAAGGTCTTGGAGATTGAAGAGAAGCTGCGCAATGCCGAAATCATCGACGAGCATGCCAGCACCGACGAGGTCGCCCTCGGCTCCACCGTCACCGTGACTGCCGAGCGCAAGAGCCACGACTACCTGATCGTAGGATCCACCGAGGCCGACCCAAGCGGCGAGCCACCGAAGATCTCCAACGAGAGCCCACTCGGCAAGGCGCTGATCGGACGCAAGGTCAACGACAAGGTCGTCGTCACCCTGCCGAACGGCAACGAGATCAACTACACCATCAAGAAGATCTCCTAACCCCCGGAGCGCGCGAGCGCCATGAGTACCTCCCTCACAGCAACAGATCTCGCCGATCTTGATCGCGCGCAGGATCGCGAACTCCTGATCGGCAACGGCCTCGGCGGCTATACCGCGCTCTCCCCGCTCGGCGCGCCAGGTCGTCGCTATCACGGACTCCTCGTTGCGGCGCTGCAGCCCCCGGTCGCGCGCACGGTGCTCGCCGGTCCACCGATGCTCTGGGCTCGTACCGATGGCGACTGGTTGCCGCTCTTTAGCTTTGAGATGGAGCCAGGTCACTTCTCGCCGCAACTCGGTGCGCCACTCTCCGAGGTGTCGGTCGGCGTCGGTGGTGTCACCAAGCGGTGGGGGCTCACCGTTGGTGCGCTGACCGAGCGACACACCGCGGTCAATGGCGCGAATGCCGTACTGCTTTCGCTGAGCCTCGACGCTGCAGCCACATCTGGCGTCGATTTACTGCTACGCCTCACCGCAACTGCGCACGACCACCACGATGCGATGCTTGGCGACCTAACGTGCGCGGAGTCCAACGTAGTTGAGAGTGCGCAGCAGGGTTCGTGGCGAATGAGCTCCGCGTGGCCCGAGGTGCAGATCCGCTGCGACGGCGGCGCACTCTCCCCCGACGCTGGGGTGATTCGTGGCCTCTTCCATCGGCACGATGCAGCTCGCGTTGAGGCGGACCGATCGGACTACGCCGTTCCGCTGCGCTGGAGCGTTCGGCTTGAGCCTGGCGAGAGCGCTTCACTGCTGGTCGCTACTGAGGGCGGCGGCATCGGTCGCCCGCCGGCTGAGATCCTCGCCGCGATGGCGAGCGGTGGCGGGGCGGCGCTTCTCGCCGAGAGTGAGGCGCGCGATCGCGATCTGCTCGCCCGTGCGCAGTCGGTTGGTGACGGTGCCGATGCGGCGATCGCTGCGAGCGGAGAGATGCAAGCACTGGTTCTTGCCGCTGACGACTTTCTTGTACGCCGACGCATTCCCGCCACGCCCGGGCCAGCGGATCCTGCGGCACCGCTCGGCTGGTCGGTGATCGCGGGCTACCCCTGGTTCAACGATTGGGGGCGCGACACGGCGATCGCCCTGCGCGGACTGACCCTTGCAACGGGCCGACCAGAGATTGGTGCCACGGTGCTGCGCTCGTTTGCCCCGTGGGTGCGCCGAGGGCTGCTGCCGAACAACTTCCCCGATCGCGTCGACGAGATGCCCGAATACCACACGATTGATGCGCCGCTCTGGTATATCGAGGCGGCGCGTGCCCATGTCGCAGCGACGGGCGATCGCGCGCTTGGTGCCGAACTGCTACCAACGCTGCTGAGCATCATCGCCGCCTACCGCGACGGCACCGACTTTGGGATCGGCGCTGACAGCGATGGGCTCATCGTGGGGTCGGCCGAGGGTCGCCAGCTCACCTGGATGGATGCGAAGCTCGACGACTGGGTGGTCACACCCCGCCGTGGCAAACCGATTGAGATCTCGGCGCTCTGGTACCGCGCACTCCACACCGTCAGCGACTGGCTGCGAGATCCAGCGATCGGCGCGGGGGTTCCTGATGCTGCTCGCGCTGCTGCAGATCTGGATCAGTTCGGCGATCGCGTCCGTACGAGCTTCCGTGCGCGATTTATTCGCACCGAGGTGCCGTGGCTTGCCGATGTCGTTGACGGGCCTGAGGGTGATGACCTTGCGTTACGACCGAACCAGTTCATTGCGCTCGGCCTTGGTGGCGACCTCATCCCTGCCGCCGAAGCGCAGCGCGCCTTCGCTGCGGCCGACGCACAACTGCGCGCCCCTATCGGGATTCGTTCGCTCGCACCGAGTGATCCCGCCTATCGCGGTGACTACGACGGCGACCGGAAATCGCGCGATGGTGCGTATCACCAGGGGCTCGGCTGGCTGTGGCTCATTGGGCCCTGGGCTGACAGTGCCTTCGCCGTGCACGACCTTGAGAGCCCCGCGGGTTGCGCGGCTGCAGTGACGCTGGTGACCGAGGTGCTCGCCCCATATCGCACGCATCTGCGCGAGGCGGGGCTTGGCACGATCTCAGAGAACGCAACGGGTGATGCACCGTTCACCCCCGTCGCCTGTTTTGCGCAGGCGTGGAGCGTCAGCGAGCTGTTGCGGATTGAGCGTCGTGTCGCCGCACTCCGCGCCCAGGCGCAGAAGTTGAAGCGCTAAACGAGAATTCCGGCGCCGAAGAAGAGGCCTGCGGCAAGAATCGTTCCCGTCGTCACAGCACCGAGATCGATGTAGAGCAGCCCCGTTGCCGACTCCATGGAGCGCGCCTTCGCTGTGCGCCAACCGGCGTAGGTAAGAAGTGCCGGGAAGATGAGTCCGATCACGAGTCGCAAGATGGCGAAGAAGTCCCACCCAGCGCCAAGGCCACCAAGGCCGAAGAGTTGCCAGATGAGAAAGAGGGCAATCTGCACGCCGATGCCGATGCCGA
>QWRK01000028.1 GCA_003670455.1 Candidatus Aquidulcis sp. | reverse complement strand
GCGTACCGATACCGCCACCTGTACGCGAAAGGTGTGTCCACAGCTTGGTGAGCCGGGGCAGTTGGTATTCGAGCTGCGCGAGCTCCACCTGGAGGCGACCCTCACGCGTTCTAGCGTGCAAGGCAAAGATGTCGAGGATGAGTCGGCTCCGGTCAATCACCTTCACGCCGAGCACCTCTTCAAGGCCACGCTGCTGCGTCGGCGAAAGCTCGTCATCGGCGATCAGGACCGTGAAGCCCGTCTCAACCTTCGCTGCAAGCAACTCTTGCGCCTTACCAGCACCGATGTAGGTGTCGGGGTCGGGATGTCGTCGCTGCTGCCACTCAGCGCCAACAACTTCAGCGCCCGCCGTGCGCGCGAGGCTTGCAAGCTCCTGGAGGCTATCCTCGGCCGGCCAGCCCACGTCGCTACCAGTGTCTACTGCGATGAGGAAGGCGCGCTCTGGCGCAGGCGTCAGGTCAATCGGTGCAGTTCTTTTCGTCACTGTCCCTCTAGCGTACCGCGATCCGCAGCGCGTGCGGAAGAAGGATCTGGGCGATCTCGTCTGCTGAGCGTCCATCGGTTGGGATCGTTTCGGCTAGATCCTCGCCGCGGTACCAGGTGCGCTGCCTACGGGCGTAGGCCCAGGTGCGCGTTGCCGCTGTGCCGATGGCGCGCTCACGATCCATGGTTTGATCGATGTACGCCTGAGCTTCGCGGTATCCGATGCCAGAGAGGGCTGGAGTTTCAGCTGGAAGGCGTGCCGCCAGCTGTGCAGTCTCTTCGACGAGCCCTCCATCGAACTGCGCACGCACACGTGCGGTGATTGCAGCACGGTGCCGCTCAAAGTCAACGTCATCAATCTGCACGTATGCCGTTGGTGCGCTCCATGGATTCTCCTCTTCGGCGAGCGGATCACCACCGAGGCGAACAATCTCTAGCGTCCGAATGAGGCGCCGGGCGCTCGCGGTGGCCACGGCGTCTGCCGCTGCTGGGTTCCGCTCGCGGAGCTCCTTATCGAGCGGTTCGCGGCCTACATTGGCGAACTGCAGCTCGAGCTGCTCACGAATGAGGGGGTTGCTTGGTCGAGCACCGCCTGAGAGGAAGCCCTTCAGCAGGCCGCGCTGATAGAGGCCGGTACCGCCCACCACGATGGCGATCCCCCCTCCCCCGCTCACTTGGGCGTGCCCAGCGATCGCGGCACGTGCGGCGTCGAGCCAGTCGTAGAGGGTGAATGAGTCGCTCGCCTCTGCAATATCGATACACGCGTGCGGACGAACCGCGCGAATCTCGGTGCTGATCTTGTCGGTACCGATATCAAAGCCACGAAACACCTGGCGTGAATCTGCTGACACCACGACCGAACTCACTCCCGCAGCGTCGAGGGCGTTGGCCAGCGCAAGCGCTGCGGCGCTCTTCCCTACCGCGGTCGGACCACCAATCGCAAGGATCGGTAGGGTCGGCATGCTATCGGGCGTAATCAACCGCCCGTGTCTCTCGGATCACCGTCACGCGAATCTGGCCCGGATAGGCAAGCTGCTCTTCGATGCGCTTGACGACCTCGTGGGCAATCGTGCGCGCCTGTTCGTCGGTGACCTGATCAGGTCGTACAAGGATGCGTACCTCTCGGCCGGCCTGCACGGCGTAGACCTTCTCGACGCCCTCAAATCCGAGCGCAATCTGCTGCAGATCTTCAAGACGGCGGAGATGTGCCTCACCCTGATCGCCACGCGCGCCAGGCCGCGCGGCGCTGATCGCGTCCGCCACCTGCACGATTGGGGCTTCACGCGCGGTGCACTCCACCTCCTGATGGTGCGCAGCGATCGCATTGACGATCCCCTCTGGCATGCCGTGACGGCGCGCCAGGTCGGCGCCGATCGCCGCATGCGTTCCTTCGATCTCGTGGTCGAGCGCCTTGCCGATGTCATGGAGCAGTCCGCCAACCTTTGCGGCGCGAATGTCCATGCCGAGTTCACCGGCGACGGCTCCTGCAACTTGGGCAGTTTCAATTGAGTGCAGCAAAACGTTCTGTCCGAACGAGGTGCGCCACTGCAGCCGACCAAGGATGCGCAGCAGTTCCGTTGGAATGCCAGTAACGCCTACCTTGAGTGCGGCGGCTTCGCCATTCTTCAGTGAGTCGGCATCAACCTCGCCCTGTGCCTTCGCAACGATCTCCTCGATGCGAATCGGATGAATACGACCGTCTTGCATGAGGCGCTCAAGGGCAACACGCGCGACCTGACGACGAACTGGGTCGAACGATGAGAGCGTCACCTGCAGTGGGGTCTCGTCGATGAGTAGCTCAACGCCAGTGGCGGCCTCTAGGGCGCGGATGTTGCGCCCCTCGCGGCCGATCAGTCGACCCTTCATCTCGTCGCTGGCAAGCTTGACGTGGGTCACAGAGTGCTCGGCGCTGTGGTCGGCTGCGACACGCTGCATCGCTGTCAGGATCATGTCGCGCGCCCGATCGGCCGCATCCTCTTGCGCACGTCGCTCCAGGGTTGCCTGGAGGCGCTTCGTCTCGCGCTCAGCCTCTTCGGTGAAGCGCGAGAGCACCTCGGTCCGAGCGGCCTCTGGATCGAGGCCGGCAACCTCTGCAAGGCGTGTGTTGACGTTGGCACGGGCCACATCAAGGGCAACAGCTTCGTCAACAAGGGTGCGCTCGCGCTCTGCGATGGCGACCTCACGGCCGGCAAAGAAGCTCTCGCGCTCGCCGAGGGTGACTTCACGAAGGCGAAGGCGTTCAGCCTCGGCTGCCGCCGCCTCGCGGTCGGCCTGCTGGGCGAGTTCGGCCTCGGCACGAAGGCGTGAGATCTCGCCCTTTGCGCCGATGACCAGGGCGCTCTGCTGCTGGCGCGCCTCCTCGAGAATGGTGGCGGCCCTACGGTTCGCGGCTCGAATCGAGGCGGCGGCGATCACGTTTCGTAGCGCGAGTCCAGTTCCTACGCCGAATAGAGCAAACAACACGGGGGCGATCCCGTTCAAATCAGGCATGACGCTCTCCTGCCAGGCTGGCCCCGCGGCCTGGCTCGCGGTAAATAGGTCAAATGCCCAGCCAAAGGCTAGAGAACAGAGGCTACGCCTACCCGCCAGATCGGTCAAACGCCCATGGCGTTGAGCGTGGCGGGGCTACTCCCCCTCCGCGTCGCCCTCTGTCACTGGGGTCTGGGATTCGGCTTCGACGCGTTCCCGGGCCAGGCGCCAGGAGAGGGCGCTCGGGAAACCCCGTCGGGCGAGCCCCTGGGCCAGTCGCTGTACCTCGGCGCGGACGTCACCGCCACGTAGGCGCAACTTGGCGAGGGCGGCTCGTGCAGCGCGCTCCTCTGCCCCCTCCGCATGCTCTTCAACGACGCGCAGGGTCGCCCCCCAGACGGGCTCCGTGCTTTGTGCCTCTCCTGCTGCGCGCTGCGCCAGCAGCCGCTGCGCGAGCTCGTCATCGATGCCGCGGCGCCTCAGCTCTTGCAGGAGCGCGCGATCGCCACGTTGCCGCGAACGGTCACGCGAATCGAGGAGCGCCTGCCCAAACCGTTCATCGTCAATGAGGCCAATCTCAACGAGACGTGCGATAGCTGCGCGCACATGCTCTTCCGGGTATCCGGCGGTGATCAGACGCTCTTCGAGACTCTTGCGCGAGCGCGGTGCACCGCTGAGCGAGCGTGCAGCTGCCTCCAATACATCGGAGGCCTCTGCCGCTGCTCGGCGGGCTTTCTGCGCTTCAGGGTCGCGGCGACGCGCCACGACGCACTGTTACTCCGCTTCGGGAGCGACGGCGACAGGAACCTCAAGCGTCGTCGACATTGCGCGAAGTTTCGCGTCAATCTCAGCGGCCACCTCAGGATTCGCCTTGAGGAACTCCTTCGACTGCTCTCGGCCCTGGCCGAGTCGCACGTCGCCATAGTTGAACCAGGCGCCGGTCTTGGAGACCACGTCAGCAGCGACGCCGACGTCAAGCAGACCGCCCGCCATGCTGATCCCTTCGCCGTACATGATGTCGAACTCGGCGATGCGGAATGGGGCGGCAACCTTGTTCTTCACCACCTTCACGCGTACGCGAGAGCCGACGGCCTCTGTGGCGTTCTTGATCGTCTCGATTCGTCGAATGTCGAGGCGCACTGAGGCGTAGAACTTCAGCGCACGACCGCCTGGGGTCGTCTCTGGGCTGCCGTACATGACGCCGATCTTCTCGCGCAGCTGGTTCGTGAAGAGCAGCACCGTGTTAGAACGGGCCACTGCACCGGTCAGCTTGCGGAGCGCCTGGCTCATGAGGCGTGCCTGAATACCGACAAACGAGTCACCCATCTCGCCCTCGATCTCAGCGCGTGGCACGAGTGCCGCGACTGAGTCGATGACAACGATGTCAACGCCGCCTGAACGAATCAGGGTTTCAGCGATCTCAAGTGCCTGCTCGCCGGTGTCTGGCTGGCTCACAAGCAGTTCGTTCACGTTCACGCCAGTCTGTGCGGCATACGCAGAATCGAGTGCATGCTCAACGTCAATGAAGGCGGCAACGCCACCGCGGCGCTGGGCCTCGGCGATGATGTGCTGGGCGATCGTGGTCTTACCCGACGATTCTGGCCCGAAGATTTCGCTGATGCGTCCCTTCGGTAGTCCACCAATTCCAAGGGCGATATCGAGTGAGATCGCTCCGGTTGGAATGGAATCAATTGCGAGTCGCTCACGTGAGCCGAGCTTCATGATCGCTCCGCGACCGAACTGCTTTTCAATGGTGAGGATCGCCGCGTCAACTGCGCGGGTGCGCTCAGTGGAGGGCTTCCCCTCCTCCTTTGGCTCGACGGCTGCGCTCTTCTTGGATTCGCTCTTCTCTGCCATGGGTTACTCCTTATCTTCCGACGCTACAGCCCTCTTCTGCTGAGCTCCTCGTAGTCTGCCTGCCTCGGCGTACCGCGGCTGCATCGCACCGCGCTCTGGCACGGCGCCCGGCTCATCGCCGGCTCCAAGTCGGGGGGTCCCCGGCCCCCCAGCCGCAGCCCGAAGGCGCGGCAGTTCAGCGGCGAGTGTACCCGACGCGATGGCTCTCCGAACCTCCCCCATGAAGGCGCTCATGTGGCGCAGGTTGTGGATCGTGAGGAGGCGGTACGCCAGCAGCTCCTCCGCTCGGAAGAGGTGCGCCAGGTAGGCACGGCTGAAGCGCTTGCAGGTGCTGCAGTCACACTTGGCGTCAACGGGCTCCTGCTCGTCGAGGTGGCGCGCGTTGCGCAGATTGAGGCGTCCTCCCGTGACCCAGGCCTGCCCATTGCGGGCAACCCGGGCGGGCAGGACGGAGTCGAAGAGGTCGACACCACGAAGGACGGCTTCAAGGAGGTCAACTGGTGACCCGAGGCCCATCAGGTAGCGGACACGGGGATCCCCTTCAAGCGCGGCAACGGTCGCGTCGATCGCACTATTGCGCTGCTCTGGGGTTTCGTCCCCCGCCAGCCCGCCAAGGTTGATGCCGTCAAACGGGAGTGAGCGGATGTAGGTGGCTGATTCAGCGCGTAGCTCGGGGTTGATTCCACCCTGCGCAATGCCGAAGAGCGCCTGGCCCGGACGGTTGTGCGCTCGCAACGAACGAACCGCCCAACGATGCGTGCGATCCATTGCGCGGCGTACCTCACGGTCGGTACTCCCCTCTGGCATCACCGGCTGATCAAAGGCAACGGCGATGTCGGGGCCGAGCGCCTGCTGCACCTCAATCGAACGCTCCGGCGTAAAGAGGTGCATGGAACCATCGAGATGGCTGCTGAACTTCGCACCCTCCTCGTTGATGCGCATCAGCGGCCCAAGGGAGACCACTTGAAATCCACCTGAATCGGTGAGGATCGGTCGATCCCACTGCATGAACTCGTGAAGACCACCGAAACGCTGCACCCGCTCATGTCCTGGGCGCAGATAGAGGTGATAGGTATTCGCAAGGATGATCTGTGCGCCAAGCGCCTTCAGGTCTTCTGGATCGAGTGACTTCACGGTAGCGTTCGTGCCGACAGGCATGAAGTCTGGAGTTTGTACGACGCCGTGACCTAACCGCAGCTCGCCCGCTCGAGCGCGCGATGTGCTGTCCTGCGCGGTAATCGTGAACTGTGCGGCGCCACCGGCGCGCGCTGGCAGCGTGGCCGGATCAGAGAGCGCAGCGAACTGTTCTGATCGGTTCAGCGCTTCCCCCAGAGTGAACCCGCGTCTTTGCCGAGATGGGCGCGGGCCGCTTCGGTTACAACGCGACCCTGTGGGGTGCGATCAATGAAGCCGATGCGCAGCAGGTACGGCTCAAATACATCTTCCAGCGCGTCGGCAGACTCACCGAGCAGCGCTGCCATTGCAGCGACACCGACCGGTCCCCCATTGAACTTTTCAATCATGACGGTGAGAAGCTTGCGATCGGTTGCGTCAAGGCCCGCCTCATCGATCTGCAGGCCCTGCAGTGCCTGCGCCGCCGCCTCAACGGTGATGTTCGTGGAACCAGCTACCTGCACCTCGTCGCGCACGCGGCGCAAGAGGCGGTTTGCAACGCGCGGTGTTCCGCGACTGCGCGCCGCAATCAGCGCAGCGGCGTCAGCGGCGATCTCAATCCCGAGGATGCCGGCGGAGCGTCGAACGATTGCTGCGAGATCAGGGTCGTCGTAAAAGTCGAGGCGCTGCACAGCACCGAAGCGATCGCGGAGCGGCGAAGAGAGCATGCCAACGCGCGTCGTGGCGCCAATAAGAGTGAATGGCGCAATGTCAAGACGCAGCGACTGTGCCGATCCGCGGTTACCGATGACGATGTCAATGGAGCGATCTTCCATTGCGGGATAGAGCACCTCTTCGACCGCTCGCCCTAGGCGGTGGATCTCGTCAATGAAGAGCACCTGTCGTGGCGTGAGATCGGTGAGGATCGCCGCCATCTGTCCGCCGTGCTCAATGGCTGGCCCTGAGGTGAAGCGAATCTCAACCCCGAGCTCCTTGGCGACGATCGCTGCCAGGGTGGTCTTGCCGAGCCCTGGAGGTCCGTGCAGCAGGAGGTGGTCGGCAGCCTCGCCGCGTTCGCGCGCCGCCTGTAGCAGCGTGGTGAGCGAGCGCTTCGCCTCTACTTGACCGATGTACTCCCCGAGTGATGCGGGGCGCAGCGTGGTTTCGGCGCTGATCTCCGCAGCGTCGGTACGTGATTCGCCGCTCATGCTCGCTCCTTGAGGGCGGCACGCAAACGATCTGCGAGGGGCGCAGTGGCAAGTGCCGCGTTGGCAGAGACGGCACCAGCCATCTCCTTCGCCTCCCGGGCTGGGAAGCCGAGGCTCCGCAGCGCGCCTTGTAGGTCGCGATCGGCATCTCCCTTTGCGCCAACCTCATCTTCTGCTGAAGCCTCTCGGCTCATGCGGTCGCCGAGCTCCACGATGATGCGTGCTGCGAGCCGCTTCCCTACCCCAGGCGCCTTGGCAATAAGCGTTTCGTCTCCGTCGACCAGTGCACGGCGAAGAAGATCTGGGCCGTGCGTTGCAAGGAGGGCGATGGCAACCTTTGGTCCGACCCCGCTCACATCGAGCAGTGTGGCGAAGAGGCGCGCCTGATCACGTGTCGGGAATCCAACAAGGGCTTCACTGTCTTCACGGACGATGTGGTGCAGATAGAGCTCAAGCGAAGCCCCCTCGGTAGCGGTGCTCAACACTGCTGGAAGCGTTCGAATGCGCAGCCCGAGGCCGTTGGCGCTAATCACCACGGCGTCGTCCTCGACCCAGAGCACAGAGCCGTGGATGTGTGCGTACATCGTTACGACCTTCCAGCCCGCAGAGCGGCGCGTACCGCTCGGTCGTATCCACTCTCCGCAGCAACAGCTGCCGAAGCGGAACGATCAAGGCGTGAAGAGCCGGAGCGATGTTCCAACTTACGTGCACCGGCCCCCCAGAGTGCAAGAGCGAGCGCATCTGCGGCGTCGTCTGGGGTTGGCGCCGTTTGCAGAGCGAGGAGTTTTGTAATGGCCTTCGTCACCGCCGCCTTGGTCGCGCGGCCCTCACCAGCAATCGCGCGCTTCATCTCGGACGGCGTGGCTTCAACCACTTCAATCTTGTGATCGGCGGCAATCAGCAAGGCAACGCCACGCACGGCACCAATCGCCACGGCAGACTGCACGTTGGATTGCGAAAAGATGCGCTCGATGGCGATGCGATCTGGTCGGTGCTCATCAATGAGCGCCGTGACGCCGTCTCGCAAGATGCTCAGTCGAGCACCGAGTGTCAGCGTTGCTGCAGTGCGCAATGCACCATGGGCCACATGCGCTGGGCGTGCACCACCAGTTTCTACAACGCCCCAGCCGAAGGTTGCCGTTCCCGGGTCAAGTCCCAGGACGCGCATGCTCATCCAGCGATCTCGGCAAAGACCTCGGGTGGAACCTCAAAGTTCGCCGTCACCCGCTGCACATCATCAAGCTCCTCAAGTGCATCAATCAACTTGAAGTTCTTGCGGGCGTCATCTGCCGAAACCTCTACCGTCGATTTCGCGATAATGCCGGACTCGGCACTCTTCACCTTGATGCCAGCCGCTTCCAGAGCACCTTGCACCGAGTGGATCTCCTGTGGATCGGAGTAGACGAAGACGGCGCCCTCATCGGCCTCGACATCGGCCGCGCCCGCCTCGATGGCGGCCTCCCCGACTGCTTCAAACGAGCCAATGCACTCAATGACACCACGCGCCTCGAACTGCCAAGCGACGGCACCGCTGCTCGCCAGAGCACCACCAGACTTCGTAAAGAGGCTGCGGACCTCAGATGCCGTGCGATTGCGGTTGTCGGTGGCAGCTTCGACGAGCACGGCAACGCCACCCGGGCCGTACCCCTCGTACACGATCTCTTCATAGGCGTCGCTCTGCCCGAGACCAGCGGCGCGCTCAATGGCACGCTTGATGTTGTCATTTGGCATGTTGAGCCCGCGACCCTTGTCGATCGCGAGGCGCAGGCGTGGGTTAGCGGCAGGATCCGGGCCGCTAATGCGGGCGGCAATGGTGATCTCGCGGGACACCTTCGTGAATTGGGCGGCACGCTTCGCGTCGGTCGCCCCCTTGGCGCGCTTGATCGTTGACCATTTTGAATGTCCTGACATGCGGGGAGTATAGGCGAGGCGAGCGCACTCCCCCTTGGGATTAGGGGTTAGGCGCGGCGGAGGAGACGGTAGTCGCGGCGCCCCTTGCGCAGCAGGAGCGAGCCGTCGGCCAGCGGCGCAAACGAGGAGGCTGCCGCGGCGCCATCAGGCGCAGGGGCGCCGTTGACACTCACGCCCCCCTGCTCAATCAGTCGACGCGCCTCACTCTTTGAGGTCGCAAGTCCGGCGGCGATCACCAAGTCAACCAGGTTCGCTTCAGCAGCATCGGGTAGCCCGCTCGTTGGGAGCTCATCCGCCAACATTGCCAGCGCATCACTGGTCAGCGCTCGCAGGTCGGGGGTGCCCCCTTCGCCGTCGCCAAACAGCGCATCGGCGACGGTCGCGGCGCGAGCCTCCACATCGGCCCCGTGCACCATGGCGGTCACAGAGCGTGCGAGGTGGCGCTGCGCTCGACGGGCGGCAGGGTTCTCGGCGTGCCGCGCCATCAGGGCAGCGGTCTCAGTAACGCTCTCCAGGGTGAAGCGATGCAGCAGTGATGCGATCGACTCGTCGTCCTGCTCCATCCAGAACTGCCGGAAGGCGAATGGACTTGTTCGAGCGGGATCCAGCCAAACGGCACCCTCGGCGGTCTTGCCGAACTTCGCGCCGCTCTTGGCGAGCAGCAGTGGGTAGCAGAGCCCAAACGCGTGCGGCGCACCATCGGCGTTCTCGCCCTCGGTTCGTCGAATGAGCTCTGTTCCGGCCGTGATGTTCCCCCACTGGTCAGAGCCACCCATCTGCAACTCCACACCGTGCAGTTTCCGCAACATCATGAAGTCGTAGCTCTGGAGCAGCATGTAGCTGAACTCAGTGAACGAGAGACCGCCTTCGAGCCGTGTCTTTACGCCCTCCTTGGCGAGCCTGTAGCCCACCG
>QWRK01000027.1 GCA_003670455.1 Candidatus Aquidulcis sp. | reverse complement strand
CCGTGATCGGCAAAGGGTTGCGCATCCGGCGCGTTCCCGATCTGCACTTTGAGCTTGACGAAGCAGGGGATCGCGGTGCACGCATTCAGCAGCTACTCGGAAGCATCGCCGACGGCGGGCTCCCACCCGAAACACTCTCGCCACTGCCAGCACCAACGCGCACGGGCGTTGAAGAGAAGAGCCGAAGGAGCAAGGGATGAGCGAGCAGGGGACCGTTCACGCAGCTGAATACCTGCAGCGTGCTGATGCACTCCGACCGGCAGCACGCGCTGCTGTTCCTGCAAACGTGTTGGAGGCGCTTCGTTCTGCAAAGCGGCTGTGGATTGTGCCGCATGAGCGACCAGATGCCGATGCACTCGGTGCGGCACTTGGTCTTAAGGCGATTCTCGGGCAGTTTGGCGCTGAGGTAGCCGTAGTTAGCTCCGACGCTCCGCCAGCCGTGTACGACGTAATCCCAACCATTGCTGAGGTCGCACTTGAGGCGCCCACCTGGCAGCCGGATGCGATCGTGCTCGTCGATTGCGCCGATCCGAAGCGGGCCGGCCGCATCGGCGAACTGATCATTGCCCTCCCAGCCTCTACGCCACGCATCCTGATCGATCACCACGTCTCCAACGAGACCACCTGGCCGCTCGCCTGGGTGGATGCGCGCGCCGCAGCTACCTGTGAAATGGTCAGCCTCATCGCCCTAGCGCTCGGAGCAGACCTCTCCGTTGATGAGGGGCGGCTCGCCACGACCCTTGCAGCGGGCGTAATCATGGACACCGCGACCTTCCAGCATGGCAACACCACACCCCGAACCCTTGAGGTGGGCGGGCTTCTTCTTGCAGCCGGCGCGCCGATCAGCGAGATCTCCCGAAAGATCTACCGCTCGAAGCCGCTCGCGCAGGTGCAGCTCCACGCGCGTGTCCTAGCGAGCTTGAACACCACGGATGATGGCCGCACGGTGTTCGCAACGATGATGCTGGCCGACCTCACCGAGTCTGGGGCAACGCCTGAAATGAGCGAGGGGATTGTCGATTCTCTCGCTCATGTGTCCGAGGCTGATGTTGCAATCTTCTTCAAAGAGGATGGTCCAGCCACCGCGCGCATCTCTGTGCGCACAAAGGGTGAAGGACCTGATGCAACCGCGATCGCGGGCGCATTTGGTGGTGGCGGACATGCCCGCGCGGCAGGTGCCACGATTGAACGTCCCGTGAGCGAAGCTGTCACCCTGGTGCTTGCGCGCGTGACGGAGCTTCGCGCAGACAACGTAGCGGGCTGAGCGAATGGCGCGGCGACGGCCGAGCACGCCAGGCATCGACGGGGTCCTTCTCGTCGATAAGCCGAATGGCCCGACCAGCCACGACATCGTGGCCAAAATCCGCCGGATGGCGGGCCAGCCACGCATCGGTCACGGCGGTACCCTCGACCCATTCGCCACAGGCCTCTTAGTGCTTGTCCTGGGCCGCGCGACGCGCCTAGCGAGCATGCATCTAGGCGGTGAAAAGCGCTACGAGGCGACCTTCTCGTTTGGTGGCGCAACCACAACAGATGATCTCGATGGCGAGCGCATCGGGACCCCTGGAGCACCACCCTCGCAGGCGGCAATCGATGCGCTGCTGCCACGCTATCGGGGCGCCTTAGAGCAGGTGCCGCCGTCGCACTCCGCAAAGCGCACAGACGGCGTACGCGCCTACGAACGTGCGCGTGCAGGGGAGGTAGTGGAGCTGGCACCGCGTCCAATTGAGATCAAGCGGTTCGACCTGCTCAGCTGGGACGGCTCTCATGCCGAGGAACCTCTCATGCATGCACGGCTTGACGTGAGTTCCGGCACCTACATTCGCGCGATCGCACGGGACCTTGGCCGCGATGCAGGGAGTGGGGCACACCTCGTCGCGCTTCGTCGCGTTGGTTCCGGTGTCTTTGCAGTGGGGGAGGCGCACACCATGGAGCAGATCGCTGCCGCTGCACTGGCGGGCGAACTGCGCAACCTGCTGCTGCCGCTCGACGCTGGGCTCGACCACATCACCGCAACAGAGGTTGGCGAGAAGGGTGCGGCGCTGCTGCGCGACGGCATCGCACTCCCCGTCGGCATGCTGGACAGTGCCGGCCAGGAGACGGCAGAGGGGAGCCCCCTACGGCTGCATGTGCATGGCGCGATCGCTGCGTTCGGTCGTCGCACGGCATTTGGCGCACAACCTGAGCGCGTCTTCATTGAATCAAACGCGCTGGTAGGGCAACGCCTGTGAAGCGGGTGGTCGGTTGGGACGAGTTAGCGTTGGAGATTTCTTCAGCAGAAGGCGCTCCTGGATCAGTCCTAACCCTTGGGGTCTTTGATGGACTGCATCGAGGGCATATGCGCCTGCTCGCCGCGGCTGAGCGGCTTGCTCGGTCGGCAGGGCTCCACCGCGTGCATATTGGCTTCACGCCACACCCCGACCTGCTGATGCGAGGCGCAACGCCTCTCCAGCTCCTTGACGCAGGTGAACTCGAGCTCCGCATGGCTTCGGCGGGCGTTGACCTTTGGTGCGACCTCTCCTTTACGGCAGAGACGCGCGACACGCCGTGGGAGCGCTTCATCGAGCGGCTGGTTGAAGTGACGGCGGCGAAGAGCATCGTCCTCTCCCCAGAATCCGCATTCGGCAAGGGTCGGCAGGGGACGTTGCCCAACATCCGGGCCTGGGGTGCCGTGCACGGCCTGCAGGTGCATCCGGTGGCCGAGGCGATCGCCGGTGGCATGCCCATTCGGAGCACCCGTATCCGGGAGGCCATTGTGAGCGGGGATCTCACAGGGGCGGCGCGCCTCCTCGCTCGACCCTACGCCCTCGTAGGCACGCTCCAGGGTGACCAGATCCGCCTCCAGCCCAGCGAGGCTGCCGTACCACCCCCAGGGGTGTATCGGGCTCGCGTTGGGGTTGCGGGGCGCCCAGAGGGACGACTTCCCCTCGTGGGTCGGCTCACCACCGTACGTGTCAATGCGGATGGGCTGACCATCACGCTCGTGCGACCAGATGCCGCAGATCGACGCTTTGAGGGGGGCCCGATACGGGTCGCCCTGCTTGGGGGGAGCCTCCAGGCGTAGATTTGCTACCCTATGCACATCCAAGATGTGATGAAGAGATGAGGGGTGCCCTTGGAGCACCTCCGATGTAAGGAGAACCACCACTTGCCACTAGACCAAGCAACAACCGCACGCATCGTTGCAGACAACGGGCGTCACGGTACTGACACTGGGTCCGCAGATGTCCAGATCGCACTCCTCACGGAGCGCATTCAGGGCCTTACGGCGCACCTACAAACCTTTAAGCAGGACAACCACTCGCGCCGCGGGCTCTTGAAGCTCGTCGGTCAGCGACGTCGACTGCTTACTTTCCTTAAGCGTGAAGATGCAGCGCGCTACGCCGCGCTCTCCGAGAAGCTCGGACTTCGTCGCTAACCACCCCCTGGCCTTTGGCTGGGACTACATCGGCACGCTGACGGAAGAACCGCCAGCGGCCTGACAGGAGAACAGAATGAGCAACATCACCAGCGTATCCGCCGAGTTCGGCGGTCAGACCCTCACGATTGAAACAGGCCGAATGGCCCGCCTCGCCGGTGGCGCAGTCACCGTTCGCTACGGCGACACCGTGGTCCTTGGTACTGCAAACCGCAGCGAGCCACGACCAGGCCTCGACTTCTTCCCACTCACGATTGAATTCGAAGAGCGCATGTACGCCGCGGGGAAGATTCCAGGCGGATACATCAAGCGCGAAGGGCGAGCCTCCGAGAACGCAACGCTCTCCGCTCGTCTCACCGACCGACCGATTCGACCACTCTTCCCGGAGGGGTACAAGGACGACGTGCAGGTTGTGATCACCGTGCTGAGCGCGGACCAGGAGAACGACCCAGATATTCTCGGAACGCTTGCCGCCTCTGCGGCACTGACGATCTCCGAGATTCCGTTCCTTGGGCCAATCGGCGCAGTGCGCGTCGGCATCGTGAACGGTGCCTTTGTCATCAACCCAACCTTCGATCAGCTCAAGGAGAGCGATCTCGACTTGGTGGTCTCAGGCACAGTCAGCGCGATCATGATGGTCGAGGCTGGCGCAAACCTGATCACCGAAGACAAGATGGCCGAGGCCATTGAATTCGGACACAACGCCATCAAGGCGCTCGTTGCCCTGCAGGAGGAGCTCCGCGCCAAGGTTGGCAAGGAGAAGCGCGTTCCCTACATCGAGCCAAGCACCGACAGCGTGCTGGCGTTTGCTGAGGCAGCCGCGAACGGCGGCACCTTTGTGATCGTTGACACTGAGACGACCGGCCTTGATTCGAAGATTTCGGATCTTGTCGAAGTCGCTGCAGTGAAGATCAAGGGTGGCAAGATCACCGACCGCTGGAGCAGCTTCGTTGACGCCGGCAACGGTATCGTCGGCGCCCAGATGCACGGCATCACCAACAAGGACATTAAGGGCGGCCTGACGCCAAAGGCTGCAGCCGAGAAGATTGCTGAATTCGCTAAGGGTGCAATCCTTGTCGGACACAACCTTGGATTTGATGTCGCCTTCCTCGACGAGGCACTCGGCAAGGGTCGCACCTTCGCAACCGAGCAGGGGAGCTACCTCGACACCTACGTCCTCTTCAAGGAGGCGTACCCAGAGAGCGAGTCGTTCAAGCTCGGAGATCTCGCCCGCGTCTACGGCGCAGCGACAACTCCGAACCACCGAGCGGCTGCTGATGCGGAAGCAACAGCAGAACTCTTGTTGATCCTCGCCAACGAACTCCCAGGTCGCCTCGCGACCTTGAAGGAGGGGATTGCCGATTCGATCCGCGCTGCACGCAGCGGTAAGGGCGAGCCAAAGGCGATCTTCGAGGCGGCACGTCGCAAGGCGCGCGTCGGCAAGAACCTCTTCGGCTGGATGCATAAGAAGACGGCGCGCAGCCTCACGATGAAGGAGGGAATCCGCCTCGACGGCCGTAAGGCTGATGAGATCCGCAAGATCTCGGTAGAGGTTGGCCTTCTCCCGCGCGCACACGGCTCAGGCCTCTTCACCCGCGGTGAGACCCAGGCCTTGAGCGTGGCAACCCTTGGCCCAGTGGCACAGGGTCAGCGTCTCGACACGATCTCGCCGATCACCGAGAAGCGCTACATCCATCACTACAACATGCCGCCATACAGCACCGGCGAAAACAAGCCGATGCGTGGTCCAGGGCGACGCGAGATTGGGCACGGAGCCCTTGCCGAGCGCGCACTGATCCCAGTGCTCCCATCGATCGAGGAGTTCCCATACGCCATCCGAGTCGTCTCGGAGTGCGTGACCTCCAACGGATCGACCTCAATGGCCTCAACCTGTGGTTCGAGCCTCTCACTCCTTGATGCCGGTGTGCCGCTCAAGGCGTCGGTCGCTGGTGCTGCAATGGGCCTGATGTCGGAGCCAGATGGCGAGTTCATCGTCCTTACGGACATCCTCGGCAAAGAGGATGCCTTCGGCGACATGGACTTCAAGGTGACGGGAACCCGCACAGGGATCACCGCCTTGCAGATGGACATCAAGGTGCAGGGGATTAACGGGGCGATCATTCGCACCGGCCTCAAGGATGCGCTCGCTGCGCGCCTCGAGATCCTCGACAAGATGGACGCGATCATCAGCACGGCTCGACCAGAGCTCTCTGATTTCGCTCCACGCATCACCACGATCAAGATCAATCCGGAGAAGATCCGCGACATCATTGGTAAGGGTGGCGCGGTCATCCGCAAGTTGCAGGATGACTTCCAGGTCAACATCAACGTGCAGGACGACGGCACCGTGCAGATCGCTTCGGCTGACCCAGAGCGCACCAAGGGCGTCCTTGATGCGATCAACGGGATCACCAAAGAGGTTGAGCTCGGCGCGCTCTACATGGGCAAGGTCACCCGCATCATGGGCTTCGGCTGCTTCGTCGAGATCCTTCCAGGCAAGGAAGGCCTCGTACGCATCGGCGAGCTCGCCGACTATCGCGTGAACACGGTCGAGGATGAGGTCGCCGTTGGCGACGAGATCATGGTTGTGGTCACCGAAGTTGACCGCCAGGGTCGTGTAAACCTGTCGCGCCGCGCCGCCATGCAGCGTCACAAGGCCACGCCTCAGGAGTAAGCGTGCCCTTTCACTCTAGAAACACCACTGAGGACTTGCGGCCAAACCGCAGGTCCTCAGTCGTATACTGGGCATCATGAGCAACTCAGCAAACCCAGAGGGCTACGTTGTCGCCGTCCTTGGCGCAACCGGGCTCGTTGGGCAAACCATGATCTCGGTACTTGAGGAGCGCAACTTCCCCGTGCGCCAACTTGTTCCACTTGCGTCGAGCAGTGGTGGCCGCGCTGTTCAATTTCGTGGCGCAGAAATCCCCGTGCAACAGGTGCAACCTGACTCCTTCGCTGGCGTAGACATCGCAATCTTTAGCGCAGGTGGGGCAGCAAGCCTGCTGTACGCGCCAGAAGCGGCAGCTCGAGGTTGCGTTGTTGTCGATAACTCCAGCGCCTGGCGCATGGATGCAAACGTTCCGCTCGTCGTCTCCCAGGTAAATCAAGACGCATTGAAGGCCCACAACGGAATCATTGCGAACCCGAACTGCTCAACGATGCAACTTGCGCCACTCCTCAAGGTGCTCTCCGATGCAGCCGGACTGGAGCGCGTCGTCGTAGCAACCTACCAGGCGGTTTCTGGTGCGGGCGGGAAATCCGTAGACGATCTCATTCAGCAGCGCGCTGCGGTCGTGAGCGGCGGCACACCCGCTTCGACCATCTACCCACACGCCGTCGTATCGAGCCCAATCCCTGCCATCGACGTGTTCCTCCCTGATGGTTCCACCAAAGAAGAGACGAAGGTCGTGAACGAGAGTCGAAAGATTCTCGACCTTCCAAATCTCCGCATCTCGGCAACGGCAGTACGTGTTCCGGTGGAGCGCAGTCACTCTGAGGCTGTGCATGTGGAGCTCTCCCGCGCGTTGAGTCCCGACCAGGCCCGTGCCGCTTTTGCCGCAATGCAGGGCGTAACCGTTGTCGATGATCCTGCGAACCACGCCTATCCACTGGCAGCAGATGCGGCCGGGAGCGACGAGATCTTCGTTGGCCGAGTGCGCACCGATGCCAGCGTCGAGCACGGGCTTGCCTTCTGGGTCGTCAGCGACAACGTACGCAAGGGTGCTGCCACTAATGCCGTCCAGATTGCAGAGCTCCTCGTCTCGATGAACCTAGTCCATGGAGCAGATCACGACGCCTAACCGGGCCGCCCTCGAGCTCGCCTCGGTAGCCCGCGACGCCTCCACCTGTACGGCGTGCGGCCTCTCAGAGACGCGAACGCAGGCGGTTCCCGGAGAGGGGAGCCCGACCGCAGCGCTGGTCTTTGTCGGGGAGGCTCCTGGGGCACGAGAGGACCTGGCTGGCCGACCATTTGTAGGAGCCTCTGGTCGCCTCCTGGATGACCTCCTGGCTTCGACCGGCCTTCGCCGCGAGGAGGTCTTCATCTTGAACACCGTCAAGTGTCGGCCCCCAGAGAACCGCAACCCTCAACGCTCTGAGACCGCTGCATGCGCTCCATTCCTTACGCGACAGCTGCAAGCGCTCCAGCCACGGGTGATCGCCACCCTCGGCAAGCACGCGCTTGCTGTCTTTGCGCCGACCGCAAAGATTGCCGAGGTGCACGGGCGTCCGTACGCACAGACAGAGATCGACCAGCACGGAGGCGCCGTGCTCTTCCCGCTCTATCACCCTGCAGCGGCACTGCACAATGGGAGCCTGCGGCCCACTTTGGAGCGCGACATGGCGGCCTTGCGGGAGTATCTCAACGCGAATGTTCGCGAAGGGGCGGGGGAGGCTACCCTACGCGAGGTGGATTCGGTGCCGACTCGGCCCCGTTCCAGGACGCAAGGGGAGGCTGAATGACCCAACGCCCGCAACCGGCACGCCGACCCGCTGAGGCAAGGCGTCCCCAGGAGACCCGTCGCCCTCATAAGGCGGCCGCGGGTGGGCCAGCACTTCGCCTGATCCCGCTCGGCGGCATGGGGGAGATCGGGAAGAACCTCTACCTCTACGAGTACCAGGACACCATCATCCTCGTCGACTGCGGTCTCGCCTTCCCCGACGAGACCACCCTTGGCGTCGACATCATCATTCCTGACATCAGCTACCTCCGCGCACGACGCAGTGCCGTGAAGGCAGTCCTCATCACCCACGGGCACGAGGACCACGTCGGCGCGCTCCCGCACATCCTCCCTGAGCTCCCGGGGGTGCCCGTCTACGCCAGCACCCTCGCACGAGGTCTCCTTGCGAACAAGCTGAAGGAGTTCAAGGTCACCGCCAATCCGTTGCGCCCACTCGATCCAGGCGGCCGACTTGAAGTTGGCCCCTTCACGATTGAACCCTTCCGTGTCGGTCACTCCATCCCAGATGCCATGGGCTACGCAATCCATTCACCTGTTGGAACGGTGATCCACACCGGCGACTTCAAGTTTGACCAAACCCCAGCCGACGGAAAGACGGCAGACTTCGCCATGCTTGCAAAGTTCGGCGCACAGGGCGTGCTTGCGCTTGTGTCAGACAGCACGCGCGCTGAAGCTCCCGGATACACGCCGAGCGAGCAGGTTGTTGGTCAGGCGTTCAAGGGGATCATTAGCACCGCACCTGGTCGCGTCATCATCGCGACCTTCGCTTCAAACATTGCTCGCATTCAGCAGGTGCTTGACGCGGCAGGGGAGTTCCACCGCAAGGTCGCCGTCGTTGGTCGCTCAATGGAGCAGAACGTCAAGATCGCACGCGACCTTGGCTATCTGAAGTTCCCAACCCCACTCCTTGCCAAAGAGGAGATCGCGCGCCGCACAAAGGAGCCGCTCGTGATCGCCACCACTGGCGCACAGGGCGAGCCGATGGCAGGCCTCGCGAAGATGGCGAATGGTGAGCATCGCAACGTGGAAATTCAGAACGGCGATACCGTGATCGTCTCTGCATCACCGATTCCAGGGAACGAAGAGGCGGTTGGCCGAACGATCGACAATCTCTTCAAGTCCGGTGCGAACGTGATCTATCACTCCATTGCACAGGTGCACGTCTCGGGTCACGCCTCGCAAGAGGAGCTGAAGATGATGCTGGCGCTCACCAAGCCGAAGTACTTCGTACCGATGCACGGCGAAATGCGCATGCAGGTGGCCCACGGGCGACTTGCGACGCAAATGGGGGTGCCCCCGTCCGCTGTGTTCATCATTGATAACGGCACGCCAGTTGAGTTCGCCGCTGACGGCAGTGCACGACGTGGCAAGCCGGTCGAGCATGGTTCTGTCTTTGTTGATGGCTCTTCAGTAGGCGAGATCAGTGAGATCGTTCTTCGTGATCGACGCACCCTTGCCGACGATGGCATCGTTGTCGTGATCGCCACCGTTGATGCGCGTACCGGTAAACCTGTCGGTCGCCCAGCACTGGTTACCCGCGGATTCCTTAACGGCGACGAAGACAACAAGCTCGTTGAAGAGGCGATCACCATCGCTCTCAAGGCAATCCAGCACAAGGGTGAGCGCGGCGCAGAGGTGGGCCTAATCAAGGCGCAGCTCAGTGAATCGGTATCGAGATTCCTTGGCAAAGAGACGCGACGTCGCCCACTCGTGGTCCCTGTGGTGGTGGAGGTTTAAGCGATGGCTAAACGGGGAGGGGAGAGCACCGGTCGTCAGACGCGACGTGGTCCGCTGGCATCACGCTCAGCGCTCCGTACGCTGCTCTCACTCGCCTTCGCAGTCACAGGTGTCATCTTTGCGGTCGGCCTGATCCTTCCTGGTCGCGGAGCCCTTGCCGACGTGCTTCGTGACGTGCTTGCACCATGGTTTGGCGCCGGGCGCTGGCTCGTTCCAGTACTGCTCATCAGCTTCGCCGTCTGGATCGAACGACGATCCGCCTCCGCCTCACGGGTGCCGCTGCGTATCGCCTTGTCACTGCTTGCCCTGGTCGGTCTGCTTGCGCTCGTTGAGATCGTCTTCCCAACCCACGGTGGCCGCATCGGGAGCATCGCTGGCGGCGGTGCTGCGAGCCTGCTCACCGGCATTGGCGCGTTCGCAGCGTGGATCGGGATCCTGATCGCGATCGGACTCATCCTCGCTGAATCCACGGTGCGGAGGCTCTTCGCCACGCTCTTTGCTGGGGCGAAGGTGGGGGCAGAGGTGATCGGCGATGGCGTTGAAAAGCTTGCGGCGGAACGCGAGCGCATCATGCAGGAACGGGAAGCTGCACGCGCCGCTGAAGAGGCTCGAGCTCGTGATGAGGCTGCGAGGCAGCCGGTCATCGCCATTGCGCCTCCAGAAATCGCGCTTGAGCCCCCTGCTGCAGTAGAAACCTTTGCCGAAACGGAAGCTGCAAGTGTGCGTGCCGGGTCTCCCGCACGAGGATCAGGGAGTGGCTCCGCCGACGGTAGCGCAGCGGCTGGGACCAAGACAAGACCCGATGGTGCAGTTTCGTGGGGGCTTCCCTCCACGAGCCTGCTTGATGCTCCAGGTAAGTCTGTTAGCCCGAATGCCAGCATCCACCAGGCAAACGCCGCGATCATCGTGCAGAAACTGCGCGATCTAGGTATTGAGATCACCTCAGTCACAGCGAACCCAGGACCGGTCGTTACGCAGTACGAGCTGACACCTGCGCCA
>QWRK01000026.1 GCA_003670455.1 Candidatus Aquidulcis sp. | reverse complement strand
AGCACCGTGCCGAGTAGCCCAGCGATCGCGCGCAAGAGGGTGCTCTTCCCAGCGCCCGATGCCCCGCTGATAAGGAGCAGCCCGCCGGCAGGAACGCTGATGGAGGTTCCGCGCAGGTCGAGCGTGAGGCGATCTGAACCGGCCGGACGCCAGGTGAGATCAGCGATCTCTATTGAGAGCGACGGCACGCCGTTAGGCCCCGATCAGGTCAAGGGCACCGCTGCGTCGAAGTGCCGCGCGCAAGGCCAGCGCACCGAGTCCACCGATGATCGCCGAACTTGCCACCATCGCCGCCACCAGCGCTGCCGCGAACGAGGTGCTCACGTCAGGGAAGTAGAGCGGCAGATCGTGGAGTGCCATGCCAACCCCTGAAAGCGCACCGGCGACGAGCGCCACGCGCCAGCCAGCGACGCGATAGCCCACGGCGGCGAAGGCGAGCTCGGCGCCGATCCCTTGTGCCGCGCCAGAGAAGATCGCGTCGACCGACCACTGACTCGCGAGTAAGAATGAGACGGAGGCGGCGATCATCTCGCCAGCGAGTGCCGCGCCTGGTCGGCGCACGATCAGTCCGGCGAGTGGCCCGGCAATCACCCATGTGCCGGCGAAGAGCAGGTACTGCAACGGCAGAACGGCGGCGAAGAGTGGCGATGCCGCACCCCACACAAGATTCCATCCGGCGAAGAGCACACCCGAGGCGATGCCGATCGTTGCCACGGTGACGAGATCCATCAATCCCCACGAACGCTTCATGCTGCGCCTCCCCCTTCGCTCACTAACACGGCACCGTTGTGGGCCGTGATGATTGACTCTGTGGCGGTTGCCACATTGGAAATGCCGCGCGTGCTGCCAGCAACGAGGACTGCAGCATCAAGCGGCCAGCGGACACCCGTCGCAGAGACGGTTGCATCGCCACCCCATGGCGTAATCGAAATGATGCGACCAGGTGTTCCGCGCAAGCTGAGTGCTGCACCACTGCGCAGCAGTTGCGTCCTTGTCTGCTCATCAAGAATCACCACGCCAACAGTGCTGCAACGCGGGTGCGCCAACAGCGCAAGGGTACCGATGGCGTGATCGCTGCGACCACCCCAGGTGCAGAGGAGCGTGACCTCAGTGGCGCCAGCATCGAGTGCCGCAAGGAGTGCGAGCTCGGTGTCGGTCGCATCTTTTTCGGTTGGAAAGCGCGAAACGGAAACTCCCGCCGCCTCGAGCTCATCAGCATCAGCGGCGCTGAGTGAATCAAAGTCGCCGACGACCTGATGCAGTGGCAGGCCGAGTGGTGCCGCGTGTCGGGCGCCGCCATCAGCAGCGACGACAAGTGAAGCAGAGCGCCATCCGGGCCAGTGCGCGTCGAGCAGCGCCGGGTCAGGTCGATCACCCCCCGCAAGAATCAACGCGCGCACAGATACCTCGCTCTCTATCGCGCGGGGTACACCTGCGTCCTCCCTTCGCCGGCATGACCCGGATCAGGTTCGTAGGGTTCGCGGACCTTCCGCATCTCAGCGCCCGATGGCGCTCCCCTGTCGCGATGCAGTGAGTCTAGCGCTTTGCTCCGTCGAGAAGTGCGGCAACCCAGGCGGCAACCGATGGAGCGTGCTCGTGCGCATCCACTCCGTAGAAGTCGTCGGGGTGGAAGAAGGGCGAGTGAATGCCAACAGCATGAACACCTGCGGCGCGTGCCATGCGCACGTCATCGAGGGTGTCGCCGAGGTAGGCCGTTTCGGCAGGCGTGGTCGCGTGGCCGAGCGCGGCGAGCCCGCGTCGCAGTGGCGCAGGGTCGGGCTTCTGCTCGACCGCGTCATCGCCGTAGACCGCCGAGCCGATCAGGTCAGCGACACCGGTGCGACGGAGCTGCCCGGAGACGACCTTCCGATCGCCCGCAGTGACAATGCCGAGTGGGATGCCAGCGGCAACCAGTCGCTCCAGCGCCGGGTAGGCACCGGGGAGAAGCTCCGCGCCGTGCCCCTTATAGGCACCGTGCCAGACGTCGGCCGCTCCCTCTACAAGGTGTTCGGGGACGCCGAGGGCGGCGTACATGCGGCGCCAGTTTGGTGAGAAGGCGGCTCCATAGCGTTCACGAGTGAGGGGTGGGAGCCCGAAGGACTTCATCACCTC
The DNA here is from genome assembly GCA_003670455.1 of Candidatus Aquidulcis sp. GTDB lineage: Bacteria > Chloroflexota > Limnocylindria > Limnocylindrales > Limnocylindraceae > Limnocylindrus. The sequence goes on along the minus strand of QWRK01000026.1, from coordinate 8,759 downwards.
AACATTCGCTTCATAGACGTGTTCGGTCGTATCAATAAGGGTCCCATCCCAGTCGAACAACACGGCCTTCATGGCCTAAGCGTACGTCGCGCCTAGAATCGTTGGGTGAACGACCGTGCGAGTGCCCCCATCCCAACCGGAGCCGGCGAGCCGAAGAGTCGCATCAGCGACTTCCCAGGCGGCCTGCGCGTTCGCGCCACCTGGGGGAGCAGCGGCCAGGCCGCCGCGGTCTTCGCCCTCTCCGAAGTGGGCGCCACCCTCGTGGACCATGGTGCACTCGGCGCCGGCGCGGAGGGTGACCCCGATCGACTCTGCCGCATGGAGCTGCGCGTGGAGACGCCGGGCGGCGCCTGGGCGGTTCGCCTCGCCACCGTTATCTACGACGAGCCGCGCGCAATTCATTGGGACGATGCACAACTCTTTGTCGTCGGCTACGGCTTCACTGTCTACGCGTTTGGCGCGCGAACCGGTGCACTCGCCTGGAGCCATCAGACCGGCACCCCCGTTGTTGAACTGATCGCCTCACCACGCTTTGGTCACGTGATCGTGCAGAGCGAAGTTGAGACCTGGGCGATTCGTGGCGACGGCGAGGTGCGCTGGCGACTCGCACATAGTGATGTCGTCGGAGCAGCTGAACTGATCGGCGGTCGTCTGATCGTGACGAGCATCAATGGTGACGTACAGGCGATCGACCCTGACACTGGAAAGCAGGGCTCATGAGCCCCATCGTGATCGTTGGTGCGGCGCTGGTCGTGCTTGGCTTTTTCCTCTCGCGACGCACCGATGTGCGAACACGCACGGGCCAGCTTCTTGCCGGCCTCTCACCGATCTCGCCGACCGAGGCGCTGCGCCTTGCTGCCCTTCGTAGCGATGCGGCACCGTATCTCGCCATCAAGGGGAGCATTGATGCGCCAGAGATCTTTGAAGACGAGAACCACCGGCCGCTCGTCTATCGCCGCGAACGCGTCTCCGTTACTGACGAGGGTGGTTGGCGCGTCATCGACGTTGCTGTGCGCAGCCTCCCCTTTGTGGTGAGTGATCCGAGCAGCGCCATCCGCATCTCTACCGCCGATCTTGCCGACGGGCTCGTCGTGGTCGAGCGACGCTGGGAGGGGAGCGTCGCCGAGCTCCACGCCGCGTCGCGCGAATATCAGCGCCCTGAGACCGCAGCACTTGTGGCCGCACTTGCGGCGAGTGATCCGACACGCGGCGCACGCGTTGGCCTAGAGCAGATCAGCAGCTTGGATCGCGCCACGGCGGCGGGGCAACTCGTTGATGGGGAGTTGCGCGCCGGCGCCGGTCGGCCGCTCGTAGTCACCACCCTTGAGCGCGGTGAGGCGCTCCGACTCCTCGGCAGCGAGCGGCGCGGACGGCTCGCCAGCAGCACGGTGGCGCTTGCCCTGCTGGCACTCGGAACTCTGCTGCTCCTCGGGGGTATCGCTCTCACGCTCGCCACACCTGCGCTCGGTGCTGATGCAGTGAGCCCATCCCCCACGCCAACGCCAGAGTCTGGCGACGCACGAAACGGCGGGGTCGGTGTTGGACCTGGTGGACTGCTCGGCCTCGTCGTGACCTTCGCCCTCCCCCTCCTCTTCGCCGCCGTCGTCGTGCTGGTCACGCGACTCGCGACTCGCACACGCCGCTAACCCAGTACGATCGCGCCATGACCACCAAGCCGTACGACGTCAACGCAATCCGCGCGCGATTCCCATCGCTCGCGAACGCCCTCCCTGACGGTCGACAGCTCAGCTTCCTCGACGGCCCGGCTGGCACGCAGGTGCCGCAGGCGGTCATCGACGCGTATCGCGACTTCTTCTTGCACGCCAACGCCAACTCTGGTGGCGCCTTCATCACCTCGCAGCGTCAGCAGCAGGTGGAAGATGATGCGCACCGCGCAGCCGAAGATCTACTGAATGCGCCAAAGGAGACGGTGAAGTTCGGCGCGAACATGTCGACGCTCAACTTCCAGCTCTCGCGATCGCTCGCGAAAAGTTTGAAGCCTGGCGACGAGGTGATCGTGTCGCAGCTCGATCACGACGCGAACTACAGCCCGTGGCTCTGGCTCGCTGAGGACTTCGGCCTCACGCTGAAGGTCATTCCGATCCGCACGAGCGATGCCACCCTCGACATTGAGGCGTACGCCGCACTTCGCTCGCCGCGCACCAAGATCGTTGCGGTCGGCATGTCGTCGAACGCCGTCGGCACCATCAACCCATCAAAGGAGATTGTCCGCCTCGCCCATGAGGCTGGTGCACTCACGGTGCTCGACGCGGTCTGCTCGGCGCCGCACTACCCGATTGATGTGCAGGCGCTCGACACCGACTTCCTGCTCTGCTCTCCGTATAAGTTCTACGGCCCGCACGCGGGGCTCCTCTACGGCAAGCTGCCGCTTCTCGAGCGCTTCGGTCGCTATAAGGTGCGCCCCGCCCACGATCTCTGGGAGACGGGCACCCCGAGCTTCGAGGGGATGGCCGGCACCACCGCCGCAATCGACCACATCGCCTGGATCGGGCGTGAGTTTGGGCACACTGGCGCCCCAACTCCGCTGACCGGCCGCCGTGCCGAGATTCGTGCGGGCCTGCAGGCGATCACCCTCTACGAGCGCGAGCTGATCACGCATCTGCTTGATCGACTCGCTGAGATCCCAGGGGTGAAGGTCTACGGCATCACCGACCGCGACCAGCTCGATCACCGCACCTCGATCGTCTCCTTCACGATGGAGTGGGCCACGCCAACCGAAGCGGCAACGCATCTCGGTGCCGACGGCATTCAGGTGTGGGATGGCGACTTCTACGCCGTGAATCCCGTTGCAGCACTCGGCCTCACCGAGCGTGGTGGCCTGCTGCGCGTTGGCCTCATGTCATACAACACCGCCGAAGAGGTTGACCGCCTGATCGCCTCACTGAAAGAACTCGCAAAGGCGAGCGGAGTGCAGATCGGCTGATGGGCGCGCCGCTCATTCTCATCACCGTCGCAGACCATGATGATCCTAGCGACGCAGCTCCGATCCACCTGATCAACGCGCGGTACGCCGACGGGGTGCGACGTGCTGGCGGGATTCCAATTCTGATGAGCGCGAACGCCAACGAGGAGCAACGCGCAACCGCATTTGCCACGATGGATGGTCTGCTCCTTTCGGGTGGTGCCGACATTGATCCGGCGCGATACAACGAACCTGTTGATGGCGCCATCGGCATTGAGCCGGCGCGTGATGCGCTGGAGTGGGCCGCACTTGATGCTGCTGATCGTCGTGGCATTCCGGTGTTTGGCATCTGTCGCGGCTTGCAGTTCTTGAATGTGCATCGCGGCGGTTCGCTGCTGCAGCATGTTGAGGGGCAGGTTGGCGCGGCGTACCCCGCGACACCGGCGCTCTCGCACCCGCTCGATGTGCAGGGTGGCACCAAGCTTGCGCAGATCCTCGGCGATCGCACCACACCACTCGCGGTGAACAGCTATCACCACCAGGCGGTGAGCCCGGAGCGACTCGCGCCGACGTTGCGTGCCTCAGCATTCACCGACTCGCCGCGCGGCACCCTTGTTGAGGGGCTCGAAGAGGCGGGCGAACGATTCGTGCTCGGCGTGCAGTGTCACCCCGAGCGCACCGAGAGCAGCCCCGCCGACCTGGAGCGTGTCTGGGCCGCATTCGTTGAGGCGGCGCGGGGGCGCTAAATCTGAGGGGTACTCCCAACTGGGGGTGGAGTGGCACAATCTGAGCCATGAGTACCCACCCGCCTGAGGGCGACGCCGACTTCCAGAAGAGCGATCGGAGCGCCCGACTCCTGCGCACCCTGCGCTATGTCGAGGCCGCGGGCGAGGCGGGGATCCGCCCAGAAGATCTCGCCAAGAAGCTCGGTGTCAGCCGCCGCACCGCCTACCGCGACCTCCAGGCGCTCGAAGCAAGTGTCGGCGTTCCGGTGTGGAACAACCTCGGCCGCTGGGGCGTATCGCAAGAGGGGCTGCTGCCAGAGCTGCGCTTTAGTAAAGACGAGGCGATCTCGGTGGTGCTTGCCGCGCGGCTCCTCGCAAAGTTCTCCACCGGCTACGACCCGGAGCTTGGCGCAGCACTCATGAAACTCGGCAGCCTGCTGGAGAATCCGTTGCGCAGCGCCGTTGAGCGCACCGTGACGCAGCTGAGCCAACTCACCACCGACAGCGACGCGCGAGAGCGACTCCGTCTTCTGACAACCGCCTGGGTCACCGGTCGTATCGTTGAGTTTGACTACGCCGCGGCCTGGAGCAATCCGGGGACCAGCCGACGTGCCCGCGTCCATCCGTACCTCATGGAGCCATCGGCGGCAACGCACACCACTTATCTGATCGGCCACGATGAGACGCGCAGCGCACTCCGTACCTTCCGCGTTGATCGCATTAGCAACGTGCGCATCACCACCGCAACGTTTGAGCTGCCAAAAGATGTGGAGCTGGAGCGGACTCTCGCCTCGGCGTGGGACATCGTCGCCGACCAGCCGCTTGAAGAGATCGTGATCCGCTTCGGCAAAGAGTCGGCCGCCCGCGCCAAGGAGACGCGCTGGCATCCGTCACAAACAATTGAGGAGCAGCCCGACGGTTCGCTGATTTGGCGAGCGCGTATCTCTGGACTCCTCGAGATTCGCTCGTGGGTGCTGACCTGGGGCGAGGGCGCCGAGGTGCTTCGCCCCGACGCGTTGCGCGACGACATGGCGCGCACGCACAGTGCCGCCGCTGCGCGATACGGCACCACAGCAAAGCCGAACGCGTAGCCATGGATGCGGAGCAGTTCAAGGCGGTCAACCTGATCAGCGACCCGATCCACGGCTACATCGAGCTCACCAAGCGCCTCACCCCTGAGGGTGCAGCCGCCACCGGCTACGCCAACGAGGAGGCGGCCGAAGAGGATCTGCTTGATAGCCCGTGGCTACAGCGCCTGCGCCGCATCAGCCAGCTGCAGAGTGCACGCTGGGTCTTCCCCACCGCTGAGCACAGCCGCTTCTCGCATGGCCTCGGCGTCATGCACGAGGCCGGCCTCTGGGCGCGGCACCTCTACTCGTCACTTGCGACACGACTCACGAACGACGGCGAAACTCCACCAAGCGAAGGACTCGTCGTTGAGACGCTGCGCGTCGCTGGTCTTCTGCACGACGTTGGCCACGGGCCCTTCGCGCACTTCTTTGATCACGCCGTTCTTGAAGCCTTCCCTGCTCCAGCTGATCCGCGCCGACCGAAGGGGAAGCGCCTCGCCCATGAAGATCTCTCCGCGCTCATCATTGAGCGGGAGCTCGCGCCGATCATCACGAAGCTGCGTCGAGCGCCCGGCGACTCTGCCGCGCGCGACGCGTTCGCCGCGACAGAGTCAATTGATCCGCGTTGGGTCAGCTTCCTCATCTCGAAGCCACCACTTGAGGATGCAATGGTTCCGACCTGGGTGCGCATCATGCAGCCGCTCCTCTCGGGCGTCTTCACCGTCGACAACCTTGACTATGTGCGACGCGATTCCTACATGACCGGCGTGCGCACTGCGGCGGTTGACGTGGAGAGACTTCGTCACTACAGCTTCATTGGCGCACGCGGCCTCACGCTGTACGAGCCAGCGGTCGGCGCTCTTGAATCATTCCTCGGCGCGCGGCAGTTCCTCTATCAGCAGGTCTACCTGCATCGCACCGTGCGCGGCATCGACCTCGACATGAAGGAGGCCTTTGCGCCAGGGATTCGCGCGATCTTCGGCGATACCTCCCCCGCCGACGACCTTGCCGCCTACCTAGAGCTCGATGAGTACACCCTGCTGCACCAGGCGGCCCGTTGGTCGCGCGGTCAGGACCTCTCCGCCAACCCCCAGCCGAAGGACGGCACCGTCACCCCGGCCGTGGCCGACGCCTGGCGCGCCGTACTCTTCCGCAGCCCCCGCTGGCAGATGGAGGAGGAGCTCCGCGCCGACTATTTCGACGAATCTGTGCCCAAGAGCTTCGAGTCGGAGCTTGGCTCCCCCATCCCTGGGGAGGTCGAAATCGATGTCGCCTACTGCGACCCCCGGCACGTGGAGGGCGACGCCGCCGACCGCCTTTTGGCGGTCGAGGGGCCCAACGGCCGAGAGGGGCGCCCTATCTCCAGCCTATTACTGAAACTACCTTTGTATTCCGTGGTCGCTAGGCGCTATCGTCGCCGCTAAGGGGCCGCCCAACCCTCAGTAGAGGATTGCCTCCCCCTAAAAGGGAGGTGCCCACCATGAGCCGCCAGTCACACACCGCAACTCCACGAGGAACCCGCCGCACGATCATTTTGATCGCGATGCTGGCAGCAGCCCTGCTCGCGCCAAGCGCGGCAGGAGCAAACCGACAGAAGTTCTTGCCGACCGGCATGCGCCCAATTGAGAGCAAGGTGCTCCTCCGCGGCGCCGACAAGAACGGCACCCTCCACCTCATCGTTACCCTTCGCACCCCAGGTATTGGTGCACCACGCTCCGCTGGTGGTGCTGCGCAACCATTTGCGTTGCAGGGCGCCCAGATCCGCGAGCGGATCAGCGCACGCGCAGCAGTCACCGCTCTTGGCGGCACGGTGAATGCTGAATACCGCTACCTCTTCAACGGACTGCGCGTTCACATTCCTGCGTCACAGCTCGAGGCGCTACGTGCCAACCCACATGTTGCCGACGTGCAGCTCGTGACCCGTTACAAGCGAATGACCGTCACCGGCGGCGCAGTAAGCGGCCGCGGTGGCGCAACGCCATCCAATGGTGGCGCAGCCACCGAAGTTCAGGCGAAGAACGTCTGGGCGCAGACCCTAACGTCAAAGGCCGGCACCGGCTACGGCGTGAAGGTTGCCGTGATTGACACGGGCATTGACTACACGCATGACGACTTTGTTCGAAACGGTGACGTGACCTTCCCAACCGCGAAGGTCGTCGCGGGCTATGACCTTGTCGGCGATGATTACGCACCTGGCGAGGGTGGTATCGCTGAACTGCCGCAGCCAGATAGCGATCCAATGGATTGCTCGATTGAAGATGGTGGCGGCCACGGCACGCACGTTGCAGGCACCATTGCCGGCTACGGCATCAAGGCGAATGGCGACACATACGGCATTGCCTCTACGGAGCGCTACACGAGCACGCTCAACACTTCGACCTTCATCCTTGCTCCAGGAATGGCTCCGCTTGCATCGCTGATCGCGATTCGCGTCTTCGGCTGCGACGGATCAACAGAGCTCACCGCTGACGGTATTGAGAAGGCGGTCGCCCTCGGAGCGAAGGTGATCAACCTCTCCCTTGGCTCGCCATATGGCATCAAGGGTGGCGCTGAGCAGGCTGCGATCAACGCCGCCGAGAAGGCCGGCGTGACTGTGGTGATCGCCGCAGGAAACGAGGGGTCTGAGCCCTTCTTGGTCGGCTCCCCATCCACAGAAGATGGCGCAATCTCCGTTGCGGCGCTCGACGACCGAGCGTCGTATCCCGGCGCAAAAATTTCTTATCCATTCAATGGCGCCACAAGGTTTGTGGGTGGTGGCACGGGTAGCACCCTACTTAACACCTACGTCTACGATCTGGGCACGCCTGTCGAGGAAATCATCTACAGCTTGAAGCAGACTGCCGATGCCGCCCTGTACTCACTCGGTTGCCCCGCTACGGGCGACGGTGGCGCTACGTACACACCTGACTGGGATGTTGCAGGTGAAGTGCTCACAAATAAGATCGTAATTCTACGCCGTGGAACCTGTACCTTCAAAGAGAAGGTTGACGCCATGGTGGCGAAAGGTGCGGCTGGCGTCATCATCTTGCAGAGTATTAACGTGCTTGATGGCGAGGATAATACGCTTGGAAATGCAGATGACGATAACTCGTCGTACCCACCGTTCCAGGGCCCAGCTGACCCTGCAATAACGATTCCAGTGTTAATGGCCAATGGTTCTGCAGAGGCTGCCCTGGTCACAAGTCTGGTTGACGACGGACTAGAGGGTGGGAATGCAACATTAGGAAATGCCACAGCTGGCGTTGCAAACCCGAGCTATCACACCGTCGCCGACTTCTCATCGGGTGGACCGCGCTGGGGCGACCTTGCGCTGAAGCCTGAGCTTGCGGCCCCTGGTGTCGACATCGTGTCGGCGGCTTCGGGAAGCACGGATGGCGTCGCATGGTTCAGCGGCACCTCGATGGCAACCCCAGTGGTTGCTGGCGTGGCGGCGCTGGTTAAGCAGGCTAATCCAACGTGGACCCCTGCGCTGATCAAGTCGGTGCTTATCAATACTGCGAAGTCGGTCGGCAGCAACGTCTTGCTCCGCTCCGTCGGCGCCGGTCGAGTCAATGCCCTCAACGCCGTCAAGGCGAAGGTCACGATCGATGCAGGGCCGAACGCCACGATGAGCTTCGGCATGGTCTACGGCGACGCAGCGGCGACTCTGACCAAGAGCCAGACCTTTATCGTCAAGAACAGCGGCACCACCACGGCGAACTATAAGTTTGCTGTTGCGGCTGCTACGGGGTTCACGATTCCGAGCGGTGTCACAGTGAAGATCTACAACGGATCGTCGCTGGTGCAGAATTCAACAATCATTAGCTTGGGCGCGGGGAGGTCAAAGACCCTCACGGTCAAGCTGGTAGCGACCGTTGCGGCGCAACGGAATTTCGAGACCTGGGGGAACAGCTCACTCAACGTCATCGTTACGGGCACGTCGAGCGGCAAGCCGTCGCTGCGGCTGCCGGTGTTCGCCATGTTCCAGCACGTCGAGAAGTTCGCCTTTGCGGCTTCCGTCGGGTCAACCCGCCACGATCTCAGCTATTCCCTGACGACTGG
>QWRK01000025.1 GCA_003670455.1 Candidatus Aquidulcis sp. | reverse complement strand
ACGGCGCCAGCGAAGAGCGCTTGGCCGAGGAACGAGGCGCCAAGGGTCGCCTTCACATCGGTGACGCCAATCTCTGCGATCGGGAACGGGAGGGAGCCGAACTTCAAGATGGTGACGAGGTTCGCCGCTTCGTCTACTGCGAACCCGGCAGCGCCAGGACCCGAGATCTGTGCCTCGCCGCCCGTGATTGCGCTCTGAATGTACGGGGCTGACTTCACGGCACCGTCGAGAACGATCGCAAAGTAGGAGCCGATGTTTGCCTTCGTCCAAGTGGCAAAGAGCTCTGAACCCTCCGACTTCAGCTTGAACGAGACGACCCTTCGTCCGGACTCATCAATCTGTACGGCCGATGATTCAATCTGGTCGCCGGAGAAGAGCGGCTTCAGGGTGGTGTCGCTGAGCGTCTCACCCTCACCAGGTACCGGCTTTACGCCGTCGGTAGGCTGGCCCGTCGCGGTGTTAAAGAAGCCGTAGACCTCGCGCGGAAGCGGCACAAGATCAAGTCGACCGGTTGTGCCAAGCAGGGCGCGGATGGAGTCAGGATTCGTGACGCCCGGCAACTCGACGACGATCCGGTCGGTCCCCTGCGTCTGTACGAGCGGCTCAGAGACGCCAGTGCTGTTGACGCGGCGCTCGATGATGTCGCGGATGGTGGCGAGATCGGCAGCGGTGGCGCTGACGCCGTCAACGGGCTGCACCTGATATTCCACGCGAAGTCCGCCACGAAGGTCGAGGCCAAGCTTGGTCTCAATCGGACGTGTGCCGCCAGCTGTGCCGCTTGCAGGAAGGCTGAGATTTGGGAGTAGGTCAATAGCCAGCGCCAGAAGCGCTGTAGCCAAGATCAGGTACGGGGTGAACTTACGCATTGCGGAGAATCCTAGCAGGGGGGCGCGTCAGCCCCGTTCAGCCGCGATCTGCGCCGAGGGCCGTCAGGATCCGTGCGGCAAGAGCCTGATCTACCCCTGGAACCTCGGTGAGCGCTTCAACGGGCGCCGCGGCGATCCCCGCGGCTGAGCCGAACCTACGAAGGAGCGCCTTCCGCTTCGTTGGGCCGAGCCCGCGGATGCCATCGAGCCGGCTCGCTGTCGCCGCCCGGCTTCGCAACGTGCGGTGATACCCGATGGCAAAGCGATGGGCCTCGTCGCGCAGTCGCTGCAAGAGGCGTAGCCCAGGATCGGTGGCGGGGAGAAGGATCGGCGCGGAGGCGTCGCGCATCCAAAGCTCTTCGCGCTCCTTGGCGAGACCGACCAGAGGAATCGTCAAGCCTGCGGCATCGAGAACCGCCGCCGCAGCAGAGACTTGCCCTCGACCACCATCAATGACGAGAAGATCAGGAAGGCTCCAAGCGCGTGACTCGGCCTCACCGTTTCGTTGCGTCCCATCCGCCACGGAGCGGGCGAAGCGACGCGTGAGCGCTTCAGCGTGCGCCGCGAAATCGTCCTGTCCGGTCACGCCCTTGATGCGGAAGCGGCGGTACTCCTTCGGCGCCAGCTGACCCTCTTGCGCAACGGTCAGCGACGAGACGGTGAATGCCCCCTGAATAGTGCTCACATCGACGCACTCAATACGCGCTGGGGAGGCGTCAAGGTGGAGCGCGACGGAGAGTGCTGAGAGCGCAGCGTCGGCACGCTCACGATCAGCGTCCTCTTCGGCCTCGCGACGAATGAGCCACTCCTCTGCATTGCGCTCAGCCAGCCGCACGATGCGCGCCCGATCGCCGCGCTGCGGCACCCGCATCTCAACACGACCCTCTCGGCGCGCCGAGAGGAACTCAAGGATCTCCGGGTCACTCATCTCTGTCGCCGTCGCAATCGACGGCGGGATCTCCCCTGCGCGCGCGTAGTAGCTCGCGGCAAACCCTGCCAGAAGCTCTGCATCACCTGAATCGCCAGCCTCCACTCGGTGCACATCGCGGCCAACCAGCGCTGAATCGCGGATTTGGAAGCAGGCGATGGCGACGTGGCGCCCGTGTCGAGCGATCCCCAGCACATCTTCATCCGCTCGCCCTGAGGTCGGCACCTTCTGCTCGTCAAACGTTGTCTCCAGGGAGAGCACCGCATCACGAATGCGCGCGGCATCTTCAAACGCTTCGCGCTCGGCGGCAGACTCCATTCGTGTTTGAAGCATGGTGATAGCGGCGCGGGAACGACCGCCGAGGAAGAGTTGTACCCCGTCGATCTCACGCTGGTAGTCGGCGACTGGAATGTTTCCGAGGCAGGGTCCTTGGCAGCGCTTCAAGTCATAGAGCAGGCAGGGGCGCTCGAGTGCACGCTCCATCGCCTTGATCGCAATTTCGCAGGTACGAAATTGAAAGAGACGCTTGATCGCCTCCATGGCAGCATTTACCGAACCTGGTGTGGTGTACGGCCCGAAATAGCGCGAGCCATCGCGCACGAGGCGGCGCGTACGCTCCACGCGAGGATACGGATCTGCGGTGACCCGAATGTATGGGTAGCTGCGATCGTCGCGAAGACGGATGTTGTACTTGGGGAGATGCCGCCGCACGAGTGTGGCCTCGAGGAGGAGCGCCTCTTTCGTGGAATCGGTGACTGTCCAGTCGAGAGTGGCAACCTCTGCGATCGCGTCGCGAATGCGATGCGCACCCGGCTCCCCTCCCGCCTGCCAGTAGCTGCGAACACGCTGGGTAAGGTGTGTCGCCTTGCCGACGTAGATGATCTTCCCTGCGCTATCCGAGAAGAGATAGACACCAGGGGCGTCGGGGAGCACCTTCAGCGCTGCTGCGATTGCGTCGGGGACACTCGGCGCAGGGAGGCGTTCAGGCGCCATCGCGCGACCCGACTCGACCACGGAGTGCCTCTCGGCGATTCAAGATGCGCAGGATCTCATCGAGCGCTTCGCGGAGTTCAATCACCGCCTCGCCAGAGGCGACATCAGCAAGGCCATCCCCTGGGCCCAGGGCGGCACGAACGGCAACAACACCCTTGCGCAGGGCGGCACCGTGGGCGTCGCGAAGCTGCGTGGTCCAGGCGCGGTACGGCAGGAACCTGGCGCGGGCGCGCTCATCAACGAGCTCATCAAGGATGCGCTCAAGGAGTTGGGCCGCGCGGAGGCCAGCCTGATCAAGTGAGGGATCGGCGTGTCGAGGGAGCTGGGGCTCAGCCATCGCTACTCCAGCGAGTGGATCGGCTCGCCCTTCAACGCAAGGGCGAGATAGCGACCGGTATGGCTGCGCTTCACCTTTGCAACCTGCTCAGGTGTCCCCTCTGCAATAAGTTCCCCACCGCGGCTCCCGCCATCTGGCCCAAGGTCAATCACCCAGTCCGCAGTCTTGATCACATCAAGGTTGTGCTCGATCACGATGACACTGTTGCCGCCTTCGACAAGGCGGTGCAGCACGTGCAGCAGTCGTTCGACGTCGGCGAAGTGGAGTCCCGTGGTCGGCTCGTCGAGGATGTACATCGTGCGTCCGGTTGAACGACGGGCGAGCTCCGTAGCCAGCTTGATGCGCTGCGCCTCGCCGCCCGAGAGTGTCGTCGCCGCTTGGCCGAGGCGCAGATAGCCGAGACCCACCTCGCTCAACGTCTTCAGGCGGTTGCGAATCGCTGGGACGGCGGCGAAGCGTTCAAGGGCATCCTCCACCTGCAGCTCTAGGACATCGGCGATCGTCATCCCCTTCCAGGTGACCTCGAGCGCCTCGCGGTTGTAGCGCTTCCCCTGGCACGTTTCACACGGCACATACACATCGGGGAGGAACTGCATTTCGATCTGCAAGATACCGTCGCCAGAGCAGGTCTCACAGCGACCGCCCTTCACGTTGAAGGAGAAGCGGCCGGCTGAGTAGCCGCGCAGACGTGCCTCTTGTGTGGCGGCGAAGAGCTCGCGGATCGGCGTAAAGAGGCCAACGTAGGTGGCAGGGTTTGAGCGGGGCGTGCGGCCGATTGGGCTCTGGTCAATCTCGATCACCTTGTCGATCTCGTCGAGACCTGTGATGCGATCGTGTGCCCCTGGCCGCTCCTTGGCTCCGTGCAACCTGCGCGCGAGTGCCTTCTGCAGAATGTCGGTGACGAGGGTGCTCTTGCCACTTCCAGAGACGCCGGTCACGGCAACGAATTCGCCGAGCGGGAAGGCAACATCGAGCTCGCGCAGATTGTGCTCGCGCGCCCCCTTAACCGTGATCGCTTTACCGCTCCCCTTGCGGCGCGTCTTCGGCACCGCTACTGCGCGGTCACCACGAAGGTAGGCGCCGGTAATGGAGTCTTTCGCCGCGAGGAGATCCTTGAACGTGCCGTTCGAGATCAGGCGGCCGCCCAACTCTCCTGCACCGGGTCCAATATCAACGACCCAATCGGCGGTACGAATCGTCTCTTCGTCATGCTCCACCACGAGCACCGTATTGCCGAGGTCGCGCAGGCGAATGAGCGTGGCGATCAGGCGCGCGTTGTCGCGCTGGTGCAAGCCGATGGAAGGCTCATCCAGGATGTAGAGGACGCCGACCAGCCGTGAGCCGATCTGCGTTGCCAAGCGAATGCGCTGCGCCTCGCCCCCAGAGAGCGTGGTTGCCGAGCGATCCACTGTGAGGTAATCGAGGCCAACGTCAACGAGGAAGCCGGCACGCTCGCTGATCTCCTTGATTACCGCCTTGGCGATCGTTCGTTCGCGTTCACCGAGCGCCTTCGGCAGCGCGTTGATCCATGGCACCAGTTCGCCGATCGGCATGGAGGCTACTTCGGCAATGTTCCGTCCGTCCACACGGACGGCGAGAATTTCGGGCTTCAGGCGGCGGCCCTTGCAGTCGGGGCAGGGCCTGCTGACCATGTAGCGCTCGATCTCCACGCGCACCAGCTCAGAGTCTGTCTCTTTGTGTCGACGCTCAAGGTTCGCGATGATTCCTTCGAACGCGGCCTTGTAGGTGTTGGTGTAGCTCGAGTTCTCGTACGTAACCGTGTAGCGATCCTCACGCTCGGCGTGCAGCAGGTAGTCGAGTGCACCCTTTGGGAGATCGCCCAGTGGCGTCTTCGGGTTCCACTTGTTCGCCTTCATCGCTGCGGTGACGACCTTCAGGTACCAGCTCCCCTCTGGTGAGCGGGACCACGGGATCAGGCCACCGTTGAGCACCGACTTCTCTGGATCAATCACACGCTCCTCGTCGACCTCCAGGCGGAAGCCAAGCCCAGTACAGGTTTCACACGCGCCATGTGGGGAGTTGAAGCTGAACGAACGCGGCTGCAGGTCGTCGACCACCGTTCCGTCGTAGGCGCAACCGAGCTTCTCGCTGAAGAGTCGCTCCTCAAAGGCTGGCTTCTCCTTCTCGGCAGGTGCTGGGGCAACAATCGCGAGTCCCTCGCCCAGTTTGATAGCCGTCTCCACAGAGTCGGCGAGCCGGCTTCGATCAGGGATCGGAAGTGGCTTCCCCTTCTCGTCTACTGGGTGCTGGACAACAAAGCGATCGACGATGACTTCAATGGAGTGGCGCTTCTTCTTGTCGAGCTTCGGTAGATCGTCGGCGCTAAGGTCGTACTGGACGCCATCAACGCGCACGCGGCTGAACCCCGACTTGCGTGCCGCCTCGTACATGCGCTCGCCTTCGCTCTTGCGATCACGAAGGAGCGGACCGAGCACGAGGATGCGTGTGCCGTCAGGGAGCTTGAGAATCTCTTCGACGATCTGGTCAAGTGAGACGCGACTGATCGGGCGGTCACACTTTGGGCAGTGCGGGGTTCCGGCACGCGCGTAGAGAAGTCGGAAGTGGTCCCAGATCTCGGTGATCGTGCCAACGGTCGAACGCGGGTTACGTGACGAACCCTTCTGATCAATGGAGATGGCTGGCGAGAGCCCGTCAATGGAGTCAACGTCGGGCTTCTCCATCTGCCCGAGGAACTGACGTGCGTAGGCAGAGAGGCTCTCGACATAGCGACGCTGACCTTCGGCGTAGATGGTGTCGAAGGCGAGGCTCGACTTGCCTGAGCCGGAGATGCCGGTGACGACGACGAGCTGGTCGCGTGGAATGTCAAGGTCAATCCCCTTCAGGTTGTGCTCACGGGCGCCGCGAACGGAGATCTTGTTCTGTCCCACGACTACCCCCTTCGCTTCGGCCGCTCGCCGCGGCGCTTGATCACATTCGGCGTCACGCTCGGATCCCAGGTGCGGCGACGTACGGGCGCCTCAGCCGCTGGAGGCTGACCTGCATCGGGGATCGTACCCGTCTCCTCCTCGTGCTCGTCACGGAGCCCTGGGAGCCAGTCGGCAGCCGTATCCAACGCTGGGGCAACGAGCGTGTGCGCCGCAGCGCCGATCCCCTGTGGAGCCGTCTTTGCGGGAGCACCGCGTCGACTTCCACCCTGCGCCTCGCGGGCCGCACGCTCTGCCGCGCGCTCGATCGCCGTCGCCGCATCCTCTTCAAGGACCGCCGTTCGCAGCATGCGGATCTCGTCACGAATGGCCGCCGCGCGCTCGAACTCGAGCGCCTTGGAGGCGATCTTCATCTGCGCCTCGAGCTGCTTCACGAGCTTCTCGATCTCACTGCGCCCAACCTCGCTCAGGGCACCGCCGCGCTTTCCACCGGCATAGGTGTCGGCCTTCTCGGCGACGCTCTTGAGCCGATCGTTCAGGTCACGGATCGGCTTCGAGATGGTGGTGGCGGTGATGCCGTGGTCGATGTTCCACTGTTCTTGGATTGCGCGACGCCGATCCGTCTCAGAGATCGCGGTTTTCATGGAGTCGGTCATCTTGTCCGCATAGAAGACCACCTCGCCGCCCGTGTTTCGTGCCGCGCGCCCGACCGTTTGGATGAGCGCCCACGCCGAACGCAGGAAGCCCTCCTTGTCGGCGTCCAGGATTGCTACCAGCGTCACCTCAGGGAGGTCGATGCCTTCGCGAAGAAGGTTGATCCCCACGATCACGTCAAAGACCCCAAGGCGCAGGTCGCGCAGAATCTCAATGCGCTCAAGTGTATCGATCTCGCTGTGGAGATAGCGCACGCGAATCCCCGCCTCCTCAAGGTACGACGAGAGCTCTTCGGCCATGCGTTTCGTGAGCGTCGTAACGATCACGCGCTCCTTCTTCTTCACGCGACCCTGGATGCGCTCGAGGAGATCGTCAATCTGCCCCTTCGTCGGGAGCACGGTGATGTGGGGGTCCACAACTCCTGTTGGGCGGATCAGCTGTTGCACCACCTTGTCTGCGCGCTCTCGTTCGTAGCTCCCTGGCGTTGCTGAAACGTAGATCGCCTGGTGCACGCTCGTCTCGAACTCCTCAAAGGTCAGCGGTCGATTGTCGAGCGCACTTGGGAGACGGAAACCAAAGTCAACAAGGATCTCTTTTCGAGACCGGTCGTTCTTGTACATGCCCACGACCTGCGGGATGCTCATGTGGCTCTCATCAACAACGAGGAGCCAATCCGCCGGGAAGTAGTCGAGCAGTGTCCACGGCCGGGAGCCGGGCTCGCGTCGAGAGAGGTGACGCGAATAGTTCTCGATCCCTGAGCAGAAGCCAACCTCGCGCATCATCTCGAGGTCAAAGGTGGTGCGCTGACGCAGACGAGCCGCTTCAAGCACCTTCCCCGTCGCCTCTAGTTCGCGACAACGCCCCTCCATCTCGACCTCAATGTCGCGAATTGCCTCGGCCAGCTTGTCTGCCGGTGTCACATAGTGGGTGGCTGGATAGATGGTCATCTCGTTGCGCTCTGCAAGGATCTCCCCCGTCAGCGGATCAACCTCGGCGATGCGCTCCACCTCGTCGCCGAAGAACTCCACGCGCAGGATCGTCTCCTCGCCGGCGGGCTGCACCTCGAGCGTGTCGCCGCGCACACGGAACTTGGCGCGACCGAGGGTGGCGTCGTTGCGCTGGTACTGCAGGTCGACGAGGTGGCGCAGGATGGCATCGCGGCGATACTTCCCCGACTTGCGCACCTTGAGGACGGTGGCTCCGTAATCGACCGGCGCGCCGAGGCCGTAGATGCACGAGACCGAGGCGACGATGATCGTGTCGCGACGCTCGAAGAGCGCCTTGGTGGCTGCGTGCCGGAGTTGATCAATCTCATCGTTGCGGCTCGAGTCTTTCTCGATATAGGTATCTGAGCGCGGGAGGTAGGCCTCCGGTTGGTAGTAGTCGAAGTAGGAGACGAAGTATTCGACGGCGTTCTCGGGGAAGAACTCCTTCAACTCGGCATAGAGCTGCGCGGCGAGCGTCTTGTTGTGCGCAAGGACGAGCGTCGGTCGCTGTACCTGCTGAATGACGTTGGCAATGGTGAAGGTCTTGCCTGTACCCGTTGCTCCAAGGAGGACCTGGTGATGGAGGCCATCGGTGAGCCCTTGGACGAGTTCGGCGATGGCGGTTGGCTGGTCGCCTGTGGGGACGAAGTCGGAGCGCAGGGCGAAGGGCCGCCCAGCAGTTGGGGTCAGTTCTGCCGTGGGTTCAGTCGGTGGATTCACCCTGCAAGCATAGGCGGCGGAGCACGAGGCTCGCCGCGTGCACGCTCTCTGGCAGCGGACCACTCCCGTCGATCGGCACCGCCCCGATCCCCGTCATCTCTGCGGGAATGGCCGCCTGTGCGGCGTTGCGCAGTTGGAAGTCGTCCGCGCTGCCGCCACGGGCCACGAAGCGCTGGCGGCGGACCGCCTCGTCAACCTGGAGGAAGAGAACACCATCAAGTACCTCGGCGAGGCCAGAGCGTCCCAAGGCGATCGCCTCAACGAGGAGAAGGCGGACGCCCCGTTCCTCCGCCGCTCGGCTCGCCTCGCTGAGCGCCACGCGAACGATCGGCCACTGCAGCCCCTCAAGACGGTGCATCACTGCGGGATCGGCAAACGCCCGTGCCGCGAGGAGAGCGCTGTCGAGGCTCCCATCTGCGCGACGCGCATCAGGGACGACGTCAAGGATCGCATCGCGGAGCGCCCCATCATTTGCACGCGCCGAGCGCAGCAACGCATCAACATCAAGGTGCTCCACAGCTCCACCGATGGACTCGTGCAGCTCGGCGCTCGCAACAAGTGCTGCCGCGAGACTGCTCTTCCCTGACGCAATAAGGCCTCCGAGGCCAACGCGAGAAAGTCGACCACTCACTTGGCCACCTCGCCCTCAAGAGCGAGCCAGGCCTCTTCGGCCTGCTGGAGCGCAGCAGTCACGTCGGCTAGCTCGCTCGCCACCTTTGCCAGCTCGGTATACGAAGCGATCACATTCGGATCAAGCATCGCAAGCTCAAGGTGACCCTTGCGTAGTCCGTGTCGCTCAAGGTCTGCCTCGATTGCAGAGCGACGTCGGCGCGCCTGCTCCTTACTAAGTCGCTCTGGCTTCGGCGCTGCACTCTTCTTTGCAGCGGGCGCCGCAGCCTTCGGCTGGGACTTGGTGGGAATCGTCTGCTGCGCAGTGAGTGCGCTTGGCGCACCGAGCCGCCCCGCAACGAGAGAGTCAGCACTCTTCGTCGTCCAACCAGAAGCGACCGCCTCTCGCCACGCGGTATACCCACCATCAAAGGCGGCGACGACGCCATCTTCAACGACCCAGAGAGATGTGCAGATGCGCTCGAGCAGCCGACGATCGTGACTGACGACAAGGAGTGTGCGCTCGCCATCAAGAAGGAATCGCTCAAGCGATTCGCAGGCATCAATATCGAGGTGGTTCGTTGGCTCATCAAGCAGGAGCAGGTTCGCGGGCATCAGGCCGAGAATGGCGAGCTCCAGCCGGCTGCGCTCACCACCGGAGAGCACCGCAACCTCCTTCCCCACCGCATCACCGCGGAAGAGGAACTTTGCAAGGTGCGCCCGCGCTTCGGAGACTTCAACGGGGACAGCGGTGCGCAACGCTTCCAGCACCGTTGCTCCGTGCAACCCTGCAGCACGAACCTGGGCGAGATAGCCAGGAACGACACCACCGGCAATCTCTACGTTTCCATCGAGTACTGGCAAGAGGCCTGCGATGGTCTTGAGCAGTGTGGACTTACCTGCGCCGTTGGGGCCGACGATTCCAATCCGCTCGCCGCGACGAAGAGCGAGGCTGCGGGCACGGGTGATCTCAACCTGCGCCGGCTCTCGGTATCCGATCGATGCTTCGCTCAACCGCAGCGGTTCAGCTGGGCCTCGGCCAGCACCTTCTGCTGCAATCGAGAGGGTGGCCGCCTTCCGCTCACGAACCACTGGTTCAATGGCGGCCAGACGGCGCTCATGCTCATGCATCTTTGCGTACTTCCGATGGCTTCGATACGTCTGGATAAGCTCACGCTCGCGCGCGATCTCCTTCTCACGACGATCTGCGTCGCGCTCGTCGCCCTCATCGGCGGCACCGCGCTGCTTCGCATAGGCGCTGTAATCGCCACGGAAGCGCGTCACGTGATGGGCCCGGACCTCCCAGACGCGATCGATGACCGCGTCAAGGAAGGCTCGGTCGTGGCTGGCAACGATGAGCGCGCCGTTACGTGCGCGCAGCGCACCTTCGAGCCACTCGATCGCCTGAATGTCGAGATGGTTCGTCGGCTCGTCAAGAAGCAACAGGTCTGGGTCGGCGATCACCAGCCGCGCCAGGGCGACGCGGGTCTGCTCCCCTCCGGAGAGGCGTGCAGGGGCCTCACTGTGTCGTGCCGTTGGGAAGCCAAGTCCTCGGAGCGCCGCACCGACTCGGTCTTCCAGGGCATAGCCATCTGCGGCATCAAACTTCGTCCGCGCCTCGGCGTATTCGGTTGAGGCGGCGCGCCCATCGAGCTCCATCTCGCGAAGGGCGGCGGCGAGGGAGACGATCTCGGCGGCACCGCCGATGACAGCATCCGTGAGTGTTGCGGAGTTCAGTAGCTCGGGGTCTTGCGCCGACTCTTGCGCGAGGAGGTTGATGCGCAGCCCCTTGGCATGCTGCACGCGGCCCTGGTCAGGTGATTCAAGCCCCGCGACCATCTTGAGGAGGGTTGTCTTCCCTGCCCCGTTCGGGCCGACCAGGCCGATGCGCTCCCCCGCGGCAACGCTGAGCGTCACCTCGTCGAGGATGACGGCGGCGCCAATCTCGCGACGAACATCGCTCAACGTGATGATGCTCATGCCGCCTCCCCTTGGCGCGCCGAACGTCGACGTGCTGCAGCACGCTCGCTGCGCGTTGCACCAACCGTCTCTGGGGTCACTCGCTCACTCCAGCGGGGTCCGCGCACGGCGCGCGACGCCACGGCCCGAGCCGTGCCGCGCGGCGGACGCTGGCAGGTACGGCAGACATGGGTGCCGCGACCCCCTACGACCGAACGCTGAATTGCCGCACCACAAACGTGACACGGTTCGCCGG
>QWRK01000024.1 GCA_003670455.1 Candidatus Aquidulcis sp. | reverse complement strand
GTAGGCGTCGCGTTCTTTCGTTGGGAAGGTTGCTTCGGTGTACAGGCCACCCGCCTCAATAACGAGCACTTCGCGACCTGCGGCCGATAGGTCACGTGCGATGCTTCCGCCGCCAGCGCCGGAGCCGATCACCAAGACGTCGACGGCGATGCGCTCCGCAGTGCCTGGGTCGAACGCGGTGATCTGTGTGACGTTGGCAGTCGTTGGGTTTGGCGTTGGGTTGTAGCCGAGGGCGCTCAGTCGGGTGCGCACGAGATCATCGGCCGGTTCGTCGGCATCGGAGTAGGCGATGAAGGAGAGAAGCTTGCGGAAGACGGCGGCGCCGCTACGGAGCATTGGCACCGGATGCTGCACCCAGCGGCGCAAGAACTCGTCGCGCTGCGTCGCCTTCAAGGTGCCGAACCGCGCCAGGCGCCCGCCAATGAGCAGGCTGCCAATCCTTGTATCCAGAAGGTTGAGGACTAACCGCAGCTGGCCGTGGAGGGCGGGGTCGACCACCTTGGCGATCGCTGTCTCCGCGGCGGCGGCACGTGCAGCGCCCCCACCGGCGACGAATCCCTCCGCTAAGGCGGCGAGGGTGCGGCGCTGCGCCTCGCTAAAGATGCCCGCCAACGTCGGATCGGACGGCGTGGGTGCTGATCGTTTAGCGGTAGCCATGCCGCATATCTTGCCTCTTTATGCGTGCGGCGGCTGACGGTGGCGCGCCGCTGGGGTACGATCGGCACCGTTGGCGCGTGGCCAAGCGGTAAGGCACCTGCCTCTGGAGCAGGGGATCCTAGGTTCGAATCCTAGCGCGCCAGCCAACACTTCCAGTGCAGTTCTGCGCTCAGCGCAGCGTGTCGAGCCACCCGCCGACCGCGTCAATGAACGCTGGCGCATCCTCTTCAAATGGCACATGGCCGATCCCTGGCAGCACGACCCACGCCGCATCTGGCAGGTCTGCGCGGAGCACCTCACCGCTTGATAGCGGAACCCAGCTGTCGTCGTTACCCCAGAGGATCAACGTTGGCGGCGTGCCGGCCGCCGCGCTGAGATTGGCGAGCGAGTCAGGGAGTGCGTTCTTCGCACCGTCGCGAATGATGCCGAGGAGTGCGAGATCCCAATCGCGCAGCAGCGATGAAGCGGCGTAGCCATCGACCAACCCATATCGGTTCACCACACTCTTGACAGCGAAGGCCGACGAGAGGAGTTCGGCGAACGTTTCGCGGGAGAAGGCGCTCCGAATCGCGATACGCGCGATCCGCCGGATTGGTGGCACATCGAGCAACACACTCGCAAATGACGGCGAGCTGCTGACACCACTCTTCGGCTGCACAACGGCGGCATCGATGTAGGCAAGTCCAGCGATGCGCTCTGGTGCGAGTGCGAGCATCCAGCTAATGACGTTGCCGCCCATGCTGTGGCCGAGTACCACGGCGCGATCAACCGTCAGCTGGTCAAGGACCGCTAGGGCGAAGGTGGCCTGCGCCTTATGGCTGTAGTCGCGCCCCCACGACTTCTCGGAGAGGCCAAACCCGGGAAGGTCAATGGCAATCACATGCCACCCGCGTGCGGCGAGTGGCGCCATCACATCGCGGTAGCCGAAGGTGCTCCCGCCAAAGCCGTGAATGAGCAGCAGAGCAGGATCTTGCGGATCACCCGCCTCAGCGACAACACTTTGCACCCCATCCGCGGTGATGATGCGCGCGCCTGGGGCGGCGGCAACTGCGAGGAGCGTCGCGGGGTCCACATCGGCACCCTTCGGCACATCGACGAGGTAGGGGAGGGTGGTGAGGCCCGCCAGCACAACGAGGAGGACGGTTGAAAGCCGCCGCAGACGCTTCATGCCCACGAGGATAGCGCGCTGGTAATCGGGCGGTAATCTGCATCGCTAGAATGGAGCCATGAGCAGCACACGCGTCCTTTTCCTCTGCACCCACAACAGTGCACGCTCCCAGATCGCTGAGGCGCTGCTGCGCTCACGTGGCCGCGGCGCCTTTGAGGTAGAGAGCGCCGGCACCGAGGCGACGTTGGTTCGCCCCCATGCCCTTACCGTGCTGAACGAGATCGGTATTGATGCGTCGGCTCAAACCAGCAAGACGCTCCACCAGTTCCTCGACGAGACGTTCGACTACGTGATTACCGTCTGTGACGCAGCGAACGATGCCTGTCCGATCTTCCCGAATGGTGGACAGCGCGAGCACTGGTCGCTGCCAGATCCCTCAAAGGTTGGGGGGAGCGAGGAGCGTCAGCTAGAGGCGTATCGCGAGGTGCGTGACGATCTGGAGATCCGCATCATGGAGTTCATTCGCCAGGTTGGGGCGGGAGCGACGAGCTAGCGGCGACCTCGCTGCAGACGAATCATCTGTGCCTTGGCGATCAAGTCTCGCGGGAAGTCCAACAAGATCGGTTCGTAGCCGAGCGGAATCTCCATGTGGAGCCCAGCCTTTGTGAGCTTGCGCACCAGGCTCAACTTATCCATCTCGTCAGGGGCAACGAAGCTGACCGCCTCACCGAGTGCGCCTGCACGACCGGTGCGGCCGATGCGATGCACGTAATCCTCGGGGTCAAAGGGGAGCTCGTAGTTGATGACTGCAGGGAGCGCCTCGATGTCGAGGCCGCGCGCCGCAACATCGGTGGCGACCATCACGCGCGCCTCGCCGGCCTTGAATGCGGCAAGCGCGCGGTTGCGCTGCTTCTGATCCTTGTCGCCGTGAATCTCTACCACGGTGTGTCCGTCGCGATGCAAGAAGTCGCCGAGGCGATTCGCTTCAACCTTACGGTTCACGAAGACGAGCGCCTGCTCCCACGGCTTGGTGCGCAGGAGGTCGCTGAGCAACTGTCGTCGGCGTCGATCATCAACAGCCATGATCACCTGGCGAACGTTCTCGTTCGTCTGGTTGCGTCGCGCAACCTCAACGGTGATTGGGTCGCGTAGGAAGTCTTGCGCCAGGGCGCGAATCGGCTCAGAGAAGGTCGCCGAGAAGAGCAGGCTCTGGCGCTGCTTTGGAATCATGGCGAGGATGCGCTTCAGGTCGGGCATGAAGCCCATGTCGAGCATGCGGTCGGCTTCGTCTAGTACCAAGATCGAGACCTGCGAAAGGTTCACCGTCTTGGAGTTGGCGTGGTCGAGGAGTCGACCTGGCGTCGCGATCAGGATCTCGAGTCCCGCAAGGAGCATCTTCTGCTGCGGCGGCATCGGTACGCCGCCGTAGACGACACCGCTGCGCAGTGGCAGGTGACGGCCGTAGGTTGCGGCGCTTTCGGAGATCTGCACTGCGAGTTCGCGCGTCGGCGTTAGGACGAGCGCGCGGACGGGGTGGCGAGCAGGGCTTGGCGAAGAGGAGGACATCGGCTTCAGGAGCTGCAGGATCGGCAGCACGAAGGCGGCGGTCTTTCCTGTGCCGGTCTGGGCCGCACCGAGTAGGTCGCGCCCCTGCAACACGTACGGAATGGCCTGAGCCTGGATTGGGGTCGGTTCGGTGTACCCCTCGTCAGCGACGGCTCGTAGGAGTTCGGGGGCAAGTCCTAGTTCAGAAAAATCGGGCATCAGTTGATCAAGCGTACCCGAGAGCGGCGAGAAGGGTGCGATGATCAGTGAGATGAAAGAGAAGGCAACGCTCCTTGGCGGTCTCGCCCCCGCGCAACCCCTCGCCGCCCGGATGCGCCCAACGACCCTCGACGAGGTGGTGGGGCAGGTCGCGCTCATTGGACCAGGTGCACCACTTCGACGACTCTTGGAGCGCGGCGAGGCGCCTTCACTCCTGCTCTGGGGGCCACCTGGGAGTGGCAAATCGACACTCGCCGCCGTCATCGCCGCGTCCCTGAAGGCGGTCCCAACGAGCCTCTCCGCAACGAGTGACGGTGTGGCCGAGGTCCGCAAGGCGGTGGCCGCAGCGATCGAACGCCGTGAACACGGCGAGCAGACCCTGCTCTTCATTGATGAGCTGCACCGTTTCTCGCGCACGCAGCAGGATGCCCTCCTGCCACATGTGGAGGCGGGCACGATCATCTTGGTCGGCGCGACGACCGAAGCACCACCACGTGCGATCTCGCCGGCGCTCCTCTCGCGCATGCGCACCTTCCGCCTGGCCCCACTCAGTAGCGGCGACCTTGAGACGTTGCTCGACCGGGCACTCACGGATCCCCGCGGCTTGAACGGCGCAGTCCAGGTTGATGCCGACGCGCGCCGCCAACTGGTTGGCTACGCCTCTGGCGATGCACGACGACTCTTAACGCTGCTAGAGATGGCGGCCCTCATGACGACAGACGGCAAGGAGATCACGCCGCGTGAGGTGCTCCTCGCTGCGCAAGACCGCAGCTTGCCGTACGACCAGTCGGGCGTCACCTCCGCGCTGATCAAGAGTATTCGCGGCAACGATCCTGACGCGGCGATCTGGTGGCTCGCGACTGCACTTGAAGGGGGCGAAGATCCGCGCGTGATTGCACGCCGACTGCTGGTCTCCGCATCAGAGGATGTTGGCAACGCTGATCCCGCAGCACTTCCGCTTGCCGCAGCCGCAGCACAGGTCGTCGAACTTGCCGGATCACCGGAGTGCGATTGGGCGCTCGCGCAAGCGGTTACCTATCTCGCCTCTGCGCCGAAGTCGCCGCGCGCTGGTGAGGCACTCGCTGCGGCGCGTGAACAGATTGCAACGGGCGGTCAACTTCCTGTTCCTGGCCATCTGCGCGCATCGGCGAAGACATATCAGTCACCACACGCGGCCGGCGAACCATTTGACATTGATCAGGAGTATCTGCCGCGCGAGATCGCGACGAAGCGTTTCTATACGCCGTCGGGGAGTGGGGCGGAGGCGGATCTGCGCGATCGAATTGCTGCGCTGCGCGCGGCGCGCGGCAAAGGTGCGAAGTCTTAGGCGAGTCCGTGGGTGAGCAGCAGCTCGCGATTCGCCAAGATCTCGCTCGTTAATCCGTCAGCCACGATCGCGCCGCGATCGACCACGATGCTGCGTGGGAATGCCGCACGCGCCAGCTCAAGGTCATGCGTGCTGACAATGAGCGTCTGCGTGAGTGACTGCAGTAGCTCAATGAGCTCACGTCGACCGCGCGGGTCGAGCCCAGCAGACGGCTCATCAAACACCAAAATGCTTGGATTCATGGCGAGGACGGTGGCAAGGGCGACACGCTTACGCTGACCAATAGAGAGGCGCATCGGCGCACGTTGCGCCAAGTCGAGTGCGCCAACCGCGGCAAGAGCGACCTCAACGCGATCGTGAATTGCGCTTGGGGTGAGGCCCATATGTGTGGGGCCAAACGCCACGTCGTCCCACACCGTTGGGCTGAAGAGCTGGTCATCGGGATCCTGAAAGACGAGCCCCACCTCGGCGCGTACCCGGCCAATCGTCTCGTTTGACACCTGCATCCCCGCCACGTGCACCGTGCCGTGGGTGGGGCGATGGATCCCGTTGAGGTGCAGCATCAGAGTGCTCTTCCCTGCACCATTCGGTCCCAGCAGCGCAACCTTCTCGCCGCCGGCAATGGCTAGATCGATGCCGCGCAGCGCCTCCGTTCCATCGGGGTAGCGGAAGTGCAGATGGGAGATCGCAATGGTGCCGTCACCAGTTGGCGTGAGCGGCGCCTCGTGGGCATGCTCGTGACCATGGCTGTGCGGCAGCGCTGCCCCTGGATGCGTATGCGGATGCTCGTGTTGTTCAGCCATACGTTCAGCCTACAGTCGCGGCAGCAGCGCGCCAGCGAGGGTCAGGACGAGCACCAGGACCAGAACCCCAACGACCTTGATCGTGAGGCGCGGGTCAGCGACCGGCATCGTGCCAACCGAGAGCGAGCCCGTCGCCCCGCGAGAGGCGGCAGCCTCTTCGATGCGCTGCGCTCGGGAGTAGGCGCGCAAGAAGAGCGAACCCACCAAATTCCCTGTTGTGCGTGCGCGCCAGGCGATGGTCCCGCCGATCCGCTCTCGACCTACGCCAACTGGACTGGCGGAGCGTGCGGTGCGCGCGCGGAGCATCCGTCGAGCCTCATCACGGAGGAGCTCGAGATACCGAATGGTGAGGCCGGCGCTTGTGCTGATCACGTCGGGGAGCCGCATGCGGCGGAGGGCAGTGACAATTGAGGGGGGACTCGCGAGCGCCAAGAGGAGAACGGAGGCCTGAACGCTGATCCACGCCTTCAGCAGCGCGGTCAGCGCGATGCGCAACCCCGCACCCGAGATCTGCAAGGTGAGCGGACCGACGCTGCCCGCCCAGAGCAGCTCATCGTTGCGAAGGAAGATGATTGGCACGGCGGCAACAACGAACGGCAAGGCAACGAGTCCACGCCGGGCGAGGTGTCCTGGGCTTATACCAACGAGCGCACCCGCAAACGTCAACAACAACCAGGCGAGGAGTAGTGCCAGATACGAGCCTGGTGGCAGGAGCGCAACGGCCGTGACAAAGGCGAGCGTGGTGATGACCGCAGCACGAGCATCACGCCCAACGCCGCGTGGCTCCACCGCTACGATTTAGCGCGGCTCCGCGCGAGGCGGCCGAGGGCTAGTAGCACGCCAATCACCACAATGACGCCGAGCAAGCCAGCAACCACTGTCGATGCGGTTCCATCAAGCCCTGGGATCGTGTAATCCGGGAAGAGCTCAAACGGTGCCGAGAGACCTGCATCCAAGAAACCGAGCTCTTCTGCAACAGCCTCTAGGCCATCGGGATCAGCGGATGCGAAAAAGCTTGCAAGCGTCGCCACCACACCAGCGATCGCCACGCCAGTTGCCAGGCGACGTACCGGTGATGCTTTTCGTGGTGCGCTCACTCCTGCCAAAATGTCTGGAGCGGTCTGCGCAATGAACGTCAGCGCAGCAACGGTGATGAGTGCTTCGCCAATGCCGATGAGGGCATGCACGCCGAGCATGGCGGGCAACCCAACTGAAATGTCGGTGGTGCCGGAGAGGCCAAGCAGTAGTGTGGTGAACCCAGCGGCAGCTACAACGGCAAGCCAGGCCGCAGCCCCCGCGCCAAGAATCGACGCACTACGGCTACCGCCGAGCACGGCACCAATGCCGCGAGCGAGATACGAACCACCAAGTGTGCCGATGACTCCCATGATGAAGATATTGGCGCCCAGCACCAAGAGGCCGCCATCTTGGAAGAGAAGTGCCTGAATGCCAATCACCGTCGCCATCACAATCGTGCCCGCCCACGGGCCGAGCAGATAGCCGGCGAGCACTCCGCCGAGCAGGTGGCCGCTTGTGCCCGTCGCAACAGGGAAGTTGAACATCTGCGCAGCGAAGATGAACGCGCCGAGCACCCCCATAAGGATTGGTTGCGACGCGATGAGTCGTACATCGGTGCGGCTCGTCTTTCGCACGGCAATCCCAATAAGGACCGCAGTGGCAACCCACAGCAGAAGGGAGATCTGCGGCGAGAGGAACCCGTCAGGGATGTGTAGCTGGGGATACATGCTCAACCTCCTTTAGCCCAGCAACAGCTGCCAGGTCACCCAGTGAGTCTATCGCAACACGTTGCAATAAGCCATCCCGTATCCTGCCCGAGATGGCTTCTACATCTGAACCAACAGGGACGCTCGCCACCCGCCTCCAGGCGGCGGTACAGGCGCGCGGCCAGCGCTGGACCGAGCAGCGGCAGCTGATCGCCGACGTGCTCGCCGCCTCCGATGGACATGCCACCGGAGCCGAACTGGTGGAGCGCGTGCGGGTCGCAGACCCATCGGCAACCCCGTCGACGGTCTACCGCACGCTTGATCTTCTCGAAGAGCTCGGGTTTGCGACGCACCACCACGGCGTCGACGGCCGCGAGACCTACCACTTAGAGGAGGTGGTCGCCCATGGGCACGTGCACTGCCAGGGGTGCGGCGCCGAGGTGGAACTTGATGCCGAAGCTGCGAAGCCGATCCTCGCTGCGATTGAGCGGGCCACCGGCTACGCCGCCGACCTTGACCACCTCTCGCTCCAGGGGCGCTGCCCCTCGTGCCGGGCCGCCGCCGCGCGGTAGACTCTGCGCGATGGCGCACCGCATGTGCGCCGCACAAGTAAGGATGGACCCATGGCTGAGAAGTTGAAGATCACGTACGCCACCCTGAACGACTCCAACGAGGAGATCCATATTGGGTACGAGGCCGGCCTGGCGCAGGCTCGCGCACTCATGGGCGGCGCACATGGCAACTTCATCAATGGCACCTGGTCCACCGCGGGCGACACCTTTGTAAAGAAGTCGCCAATTGATGGCAGCGTCGTCGGCACCTTTAGTAAGGGTGACCGCTCCACGGCGAAGGCGGCGATCGCTGCGGCGAAGGCGGCGTACCCAGCCTGGTCAAAGCGCCCATGGCAGGAGCGCGTCGCGCTAATTCGCGCGGCGGCTGAGCTGATCAGCGAGCGACAGTGTCTCTACTCCGCACTCCTCTCCATTGAGGTAGGAAAGAATCGCCTCGAGGCGCTCGGCGACGTCGAAGAGACGGCCGACTTCTTCCGCATCTACGCGAGTGAGGTTGAGCGCAACAAGGGCTACGTTCACACCATGGGGAACCTTGGTGATACAAAGGTCGAAACGACCACCGTTCTGAAGCCGTACGGCGTGTGGGCCGTGATCAGCCCATTCAACTTCCCATTCGCACTCATGGGCGGACCAGTTGGCGCCGCACTCGTTGCGGGTAACTCGGTCGTACTGAAGCCGTCGTCTGACGCGCCGCTCTCAGCGGTGTTGCTGTCGCAAGCCATAAGCGACGCAGGTATTCCTGCGGGCGTCTTCAACATGGTGATGGGTCCAGGCGAAAGCGTTGGCGCTGAGCTACAAGAGAACGCTGATGTCTCTGGCATCACGTTCACCGGATCGTCAGAAGTTGGCATGCAGGTGTATCGATCATTTGCGAAGAACTACCCGAAGCCGGTCATCGTCGAAATGGGCGGAAAGAATCCAACGATCATTTCAAAGAAGGCTGACCTTGAGAAGGCGGCCGAAGGAGTGCTCCGTTCGGCGTTCGGCCTCGGCGGGCAGAAGTGCTCGGCAAACAGCCGCGTCTACATCGAAGCGTCGGTGCATGACGAATTTGTAAAGCACCTCGTGGAGAAGACGAAGGCGCTCAAGGTGGGCGACCCAACGGTGCGCGGCATTTTCCTTGGTCCGATCATCAACCAGCGCTCCGTCGATACCTTCCTGAAGGCCTGCGAAGAGGCGAAGCGTGACGGCTCGATCGCCGTGGGCGGTGGCCGGCTGACCGATGGCGATCTCGCCAAGGGCTTCTATGTCGCACCAACTGTGGTGACCGGTCTCCCGGCAACCCACCGTCTCTTTAAGGATGAGCTCTTCACGCCGTTTGTCGTGGTGGCGAAGGTCGCCTCATTTGAAGAGGGGATCGCCCTCGCCAACGAGAGCGAGTACGCCCTGACCGCCGGCTGCTACACCGAAGATGCGGCTGAGATTCAGACCTTCCTCGACACCATTGATGGCGGGGTGATCTACGTAAACCGCCGCGCGGGTGCGACGACTGGCGCTTGGCCCATGGTCCAGCCGTTCGGAGGCTGGAAGAAGTCGGGTACGACTGGCAAGTCCGGCGGCGGTCTCTACTACGTGCCGCAGTACCTGCGCGAGCAGAGCCAGACAATTGTCCGCTAAACGGGGGTTTCCCTCGTATACACTCCGCATATAAAGCATTCATAGGAGGGGCACCATGACGATCGCCGAGAAGCCTGCAGCCTGGCCAGCCACGCTGCCGCACCTGGTCACCAAGGTGCCAGGTCCGAAGGCGCTTGCCCAGGTAGCCGCCGACCAGGCGGTCGTCTCCGGAAGCTTGCCCCGCGCCTATCCGTTTGCACCAGTGCGCGGTTTCGGCATGGGCGTTGAGGATCAGGACGGCAACGTCTTCCTCGACTTCTGCGCCGGCATCGCCGTGAACTCCACCGGCCACTGCCACCCGCGCGTTGTCGATGCGATCGTGCAGCAGGCGCAGCGCCTCCTGCACTACAGCGCATCGGACTTCTACGAGCAGCGCTACCAGGAGCTCGCTTCGGCACTCGCCGCATCCGCGCCTTGGAAAGGCCCATCAAAGGTCCTGCTCCAGAATTCCGGAACCGAGGCGGTTGAGGCCTCCATTAAGTTGGCGCGCTACATGAGCGGACGCCAGTGGATCGTCGGTTTCGTCGGCGGCTTCCACGGACGCACCCTCGGTGCACTCACGCTGACAAATTCAAAGGCGAAGTATCACGCCCACTTCGGTCCGCTCGCGCCAGGCTTCTTGCATGTGCCATTTGGCAGCGAGGGTCTCGACGAATTGGAGCAGCGCATCATCGCGCGCACCATCCCTGGTGATGAGATCGCCGCATTTGTGGTGGAGCCGGTCCAGGGTGAGGGCGGCTACGTTGTTCCTGATAAGGAGTTCTTCCCGCGCCTGAAGGCGATCGCCGATAAGTACTGCATCGCCATCGTTGTTGACGAGGTGCAGTCTGGCGCCGGTCGAACCGGAAAGATGTGGGCGATTGAAAACTTTGGCATCGAGCCCGACATCGTTGCTGCGGCGAAGGGCCTCGGCTCCGGAATGCCAATCGGCGCCGTGATTGCCAAAGAGCATTGGATGCGCTGGAAGCCCGGCTCACACGGCTCAACGTTCGGTGGCAACCCAGTGGCCGCGGCAGCAGCCATCGCCACCTTGGAAGTGATCCGCGATGAGAACCTGATGCAGAACGCGGTTGACCGCGGCGCACAGGCAGTCAAGGGGCTGCGCGCTGGTCTGGCCGGCAACAAGCATGTCACCGACATTCGCGGCATCGGCCTCATGATCGGCGTCGACTTCACCGATGGCGACATCGCTGGTGAGGTTGAGGTTGAGGCGTTCGAGCGCGGGCTCCTCGTGCTGACCTGTGGCGACCGCGGCGTGCGCATGAGCCCACCACTCGTTGTGAACGAAGTTGAAATGGATACCGCAATCCGCATCTTCTGCGAGGCCGCAGCGGCAGTCGCCGCACGGCACTGAGCCAGCGCCCATGCGCGGGCCCCTAACAGCTCTCGCAGGGGTGACGAATTGAGCGCCTCAAAGCTCGTTGATATGCGCACGGCGATCGCCGCGCATGTGCACGATGGCGATACCGTCGCCATTGAAGGGTTCACCCACTGCATCTCTTTCGCTGCGGGGCACGAGATCATTCGGCAGAAGCGCCGCAATCTGACCCTGGCGCGAATGACACCCGATCTTGTCTACGACCAGATGGTCGCTGCGGGCTGCGCCAAGAAGTTGATCTTCAGCTGGCTCGGCAACCCTGGTGTCGGTTCGCTTCATGCGATTCGCCGACGCACGGAGCCAGCAGCGCTCGCCGCGGGTGAATCACTCCTGGAAATTGAGGAGTACAGCCATCACGGCATGGTCGGTCGCTATGTGGCCGGTGCGCACCGTCTCCCGTTCTACCCGCTGC
>QWRK01000023.1 GCA_003670455.1 Candidatus Aquidulcis sp. | reverse complement strand
CGGCGGCATAGCCGCGGTACCAGCAGCTCCAGCCGATCGATGTTGCCCCAACGCCGAGATAGAGCACGGCGAGCAGCGTGCCTGGGGTCGTGGCCGCCGCGAGGTCGATACCGCCGATCGCGAGCTCTGCCACAACGAACGGGAGCATCATGGGAATCGCCAGTCCAGCGCTGAGCGTGACGGCGTTGCGGGCGCCCACCGCAGCAACGATCGGTCGCCCGAGGCTCGAGAAGAGCGCCCATGCAGCACCGCCACCAATCAGCATCGCGATACCGAGCAGCCGGCTGGCACTGGCGTCGGCAACGAGTCCCTCAGCACCGGTGCCGCGAAGCGCCAGCGCTCCAACGCCGATCGCCGCGAGTACGATGCCGAACCACGCCTGGCGCGGCACACGGATCCCTTCGAGCGCCCATCCAAAGATCAAGACGAAGACTGGCGTTGCCATGGTGACGATGGAGCCTTCTACCGCAGAGGTCAGTGCGGTACCAGCAAACTGCAGAAGGATTGACGCAGCAACCGCGACTCCGGCACGCAACACCGCAGATTTCGGTGCCTTCGCCCATCCGAGTGACTCGCTGCGAAGTGCGGCGAAGGTCGCCAGGGCGGCAACGCCGATCGCGAGGCGAAGCAGACCCAGCGTTGCCGGCGGAATCGCAGCAAATGTCTCAGCGGAGACCACATACATGCCACCCCAGAGTGCGGCGGCGATCGCCAGATCGGCGGTAGCGGCACGGGAGACAACTCGGGTGGCGACTCGGGTGGACATCTGCAGGAGTGTAGCCGTAGCACCACGAGAAGGGCGTAGGATGGTCGAATGAAAGAACAACTGAACGAACGCCTAACGCGCACCCCATTCCGTCCGAGTGCCGACGCCCGCGCCGACTACGAGACAGATGGAACTACTTTCTTGCAGTATCTCGCCCGTCGCGCCGCCAAGACCGTGATCCTGGAGCCACTGCAGCAACTGCTCGCAGTACGGCGACCAGGCGGACCAATCCCCGCAGCCGCACTCGTCTGCTTCGCCTACTACGCCATTGCGGCGTCAACCAGCTACGGGCGGGGGTATCGACAGCCGAGCTTCTCGAGCGAGCGCAGTGTGAGCGAAACGGACCGAGAGACCTCATCAGTCATCACCGCGAAGTCGGTGGGCGCACGCGGCGATCTTGCCGCGGAGATCACGGCCGAGATTGCCGGCATTGGGCGCTTCGTCGGCAACGAACGCATCCTTGGGACAACCGTCGGGCTCCGCGGCCTCGGTATGGCGGCACCGTCGCAGTTCTCGTTTGAAACGGAACGGGGGCGCGGCGCGCCGCTCCTCGCCTGGCGCGGCGAGGCCCGAGGAACGGTCACCACGGAGCTCGCCCCCTCCCTCCGGGGCACGACCGTTCGGGCGTACGGCAGCCTCGCCTTGAGCGACGACGCAGCGAGCACGGGTAAGGCAACGCTCAACCGCGAGGGGCTGGTCTCCATCACGGTCACCGACCGCAGTGGGGGGGTCTACACCCTCAACGCCCCGCTCAAATAGCCCCGCGGCGTGGCACCATAGCGGCATGATTGTTGCGAAGCGCCCTGCCCCGCTCGACCCGGCCGCCATCGCCGCCGTGCGTCGCCCCTTCGACGAGGCCGACATGTTCCCGCCACGCGTCTTCCACGACCAGACGATCTTCGACTGGGAGGCCGCCGAGATCTTCCGCCACGAGTGGCGCTGCGTTGGCCGCGAAGAGGAGACGCCAAACGTTGGCTCCTATCGACTACTGGAGTTCGCTGGCGAGCAGGTGATCATCTCGCGCGGCGAAGACAACAAGCTGCATGCCTTCATCAATGCCTGCCGTCACCGCGGCGCAACTCTTATTGAAGGGCCAGCCGACGGCAAGCCCGACTGCGGTGAGGCGAAGAAGATCGTCTGCCCGTATCACGCCTGGGTCTACGGCCCCGACGGCAAGCTCCAGAAGGCGAAGCACACTGAAGACCTGAAGCGCTTTAATCCTGGCGACTACGACCTGGTGCCGCTGCGCTGCGAAACCTGGCAGGGATTCGTCTTCCTCACCCTCGACAAGGAAGCCGAGCCGCTCCTCACGTATCTCGACGATCTCGTCGACGTGTTCGCACGCTTCGACTTCGCTCCACTGCGACTCGCTCAGCGCGAGACATACGACGTGGCGGCGAACTGGAAGATCCTCGTCGAGAACTACTCCGAGTGCTACCACTGCCCTGGTGTGCACCCACAGTTGAACGCGCTCACGCCGTACGACCTTGGTGAAGACATTCCGGCACGCGGCTGGTGGAAGGGTGGCTGGCAGCCGCTCGTCGGCGAGGCGCTCACCATGGGGCTCGACAAGGGATCGCACTCGCGCCCATGGCTCAAGGGGATGACCGAGACCGACGCGAAGCGCATCCAGTACTTCGCCGTCTGGCCGAACCTGCTCCTCTCGCTCCACCCCGACTACCTGATGGTCCACATGATCGAGCCGCTTGGCCCTGGTCGATCGCGCGTCGTCTGTGACTGGTATCTGCACCCCGACACGCTGAAGCTTCCCGACTACGACTTCTCTGATGCGCACGGTTTCTGGGATATGACGAATCGACAGGACTGGCATGTGTGCGAGCTGCAGCAGCGCGGGACCGCCTCCAGCATGTTGCCGCCCGGCCGCTACACCGAACTCGAGGCGAGCGTGCAGGCCTTCGACCTGATGGTTGCCGATCGCTACGCCGCCGACGGGAAGCGCACCTCACGCGGCTGGGCCGCCGGCCTCGCCCCAGGCGACATGGAGGGAATCGACTTCAGCGATCGTCAGGCGGCACGCGCCGCCATCGCTGCAAAACTCGCCGCCGCCGCGGAGTAGCCGCGTGACGACTCCAACCCACGGCGACCCTCAGGCGGCCCGCTTCCCCGTTCCTACCGGCGAAGCACACACCCTCACCGCCGACGAATACCTCTCGCCTGAGGTTTACGAGCGCGAACGCGCCGCGATCTTCAATCGCACCTGGCAGATCGTGGCGCGCACCGCCGACCTCACGCGACCTGGCGACTTTGTGCCGGCCAACATCCTCGACGAGCCGATCGTTCTCGTGCACGGCCTCGACGGCACGATCTCTGGCTTCCACAACGTCTGCCGACACCGCGCGGGCCAGGTGGCACTGAGCAAGGGGAATCGCAAGAGCCTGCAGTGCCGCTATCACGGCTGGACGTATGGGCTCGACGGTGCACTCAAGAACTGCCCAGAGATGGATCAGACCGAGGGGTTCCGCAAAGAGGACTTCGGCCTGATCCCAGTGCGCACCGCCGTCTTCGGACCATTCATCTTTGCCAACCTCAGTGCGGATGCACCACCGCTCGAAGAGGTCCTCGGCGCGATCCCAAGTGAGATTGCCGCCGCCGGATTCCCGATGGACGAGATGCAGCTCGTGGAGCGACGCGACTACATCGTGGAGTGCAACTGGAAGGTGTACGTCGATAACTACCTCGAGGGGTATCACATCCCCATCGCACACCCGGACCTCTTCAAGGAGCTCGACTACGACGCCTACAAGGTGGAGCCATACCGCTTCTACTCCAAGTCACTCGCACCAATTCGCGACCTGAAGGAGGGTGAGGTCCACGGCGTCGATCGCCGATTCATTCGGAGCGGTGAGGGTGAAGATGACGCCCTCTACTACTGGTGCTTCCCGAACATGATGTTGAACCTCTACCCCGACAACCTCTCGCTCAACCTCGTCATTCCCCTCGGGCCAAACCGCACCCTGACAATCTTTGAGTGGTACTTCGCCTCACCAGGCACCGGGCCAGGCTGGGAGTCGATGCAGCAGGGGATCGCCTTTAGCGACCAGATCCAGCAGGAAGACATCGTGATCTGCGAGCAGGTCCAGCGAGGTCTGAAGTCGAGCGCCTACACCTCGGGGCGCTTCTCAGCGCTCCGTGAGAATGGGGTGCATCACTTCCAGTCGCTCGTCCGCGAATTCCTCGCCTCCGAGACCACGCCGCGCTAAGCGGCGCACGGAGTTAGGCGAGCCCCATCTCTCCCATTGGGCTCGATGGTCCCTCGCTGCGGTCGTGCAGCTTGAAGCGTCGATCTGGCAGCTGCATCGGATTGCGGTTCAGCGCCGCGCGGGCCATCACCTCGCCCACCATTGGCCCCTGCTTATAGCCGTGTCCTGAGCCGCCGCCCGCCAACCAAATCGCAGGATTCTCTGGGTGCTGATCAAGCACGTAGTGGCCGCTCTTGGTGCGCTCGTGCTGGCAGGCGCGCGTCTCTTTGATTGGTGCACTCTTCAGCGCAGGGAAGCGCACCGCGCACTCACGTGCTCGCGCAATCGAGGTCGGGTGTGCCTCGTCGGGCCAGTTACTCGGATCGAAGTTTCCGGCGTCAAACTCTGGCCCAACCTTCACGCCGTGGCCTTGGTCGTTCGGAATCCCCCACACGGCGAGCCCTTCGTCGATCCAGGTCGGCATCTCACCAACGCCCATGTTCGGCGCATCAAAGTAGATCGCATCGCGGCGCACCGGGATGATCGAAGCCTCAGCATCGGCGCCAACGAGCTGTGGGAAGAGTTCCGGAAGCCACGGGCCCGCCGCCCAGACCGTTGCACCGGCGGCGATCGGCGCACCACTGGCGTCAAGCGCGCTGCCATCGGCGGCTGGCATTGCGCGACCGCGCACGATCACGCCGCCCTCGCGTTCAAACATCCGCGCCGCCGCGCGTACGCCGTTCCCCGCGCGCAGGAAGCCAGCAGTCGGCTCATAGAGCACAGATGTCAGGCCATCGGTACCGAGCGTTGGCCAGCGGTGCAGCGCCTCTTCTGGGGTGATGCGCTCGCACGGCACACCCGCCTCACGCATGCGCTGCTCCGAGTTCGCCTCCCAGATGCCATCGCCCGACACGAACCAGGCGACGCCGCTCTCCACAAAGATCTGCTCGCCAGCCGCTTCGCCCAACTCCTTCCAGGCGACAAGTGTGCGCTGCGTCCAACCCATGAGCAGCGCGTCCTCTCCATGGGAGTGTCGAATGATGCGGCTGTAATCGCCAGAGGTGGTCTTGGGGCCGCCAGGCTCGCGCTCTTCAATGAGCTGAACGGTGGCGCCGAGGCGTCGAGCGTGCAGCGCGGTCCAGGTGCCCCAGACACCGCCGCCAACCACCAGCAGGTCGGGTGCGCCGCCGGCCATGGCTACTTCTTTGAGCCGAGGGTGCGGAAGCGCGAGAGGAACTCCTTGGTGCGCGGATCCTTCGGCGCGTCGATCACCTGCTCTGGTGGTCCGACCTCCGCGAACTCGCCCTTATCCATGTAGTAGACGCGGTCGGCCGCCTCATGCGCAAAGTCCATCTCGTGGGTGACCACGATCATGGTGCGCCCTTCGTGCGCCAGGTCGGCCATCACCTTGAGCACCTCGCCAACGAGCGTTGGGTCGAGCGCTGAGGTTGGCTCATCGAACAGGAGTACCTTCGGCTGCATCGTGAGTGCGCGCGCAATGGCGACGCGCTGACGCTGTCCGCCGGAGAGTCGCGATGGATACTCATCACGCTTCTCAAGCAAGCCGACCTTCGCGAGATACTTCTCGGCAATCGCCTCGGCCTCTTTTCGATCCATCCCCTTCACGTGAATCGGAGCCTCCACGCAGTTCTCGATCACGCTCAGATGTGGGAAGAGGTTGAACTCCTGGAAGACCATGCCGGCACGCATGCGCACCTCGCGAATGCGCTCCTGGCGCTCGCTCCCCTCTTTGTGGAATGGATCGGCACCAACGATCACGCCATCAATCTCAACGGTGCCGTCGGTCGGATCTTCGAGGAAGTTCAAGCTGCGCAGGAAGGTGCTCTTCCCTGAGCCTGATCGGCCCAGGATGCAGACAGTCTCGCCCGGCCAGACCGTGATCGAGGCGCCACGGAGCACATGGTTCTCGCCGAACCACTTTGTGATGTTGGTTGCCTTCAGCACTGGCTCAGCGCCTGGCTTGACCAGCACCCCTGGCTTCTCGGCCGGGTGGAGTGCGTGCACTGCAGGTGTCGTTGAGAGGCTCTTCATGTCGCTCATCCCTTCACCGCCTTGTTTCGGTCGCCGGCAGCGAGGCGAGACTCAATGCGATTCTGCACCGCGGTAAAGACGATGGTCAGCGTCCAGTAAATCATTGCGGCGATGATGAAGGTCTGCAGTGTCTTAAACTCCTTCTGGCCGATGTTTCGAGCGCGCCACACAATCTCGTGCAGCGCAACGGTCGAGGCGAGGGCGGAGTCCTTCAACATGGCGACGAAGTCGTTGCCGATTGCCGGCACGATGATGCGGAACGCCTGTGGGGCGATGATCCGGCGGAAGGCTGTGCCACCAGACATGCCGAGTGCGGCGGCTGCCTCACGCTGCCCAAGCGGCACCGCCTGGATGCCCGCACGGAAGATCTCAGTCATAAAGTCGCCGTAGTTCATGCCGAGGGCGCCGATGGCGCAGAAGATTGGGTCAAGAATGATGCCGACCTGCGGAAGGGCCAAATACCACACGAGCAACTGCAAGATGAGCGGCGTGCCGCGGAAGAAGCTCACGTAGAACGAGGCAATGGCATTGACGACGGCGTTGCTGGAGAGGCGCCCGAGCGCGCCGAGCGCTGCGAGGAGCGTCGCTAGAACGATTGATGCAGAGGAGACGGCGAGGGTGATCCAGATGCCCTCGATGATGAATGGGGTTGCTCGTGTAAGGAAGTCAACTTCTACGTTGAGAGAGAGGAAGACGAAAGCGGCGAGCAGACCGAGGAGTGCAGCCCAGCCGAGGCGAAAGCGCAGCTGCCAGCGCGCGGCACGGCGTGCCTCGTCTTTGGCAACCGCTTTGGCTAGCAGCTCGGCATCAGTGTGCACGACACCCCCTCTGGTATGGAGAGGGGAGCTGCGGTTTGACCCGCAGCTCCCCTGCCCAACTGTTTACTACCGAAACGTTACGGCTTCGTAACGTCGCGACCCAAGTTCGTCATCGAGAAGCCCGACAACGTACCGTCCGCATGCATCGCGGCAATGATCTCGTTGATCGCAACGATTGCCGATGCGGTGTCTGGGCCCGACTTGTCGAGCGCAAACGAGATTCGTCCGGCGAAGTTTGCTTCCTCGGAGAGGAACTTCAGCTTGCCATCGGAATTTGCAATTGCGTTCTCAATGAACTCACGGCTCTGTGCCATGGCGTCCCAGTCATCGGTGCGGCCCGCGAGGTACGCCTCGATGCAGTTGTAGTCGGTTGGATAGGTCTTGAGAACGGCACCCGCTGGTGCCTGATTGAACACATCGACCACAGTGCTGGTGGCGAATCCGCCCTCAATCCAGGTGGCGTGTGTGGTGCTCTCACCGGCGCAGATCGTCTTGCCAGCCAGGTCAGCGACCGAAGTGATCGCCGAATCTGTTGGAACGATGAGGTAGCCGGCCTCATAGAAGTACGGCTCGAGGAAGTCAACGACCAGGGCGCGCTCCTCCGTCTGGGTCATGGAGCCGATGGAGATATCCCATCGCCCGGCCCAGTTACCGGCGGTGATTGCGGCCCAGTCAGGCGTGACCCACTCAACGGTGACGCCGAGGCGCTTGGCCGTCTCACGAGCTGTGTCTGAGTCGAATCCAACATATTCACCCGATGCATTCAGCTCGGAATATGGTGGATAGGCTGGATCGGTTGCGATCTTGATGACGCCAGCGGCGCAGATCTTCCCGAGCAGCGTGGTGGTTGGCTCGCCAGCGGCGATCGCCTTCTCACATCCCGTGCCTGCTGCGGCACTTGCGCTTGGGCTCGCGGTTGAGCCACCACAGGCTCCGACCACGATGGCGGCGCCCGCAAGGAGCGCCAGGAGTGTCGACTTGATCTTCATCTCGTCAATACCTCACATATTCCGGCGGGGCAGGCCCAGCGGGCCACCTCGGCGCCTTGAGGGCGATGATCCCACGCTCGGAAGCGTGCTGCCAAGAGGTTGCGCAGGCTGCCCAGGCCGTAGGATGCCCCCATGAGCAGCCGAGCCACCCCTGGTCAGGTCCAAACCGTCCTCGGCCCCGTAGCGCCCGGCGACCTCGGATTCACCCTCCCCCACGAGCACACCAAGTGCAGCCTCTGGTGGATCGAGAACCGCTGGGACTACTGGGAGCTGATCGGCGACGAGCCACGGATCAACGAGGAGCTGGCCGCCTATAAGGCCCTCGGCGGCGGCACCCTGGTCGATGTGACCCCCATCGGCATCGGCCGAGACCTGGCGCGGCTGGCCCGCCTCTCAGAGGCGACTGGGCTGCACATCGTGGCCGGAGCCGGCTGGTACCGCCAGGCCTACTACCCCGCCGAAGCGCGCATTGATCGCCGCTCCATCGACGATCTCGCCGACGAGATCGTGCAGGAGTTTGTCGAGGGCCCAGTGCGACCAGGAATCATCGGCGAGATCGGCACCGACAAGCCGTGGGTCACAGCACAAGAGGAGCGCGTCTTCCGCGCCGCCGCTCGTGCCGCACTGCGCACCGGTGCGTCAGTCACCACCCACGCGGTGCAGAGCGATGTTGGCCTGGCGCAACTAGAAATTCTTGAAGATGAGGGGCTCGACCCGGCGCGCATTGTGATCGGCCACTGCGACTCACATCCGCGCATCGAACATTGGCGCGAGATTGTTCGGCGTGGCGCGCATGTGGAGGCTGACTTCTTAGGGATGAGCTTCACGCCGCTCGAGCGCGCTGGTGAGCCGAAGGTCGTTGAGCTGCTCAGCACGCTGCTGAACGAAGGATTCGAGAAGCAGATCTTGCTGAGCCAAGATGTCTGTCACGACTCGCAGCTCACCTCATACGGTGGGAACGGCTACACCTATCTGCAGAAGAGCTTCTTGCCACGCCTTGCTGCGGCGGGTGTGAACGCGGCAACGATTAAGACGATTACCGTAGAGAATTCGGCGCGACTCTTAACGCTGCGCAACCCCGCCTAGCGGCGCGCGGCGACCAGCACCCCCGTAAAGAGGATCAGCGCGCCGAGCAGCTGCCCAGGCGCTGGGATCTCGCCGAAGATCAGCACCCCCGCGACCACAGTCATCAGCGGCTGCACGAAGAGGAGCACCGAGCCCACCACACTCGGCAGATGCGGGATCGAGGCGTTGATCAGCGGGTAGCCGAGCACCTGCGACATGAGGGCGAGAAGCACGAGGTAGCCGACCCCTGGCCAGAGGTCGGGCGGGAGGAGCGTTCCGCCGGCAAGAGCGATGAGCCCCGAAACGAGGATCGTGCCGATCGCCGCATCACGCAGCATGCCGAATGGGCCGACGGCGCTGGAGCCCGAGGAGATTCGGCGCGTGATCACGAGGTAGAGGCCGTAGAAGCTCGCCGCACCAAGCCCCCAGAGCACCCCGAGGGCAGGATCGCTGCCGGCCGACACGTTGAGTGCACCGGCAAACGGGTCCACAACCTGGGCGAGCAAGAGGAGTCCAAGGAAGGCAAACGGGATCGCCGCGATGGCACGCCCCGGGGTGCGCTCCCCCATAAGTGCGGCATAGATGCCAACGATGAAGACCTGTGCGTTCGGCACCACCGTGGCCAAACCCACGCCAAGCAACGGAATAGAGATGTGGAAGCACTGCAGGTCGAGGGCGAAGAGTCCGCCAGCAAGTACGGCGAGGAGCCGATCGCGGCGCGTTGCCGAATGTCCTTCGCGCCGGGCAATAAACCAGAGGAACGGAAGGGAGACGGCACCGCGGAAGAGCGTGACGACCGCAGGTGAGCCGCCAGAGAGTTTGGCCAGCGTTGAGGATTGTGAGATCGCCAGCGCGCCAAGCGCGGCGCCGAGCCGCGGGTGTCGAGTGGCAAATCCGAGTGGTGCTGCTGGCATTGCTGCAGGGTACACGGAGGAGCGAGTGCGTCAGAGGTCTACGTTACGCAGACCAACTCAGCACGAGCGGTACAGAGAGGCTCTCCCCCGCCTTTAACTTGATGGCACCGCCGCGATGGAACGCGTCTGGGGGACCTACCTGTGGCTCCACACAGAGGGCGTCATCTGGGTCGTAGACCATCCAGTGCGTCACGGCTGGGCCGGCGGTGAGGGTCAGCGTGAGCGCGTCACCCCACGCAATCTGAGGCGGCGCGGTGACACCCACAAACGGGTCGTCCCACGTTGCGCCTGATCCTGGAGCGGCAATGCCGCCATCAACGGCAGGCTGCACCGCGTCAACAAGATGCAAGCCAGGCATCGCCGCATCGCGCGCCAGCACGCCGCTTGGTGCGAACGAGAGCACCCCCTCTGTGCCGATCTCGCTACGCAGATTCGCGTCGAGCAAGAAGCGACGGAAGCAGGGGTGCCACCCAGCGGTGACAAGCTGCTCGACCTCAGCGGTAATCGTCAGCGTGATCGTGAGTGCACCCGCAGTGGCGTTACCAGAAAGCGCCGCAGACACTTCGGCGCGCGCGTTGAGCGGCCAACCAGCAGCGCGATCAAGCGGCGCGTACATCACCGCCGATGTGCCATCACCCGAGATGCTCTGCTCGTTGGCACTGCTTTGATAGAGGCGTCCGTGAAAGGCGTGATCGCCCCATGTTGGTGGGAACTGGTGTGTGGTGCCCGCGAGATCGGTGAAGGTGGCGTTCGCCATGCGCCCGGCCCACGGAGCCATGGGAAAGATCCCCCACGTTGCGGGGTGGCCGTTCTCGCGCACGAGCAGCTCGCGACCGGCTACCACCACGCTACCAACACGAAGGCCGGCATCGGGCAGCAGGGTCACCGAAACGCCATCAACACCAAGGGTGATCGCGGACGACTGCAGGTACTCAGGAATTTGTGGATAGCTCTCTGGCGTTGATGCCGGAGCAAGGTGCGGATGCCGCGCGCTGCGAATCATCGTGCGACGCCGATCGGTGCCATAACGCCCCCTCCAATTCGCAGGAGATCTGCGGGTGAGAGCTCAATCGACCGACCCCGCTGCCCCGCTGAGACAACGATCGTAGCGTGCACGCTCGCACTGGAATCGAGCAGCAGTGGCACCGGTCGTTTTGAGCCGAGTGGGCTCACGCCCCCTGGCACGTAGCCGGTGACGCGGTGCACGCTCTCGGCATCTGCGAGCGCCGCTCGTTTCGCGCCGAGCGCTGCAGCCACCCCTTTTTCAGAGAGCTCACCGCTGCTCGGCACCACCGCAAGGGCAAAGAGCAGCCGCGCATCCTTCGCCCCCTCAATGGCGAGCACCAGCGTCTTATAGAGACGATCGGGTGAGATGCCGAGGGCCGCTGCAGCCGCTTCGCCATAGGCGACGCGCTCGCCGCGGTGCTGCTCCACGCCGCTCAGTGGCTCCAGCTCGTACTCATGCAGCGTGAACGGCACAGCGTGCTCGGTGAGGAGTGCGATCGCCGGAGTGCCAGCACCCATCGGGTCTACTCCTTTTCGTAGAGCGCCGTGGGCGGCGCTGAAGTCTGGTGCGCCCTGAGGGACTCGAACCCCCGACCCTCTGGTCCGAAGCCAGATGCTCTATCCGCTGAGCTAAGGGCGCATGTGCGTATCTTGGCTTA
Organism: Candidatus Aquidulcis sp.; assembly: GCA_003670455.1. GTDB lineage: Bacteria > Chloroflexota > Limnocylindria > Limnocylindrales > Limnocylindraceae > Limnocylindrus. The sequence continues at coordinate 1 of QWRK01000023.1, read as the reverse complement.
G
>QWRK01000022.1 GCA_003670455.1 Candidatus Aquidulcis sp. | reverse complement strand
CGCTGATGCCAATTGGGCCGCTGACGAACATCGCTGCAGCTGTTGCGCTAGAGCCGCGCTTCGCCGAGTGGGTGCCGAAGTTGATCATCATGGGCGGCGGCCATGAGGTGCCGAACATTTCGGCGTCGGCGGAATTCAACATCTGGGCCGATCCCGAAGCCGCTGCAAGCGTCTTTGAGGCGGGCTTCAAGGATGTGCTGATGGTGCCGCTCGACGCTACGCATAAGGCGCTCGTCACTGCCAAAGAGTGCGCGGCATTCGGCGCCCTCGGCACACCAGCAGGCATGGCGACCGAGACGGTCATCAAGCGACGCATTGGCAGTTACGAGAGCAGCCAGAAGATGGATGTTCCAGAGTCGGCGCCAGTGCACGATGCGCTCTGCGTTGCGGCGCTCGTGGAGCCCGACATCATCACCACGAAGCGTTGCCACGTTGCAGTGGAGACCACCGGCACGTTAACCCTCGGGCGCACCGTTGTTGATACCCACCACCGCGGCGGCAAGGAGCCAAACGCAGATGTCGCATTTGATGCCAGCTCCCCGCGGTTCATTGCGCTGATGATGGAGATCTTCGGTCAGCGATGAGCGGCCTCGGCGAGGCGGCACTCCCGGGCGAGGCAGGCCCAAACGACCTTGATGCCGCTGGTGAGGCGGCCCTCGACCAGGCACTCCGCTCGGCCTGGATGCCTGTCTGCCAGAGCGGTGAGCTGACCGACCGGCCACTCCCCGTTCGCCTTTCGGGCGAGACCCTGGTCGTTGCTCGACTCGGTGACACCGTCGCCGCCTTCCCTGATCTCTGCGTGCACCGCGGCACCGCCCTCTCGCTCGGCTGGGTCGATCCTGGGACAAGCCCCGCCCCCGACGGGAGCCCCGCGACCGGCGAGGCGTGCCTCGTCTGCCCGTATCACGGCTGGAGCTACGGGCAGAGCGGTGAGGTGAAGCGCATCCCCGCCGTTCACGGCCGCGCGATTCCGCGTCGCGCGCGCATCGAGCGCTACGCCGCCATTGAACATATCGGCCTCGTCTGGGTGCTCCTTGAGCCGGGCCCTGGCGGCTGGGAGAACCCAGCGCCGCTCTATCCGCTCCCCGAGGCGCCGTGGTGGGGTGACCCTTCGCTGCGCACCATTCCAATTACCACGTACGACTGGCAGTGTTCACCGGCGCGGCGCATTGAGAACTTCATCGACTTCAGTCACTTCCCCTGGGTGCACGAGGGGATTCTTGGTGACCGCGCCAAGCCACTCAGCCCCGACCATGTGGTGGAGAGCAGCGAGACAACGATCAGCTTCCAGATTGCACTTGAAGAGCCGCAGACCAGCGTGAAGGGGGATGTGGCACCAGGCGCGAAGGTGCAGCGCGATCCAACGACCTACACGGTACACCTGCCGTACTCCGTCACCCTCGATCAGCAGTTGCCCGAGGGGAATCGCTTTGTGCTCTTTATTGCCGCATCGCCACTCTCTGCAAAAGAGACGCGCACATTCACCTGGAATGCCCGCAGCTATCGACTGGATCCATCAAACGACACTGAGCTCGCCGACTTCCAGCGACTCATCCTTGATCAAGACCAGCCAATCACGGAATCGCAGCGCCCTGAGGCACTACCCGTTGATCTCTCAGCAGAGCTGCATATTGCTGGGCCAGATCAAGCTTCCATTGAGTTCCGTCGACATCTTGGAAAAATCGCGGCGCGCGCTCGCGCGGGAGAGAGTGCTACGAAGTAGCAGCAGCTGCGTCCACGCGCAGAATTCGCCAGGCGAACGGAACTGAACCAATCAAGATCACGCCCGACAGCATAAAGAGTGGCAACGCACCAAGCTCGCCGTAAAGCACCCCACCAACGATTGATGCAATCGATACTGCGAGTCCGAATGAAACCGCCTGAAAGAGCGCCTGCCCGGTTGCCTGGAGTTCTAGGGGAACGATTGCGCGAATGGTCAACACGCTCCCGAGAAGCGTGCAGGCAAATCCAACGCCGCAGAGTGCGCGGATAATGCCGAGAACGAGTGGCGACACGTCAAATGCATACCCAAAACTGCAGAGACCGAGCGCAATGAGCCCTACGGAGTAGACGGCCCGCATACCGAATCGAAGGGCTACTGCACCACCGATGAGAAAGAACGGAATCTCAACAGTTGCAGAGATCGTCGCTGCAAGCGTAACTGCGGCTGCATCGCCGCCAACCTCTTGGATGCGCAGCGACCCGTAGGCGTAGAAGATTCCGGCGCCAAGGTTGGTAAGGAGGCTCAACAGCAAGAAGGAGAGCAACTTTGGTGATTGCGTGAATGCCAAACTCACCGTACCGAATCGATCACGCCAATTTCCGGCAACCGCAATCTCTGCGTTCCCTCCGGCAAGCTCGCTCCGCTCCGCTTCAAGTTCATCTTCGGTGGCGGCACTATGCGGCCGATGAGTAATGCGTAAGCCGATGGTTCCTGCGAGCACGATGAGCGCACCTGCGGCGTACAGCGGCCCAACAAGTACGGCGCCACCCGCAACAACAAGAACGCCGCTGAGAAGGCTGCTCGCTGCATAACTGCCGCTTGTCACGGCACGAAGGGTTCCCCAGTTTCCCTTGACCTCTGCGAGGCGCTCCATGCCGATTGCATCGAGGAGCGGCACGATGCCCGCGCCTGCGAATGCTGCAAGCATCGAGCCTGGAATGCCGGCGGCTGGACCTGCCGCAAATGCAAACACCCCGATGGCGGTGGCGAAGATCGCTAAGCGAAACGCAGCTACCCGACCCAGCGTGGCATCGCCGAGGTGGCCCCAGATTGGTGCCGCGGCGAGCGCAAGGATGGAGTTGACGGCGCCCACGAGGCCGATCGCTTCAAACGAGACGTCGCGATCTCGAAAGACGATTGAGCTGAAGGGGAGGTAGCAGGCCTGCATGATGCCGACCATCAGGTAGAGGTACGAGGCGCGACGCATTCCGGGTCGGAGCAACATGAAGTTCATGTCGCTACATTACTGGCTCGTTCTCGCCTCCGCCCTGTGCCCCATCGTTGCGCTCACGAACCAAGTTAACGAAGCGCGTCTGGTCTTTCACGAAGTAGAGTTGGCCGGCGCCGGTTGGCCCGTTACGGTGCTTGGCGATGCTGAAGTCGATCGCCTCACCAACCGCATCCGTCTCTTCAATGCGATCCGCCTTGCGCCACAAGAAGATCACCACGTCAGCGTCTTGCTCAATGGCTCCCGACTCGCGCAGGTCTGAAAGGCGTGGCTCCTTTGAGTCACCGCGCATCTCGGTCTGACGCGAGAGCTGGCTGAGCGCGAGCACTGGGATACCAAGCTCACGTGCAAGCGCCTTGAGGCCGCGCGAGATTTCGGAGACCTCTTGTACTCGGTTCGATTCGCGACCAGATGAGCCCGGCTGCATCAGCTGCAGATAGTCGACGATGAGCAGGTCAAGTCCGTGCTCCATCTTGAGTCGTCGCGCCTTAGTGCGCAGCTCCATCACCGAGATGCTCGCGGTGTCGTCGATGAAGATCTTCGCGCGTGAGAGGCTCTCCATGGCACCAGCAATCTTTGGGAAGTCCATCTCGGCGAGGAAGCCGCTGCGCAACTTGAACGAGTCAATCTTCGTCACACTCGACAGCAATCGAAGCACCAACTGCTCCTTGCTCATTTCCAGTGAGAAGACGCCAACCGATTTCCCTTCGCGCACCGCGGCGTACTCGGCGATGTTGAGCGCAAGCGACGTCTTACCAACCGATGGTCGCGCCGCAAGCACAATGAAGTCCGACGCCTGTAGTCCTTGCGTCTTGCTGTCAATGTCGGTGAAACCGGTGCGCAGGCCCATGAGCTGCCCACGGTTCTGATGCAGATGATCAAGTCGCTCATACGCCTGGCCGAGCAGCGTTTCAAGTGCGGTGAAGCCCGACACCGTTCGTCGCTCGCTAATCGCAAAGAGTTCTGACTCGGCGCGATCAATCGCTTCAATTGCATCGGCTGGATCTTCGTAGCCAATAGAGGCAATGCGACCGGCGGCGTTAATCAGCCCGCGCAGCACCGCTTTGCGCTCCACGATCTTTGCGTACTGCTTGGCGTGCACCGCTGTTGGCGTGCGATCACACAAGTCGGCGAGGGCAGCGCGTCCGCCGATCTCTTCGATCTGACCGCGGCGCTCCAACTCTTCGGAGACGGTGAGGATGTCAATCGGCTGGCGCTGCTCGTAGAGCGAGAGAACAGCGGCGTACACCTTGCTGTTCGCCGGCTTGTAGAAGTCCGATGCCTTGAGTGTTTCGGAGACTTCGGTAATCGCGTCACCATCGATCAGGATGGCGCCGAGTACGGACTCTTCGGCCTCGGAGGACTGTGGTGGGAGTTGGCTTGTCATGCTCGTATTCTCTCAGCCGCGCCGTTGACGCTCTAGGTGGATGCCCACAAATCTGCCTCAATCTCTCCACGAAGAGGGGATCGGGCCCCTTCGGCTGTGGATAAGTCGGCGCCCGGCGCCGAGGTGAGGGCTAGTGAACGCGGCGAAGGACGCCGACGAGCACACCCTGCACGTTCACGTTCGGGTAGTACATCGGCTTGTAGGCCTTGTTGGCGGGCTGCAGGCGCACCCGACCGGTCTCGCGGAAGAGCTGCTTCAGGGTGACTTCGTTCTCTTCGACCTGGGCAACCACGATGTCGCCATCGGCGGCCACCTTGCTCGGCTTGATCACCACATAGTCGCCATCGGCGATCTGGGCATCGATCATGGAGTCGCCGCGAATCTTCAGCAGGTACGAGTCAGGGGTCGACATGAACTCAGGGACAGCGACCGTCTCGGAGCGCTCCTCGTAGGCCTCGATCGGCCCACCGGCGGCGATCTGCCCCACCACGACCAGCTCGCGGGCGGCCATCGGTAGGTTGGTCGTCTCAAGCTCGCTGTCGATCTCCAGGAGGGAGCGGCCGCGGGCGGTCAGGCGCACGGAGCGCGAAAGGCCAGCACCACGCTCAATCAGCCCCTCCTGCTCGAGGGTCTCGAGGTGATGGTGGACGGCGGAGGGGGCGGCGAGCCCGACCAGGTCGGCGATCTCGCGCACGGTTGGCGGGGTGCCTGAACGACGGATCCCCTCGGCGATTGCCTGGAGGATCCTCGTTTTGCGGTCCTGATCATGTCGGGTCATAGGGGTATTAGAACGCCTGTTCGGAACTGTGTCAAGTGGGTGGCACAGCGGCGGGTCTACTCCTCGGTTTCCTCCAGGAGCCGCGCACGCGTAATCGCATCCTCACCGTACTTGCGGCGCATGGTGTCGGCGGCTGCGGTGATGGTGCGTTCACGTGCCTGGGCTGCGCCGTCAAAGAGTGCGAGCTGCTCATCTTCGCCAAGGTCTGAAGTCGAGACGCCAATGAGCCGATAAGCGCTGCCGCGTGCCGTCTTCTCAAGCAGCGCGCGCGCCGCTTCAAAGATTGGGCCAGCGAGATCTGACGGCTGCGCAAGCTTCACCTGACGCGTGATGGATTGGAACTCGGCATCTTTCAACTTAAGGGTGACGGTGCGCGCAAGCAGCCCCTCGCTGCGCAGCGAATACGACACCTCTTCAACGAGTCCCAAGAGCAGCGTCTCGAGCGCCTCTGGGTCGGCGATGTCGTCATCAAGCGTCATCTCGCGGCCGAGCGACTTGCGTTCACCTCCGTCATCGACTGGTGTGTCATCAATGCCGCGCGCGAGCAACTTCAGGTCAGGTCCGCGATCGCCAAAGCGGCGAACGAGATGATCATCCGGTGCGGTAGCGAGATCGCCACAGGTGAGAATGTCGAGTTCACGCAAGACGCTCTGCGCAACCGGCCCGATGCCAGGGATCACGCCGACCTTTCGCGGCGCAAGCCATGCGGCTTCACTGCCTGGCGGAACAATGGTGAGGCCGTTCGGCTTCTCTGCACCTGCAGCGATCTTGGCCACCAGCTTGCTCGACGCACCACCAACGCTAATCGTTAAGCCCGTTGCTGATTTGACTGCGGCGCGAATTCCGCGGCCCGCATCTTCCAGTGAGCCGTGTAACTGCTCGGTGCCATTCAGATCCAGATACGCCTCGTCGACGGAGACCTGTTCAACGACCGGGCTCCATCCGCCGAGCACCTCCATCACTTCGCGCGAGACATCGCTGTAGCGATCGTGGCGCGGTGGGATCAAGATCAGGCTCGGGCAACGCGCGCGCGCAACATGCACCGACGTTGCGGCGCCAACGCCGAATGCACGCGCCTCATACGAGGCGGCGCAGATTACGCCACGAGAACCTTCGCCGTATCCAACAGCAACAGGTTTGCCGGCGAGCGACGGATTGTCGCGAATCTCGACCGACGCGAAGAACGCGTCAAGGTCGACGTGTAGAACGCGACGGGGCGTAATCAGCCCTTCGGCTCAACGACGACTGTCACCTCAGCGACGAGGTGTGCCGCAACCTTGATCTGCACCTTGTACGAGCCGAGCTGCTTCAGCGGCTCGTCGAGCATGACCTGGTGCTTCTCAACGCTGATGCCGCGGCGATCAAGCGCCTCGGCAATCTCTTTCGTGGTGATGGAGCCGAAGAGCTTCCCGCCCTCGCCCACCTTGACGCCCATGGTCAGCGTGGTGGAACTGATGCGCTGCGCAAAACCCTCGGCCTCGCCGCGCTGTCGATCCTGCTTTGCGGCGCGGGAGGCGATCCCTGCAGCAACCGCGGAGGCGGCCCCGCCGACGGCTGGGATTGCCAGGCCATTGGCAAAGAGGAAGTTCTTGGCGTAGCCCCCGGCGACCTCTTTCTGATCCCCGGCCTTGCCGAGCTTGGGCACATTGGCGGTCAAGATCACCTTCATCAGTTGGGCTCCTTCTTCTGTGGCTGGGGGGCTGGGCGCCCCCCGTTGGAGCACGATTCTCGCACAGGTCCCCCCCTTGACACAGAACGGATGTTCTATGACACTACGAACAGATGTTCTAACGCAGGCCCCCACGAGGGGAGGAGGTTCAGGATGGCAATGCAACCGATCAGCCCAGTCGCGGTAGCCGTGACGGCCCACTGGCGCACCGGCGCCCCAACCGCGGTCGCCTTCGAGGGGATCAGCCGCAAGGTGACCCAGGTCCTCGCGCTCCGCCGTGAATACGGCGTCTTCAGCGCCAGCGAAGGCCCGCGCACCCTCTGGGAGATTGAGACCGAAGATGCCGCACTCGTGCTGAGCTTCTCGCGCCGCACCGGCGCCTGGTCCATCCAGGCCTTCGACGATGCATGGGCGACCCTGCCATTCGCTTCGGGGATCCCCGAGATGGAGCACGTGCTCGTTCACGCCTAGCCACCTGCCATACTCCGGGCCATGAAGCGACAGTCTGCGACCCGAAACTCAGCGTCCGGGGACCACGTCCTCGGTCCGGTCCTCACCGGCATCGTTGGTCGCGCTCGCGGCGTGCTGCACGGCCTTGAGATCACCCTTGATATCGCGCTTGCCGGCGTCTTGGTCATTGCGATCGCCCTCATTGGTGCCGATACCGTTGGACTCGTTGCCGAGGGGATTCACGAGGGTGGTATCGACGCAGCGCTCCTGATTCTTGATCGCGTGCTCCTCGTCTTCATCATCGCGGAGCTGCTCTATACGTTGCGGCTCTCGCTTGCGCGCACCCAGCTCATCCTTGAGCCGTTCCTGATCATCGGCCTCGTTGCCGTCGTTCGCCGCGTGCTGGTCGTGACCGCACAGGCTGAGCGCATCCTGAGCGAGGGCGGCAACCTTGAGCCAATCCTCTGGGAGCTCGGCGTTCTCGCTGGGCTCATCATCTCGCTCGCCGTTGCACTCTCGCTGGCCCGCCGACATGGCGATGGCCCGCGCGAACTTCAGGCTGACTAACTCCAATCTGACGCGCCCTCGCGCGCGGCGCTCGCGATAGGATGCGCAGATGACGTCATTCGCACAACAGACCCTCGCTGACTTCCTTGCAGCACTCGCTGCGCCAACACCCGCACCTGGCGGCGGCGCCGCCGCAGCGGTGAGTGGCGCAACGGCGGCCGCGCTCGTCGAGATGGTGGCCGGGCTCTCGCTGAAGAAGAGTCCCGATGGTGCCGACGCTGCACTACAGGAACGCACCGCTGCACAGATGGCAACGATTCGTGGCGAGCTGCTCACACTTGCTGATGACGATGCAAAGGCGTACGACGCGTTCATTCAAGCGATGCGCCTGCCAAAAGTTGAGGAGCATGAGCGAGAGGCACGCGGTCGTGCGATGTCTGCCGCAGCCGAACACGCCGCAGCTGTTCCACTACAAACGCTTCGCGCGATTTCCGCTGTTGCGGAAGCAGCGCGCCTACTTACTGGTCGCAGCTTAATAAGTGCTGCCAGTGACCTCGATGTGGCGCTGCGATTCGCGCGCGCGGCTGGCTTGAGCGCAGCAGAGAATGTTGAGGCGAACCTCCCGTTCATTGATGACCCTGAAACGCGCGCGACGCTTGCGAATCAGACTGCTGCCTCTGTGGCAGCGCTTGAACGTTTGACGCAGGCGTAGTTCGCAATGACGCAACGACTCGCAGCGCAGCCGTTTGCGAAGCAGATCACGGCGCGGGCCACCGAGATCGCAGCGCGTGCAATCGCCGACGCACGCGGGGTGGCACCAGAGATTGCCGTGGTGATTGCAACGGGCGAGCCCGATTCACTCTTATACGTTGATCGGCTCCTCAAACAGGTCAGCGCAACCGGACTCGTCGGACGTCGTGTGGAACTTGGCGCAACAGCAACGGAGGCCGAGATCTTTGCCTCGCTGACGTCACTCTCTGCAGACCAGAACGTGGCGGGGATCATCCTGCAGTCGCCACTGCCAACCGGCGTGTCGCGAGAGATTGTTGCCGCGGCGATCGCGCCAAGTAAAGATATTGACGGCATTACCGTTGTGAACGCAGAGCGGCTCGCGGAGGGCACGCACGATGCGTCGCTCCTCCCCGCCACCGCGGCGGCGGTAATGGAGCTGCTGCGGGCATATGAAATTCCACTGGAGGGGCGAGCCGCGGTTGTGGTGGGGCGCAGCGCCATCGTTGGCCGACCCGTGGCCCATCTCTTGGAGATCGCTGGGGCACACGTCGAGGTGGCCCACTCGAAGACGCCCGACCTTGGGGTGGTCACCCGCACCGCCGCCGTACTCGTGGTTGCCGCCGGCGTTCGCGGCTTGGTGCGCGGCGAGCACGTATCGCCGGGCACGGTCGTGATCGACGTCGGCATTCACCCGAGCGGCGAAACGATCGTGGGTGACGTTGATGCCCCGAGCGTTGAAGCGAAGCTCGGCGACACGGGTGGCCTGAGCCCCGTGCCTGGTGGTGTGGGCCCAATGACCAGTGCGATCTTGGCACTGCATGCAGCTGAAGCCGCCGAGCGCCTCGTGCGCGGGCGAGCGTAGACTCACGGCATGGGATTCCCTTCTGATCTGGAGATTGCACGTGGCGTGAAGCCGAAGCCAATTGGCGAGGTGGCGGCCGCCCTCGGCTTTCACGACGATGAGGTCGAGCCGTACGGTCGTACCAAGGCGAAGCTCTCCATTGAAGGGATCGAGCGCCTAGAGAAGGGCGGCACGCGCGGCAAGTACGTGGTGGTCACCGCAATTAGCCCAACGCCACTCGGTGAAGGGAAGACCACCACCACCGTCGGACTCGCGCAGGGCCTCAACAAGATTGGCCACCGCGCCGCCGTCGCGATTCGACAACCAAGTCTCGGACCGGTCTTCGGCATCAAGGGCGGCGCTGCAGGTGGCGGCTACAGCCAAGTGATTCCGATGGAGGAGTTCAACCTTCACCTCACCGGTGATGTGCACGCCATCGGCGCAGCACACAACCTCGCCGCGGCATTCCTCGACAATCACCTGCATCACGGCAACGCGCTCAACATCGACCTCCGCAGCATCACCTGGCCGCGCGTCGTTGACATCAGTGATCGCGCGATTCGCAAGTCGATCATCGGTCTCGGTGGCCGTGAGAACGGCGTCGTCCGTGAATCAGAAACCGTTATCACCGTTGCGAGTGAAGTGATGGCTGTACTTGCGCTCGCATCCGACCTTGCCGATCTTCGCGCGCGCCTTGGCCGCATTGTCGTCGCCGAAACGGTTGACGGAAAACCCGTTACCACCGAAGACTTGAAAGTCGCTGGCTCCATGGCCGCGCTCTTGCGTGACGCAATCAAGCCGAATCTCTTGCAAACACTTGAAGGCGGCCCAGCGTTCGTACATACCGGACCGTTCGCAAACATTGCGCATGGCAACAATTCCATCATTGCTGACCGCGCCGCACTCGCAACGAGTGAGATCGTTGTGACCGAAGCGGGCTTTGGCGCCGATATGGGCGCAGAGAAGTTCTTCGACATCAAGTGCCGCGCCTCCGGGCTCGCCCCGGATGCTGCGGTGATTGTGGCGACGGTGCGCGCGCTGAAGATGCATGGTGGCGTTGGCAAGATTGTTGCCGGCAAGCCCCTCGATCCAGCGCTGAGCGCGGAGAACGTTGCGGCAGTGACGGCTGGTGCGCAGAACCTGGTGAAGCAGATTGAAAACGTCCGCGCCTTCGGCATTCCGGTGGTGGTCGCCGTAAATGCGTTCCCAACAGACACCGCCGCCGAACACGAGGCGATTTGCAGCGTTGCCCTCGCTGCGGGGGCTCGAGCCGCCGTGGTCACTACGCACTTCACCGATGGCGGCGCTGGTGCGGCCACGCTGGCTGAAGCGGTGTGGGCTGCGGCAACCTCAGGCGAGGCGAAGTTCGCGCCGATCTACGCAGACGACATGCCACTAGCCAAGAAGATCGAAACGATCGCCATGCGCATCTACGGCGCTGATGGCGTAGACATCGCCCCCGCCGCAGCGAAGCGCCTTGCGCGCCTAGAGGAGCTCGGATACGGACACCTACCGATCTGCATGGCGAAGACGCAGTATTCGCTCTCACACGATGCCAGCAAGCTCGGGCGACCAACGGGATTCCGCGTTCCCGTGAAGGCGGTCACCCTAGCCGCTGGCGCCGGCTTTATCACCGCCGTCTGTGGCGATATGCGACTGATGCCAGGCCTCAACAAGTCCCCTGGCGGCGAGCGTATCGACCTTGACCTTGAGCACGGCGGGGAGATCGTCGGCCTCTTCTAGCCTCCCAGGAACCCCGCGCCGCCAGGCAGCGTTAAGGGGGTGAGGCGTCCCCCTGCGAACGCCCAAGCTGAGGTGCACCCTATGAAGATCGGATCACTCACCCTCCCGTCGTTTAGTACGCCTGCAAAGATTGGCGTGGTGGCTGCACTCGTACTGGCCCTTAGCGCCAGCGGCGGGTTTGGAGCCCTCTTTTTTGGTGCAAGTGGCGGCGCCTCTAGCCCACAGGAGAAAGGGGACACCGGTGGTGTCCCAACCGCCCTCCCAGGTGACGGCTCAATTACTGGTGACCGCATCGATGTGATTCGGACCGGCACCTTTACCCTCGAGGTCGAGAATGTCGATACCAGCCTTACCAAGCTCACGAGTGTGGTGAAGAGCCAAGGCGGATATGTATCTGGCAGCTATCGCTATACCGATACGTCGACCCCGTACCTCACCGTGACGTTCCGGGTTCCCGCCGCATCGTTTGACGCGGCGGTGCTTGCGCTGCGAGCGGAAGGCACAGTTCTTTCGGAACAGATCAGCACGTACGAAGTGACGATGCAGCTCGTTGACCTCGAGGCACGCCTGCGCAACCTGCGCGCCTCGGAGACGGCGCTCCTTGAACTTATGTCGCGAGCGACGACCGTTTCGGATGTGCTTGCGGTGCAGACGCAGCTCACATCAGTGCGCAGCGACATTGAGTCGTACGACGCGCAGCGCGCATCCCTCGCCGATCAGGTCGCCATGACCACGGTCTCGGTGACGATCAGCCCGATCGGTTCGTCAATCGGCAACGCAACAAGCGGATTTGACCTCGGCAAAGAGGTTGCACGCGCGGCTGCAAACCTGATCGCTGTTGGCCGGACAGTAATTATTGCTGCGATCAACCTAGTCATCGTGGTCTTGCCGATCGTACTGATTGGCGCACTCGCTGGTGGCCTACTGGGTCGAACGATCACGCCACTCTTCGCGCTGTTGCGCC
>QWRK01000021.1 GCA_003670455.1 Candidatus Aquidulcis sp. | reverse complement strand
GCAAGTGCAGCGGGTGCGTCGCCTGCGGCGAGAGCGCTGCGTGCAATGCGCAGCGCATCTGCGAGTTGCGGATGGCGATCGCTCAGTGACTCTGGCTCTGGGAGTTCAATGAGCGCCGGAAGGGGTAGCGGAAATCCAGCGGCCACGGCGGTGCGGAGTGTAGTGACACGCGTGCCGAGCATTGCTGCAAGGAGTGTCTCTGCATCGAGGCGCGGTGTTGGGCTCCCCGCCGCCTCGAGTTGCAGCGTTGCTTCACGCAGCAGTGCGGGGCCATCGGCCTCGCGCTCTACGACTGGTCGACTGGCGATTGGCTCGTCGCTCATCACTCCGCCAGTCGCGCAGCCTGCTCGGCGGCGGCGAGTGCTTCGTGGAATGGCGCAAGGTCACCGCCGAGAATGCCGGGCACATCAAACTTATCGAACCCAATGCGGTGATCGGTGACGCGATTCTGTGGTCCGTTATAGGTGCGAATCTTCTCGCTGCGATCCCCACTGCCGATCAGCGCCTTGCGCGCCTTGGAGTCGGCGGCGCGCTTGCGCTCCTCTTCGGCGGCGATGATGCGGCTGCGCAGAATCGCCATCCCCTTCTCTTTGTTGCGCAGCTGGCTGCGCTCGTCTTGCATCTCAACGACGATGCCGCTCGGGATGTGCGTGATGCGCACTGCGGAGTCCGTGGTGTTCACCCCTTGCCCGCCGTTGCCGGATGCACGCTTCACGTCGATGCGAATGTCAGTTTCTGGAATCACGAGGTCGACAGCGGTCACCACTGGAAGCACTACGACGGTGGCAGTGCTGGTGTGGATACGCCCCGCTGACTCGGTTGCCGGAACGCGCTGAATGCGATGCACTCCCGACTCCCACTTGAATGCGGCCCATGCGCCATCGCCCGAAACTTCCATCACCCCTTCGCGAATCCCGCCAACGCCCGTTTCGCTGATCGCATCAACTTCGCTCTTCCACCCCTGTCGTTCGGCATAGCGCAGGTAGGCGCGGAAAAGTTCGCCGGCAAAGATGCCGGCCTCGTCGCCGCCAGCACCAGGGCGCACTTCAATCAGCAGGTCTCGGCCATCGTTCGGATCCGGCTCCAGAAGTAGTCCTGGGAGCCGCTCTAGGATGTCGCGCTCAATCGCCTCGGCCTCGACGCGGTCAGTGGCGGCAAGTTCGCGCATCTCCGCATCTGCCCCTGGATCCGCCTCGAGTGAGCGTGAATCGGTCACGCGCAGGCGTGCCGAGGTAAGGGCCTCACCCGCCTCAGCGAGCGGTGCGGTGCGCGACAACTCACGCCCAATGCGCGCAAGGGCGGTGTGGTCGGCGAGCACTTCGGGGAGCGTCAGCTGCGCCTCAAGTTCAGCGCGCGCCTTGAGCGCCGCCGCGAGTCGCGCGTTGAGCTGTACCACGTCAGCCATCAGCCAGCCGCCTTCAGCGACTGCAGCGCGCGGGAGGTTGGTCGCTCGGAACCGCTCGGCACTACGCCGCCCTCCGCCTCGATCGCCGCTGTCAGCGCAACGATCGCAATGTCGTGCATACCGTCATCAGGCTTGCGTGTGGTGATGCGCTGCACCGCAATCCCTGGGGCCGCCAACGCGCGTGCAATCGGGTTGGTTCGGTAGCGACCAAGGAGGCGCAGAATCTCATACGCGAGTCCAGCAACAATTGGAATGCCTGCAATGCGACTGATCACCGTTGGGATCGGGTCAAGTCGTCCAACCAACGAGAAGGTGACGATGCTCACAAGAATAACCACAACAAGGAACTCAGTGCCACAGCGCGGGTGCGCGGTTGGCCAGCGTGCGAGCGTGACGCGCGTCAGCGGCTCGCCGTTCTCGAGTGCGTGAATCGCGCGATGCTCTGCGCCGTGATAGCGATAGGTGCGATCAACATCGCTGCTGCGGCCAACTGCTGCGAGGTATCCAAGAAGGATCCCCACCTGCAAGAGTCCATCGATCGCTCGTTCAAGGAGCAGGTCTGTGGAGCCGAGTGCGTGCACGATTGCTGACGCGGCGATAGCTGGAAGCACATTGAAGATCACCACCGCAATCAGAATCGTGATTGCGAGTGTGGCAATGGTTGCGCCGGTGCTGCTGCTTGATTGCGTCTCTTCGCCAGCGGAGACATCGGCGCTGCGCAGCAACCAGCGACTGCCGAGTGCGAGTGTCTCCCACAACACAACGGCGCCGCGCAGCACTGGGATCCGCGTCAGCCGACGTCGAATGGGTCCCGTTGCAATCGGTTCGCTCGTCACCGCGATGCCGCCGTCAGCGGTGCGCAGTGCAACACCAATGTGTGAAGGTCCGCGCATCAGCACGCCGTCGATCAGCGCCTGGCCGCCGTACGCGGCGCCACTTGTTGGGCGCGCGCTCAGAGCTACGGCGTGTAGTGCGTGTGAAACCTCTACAAAGCGATCCTGCGCGATTCGCGCAGCGACGCCGAGTCGGCGCCGCATGGGGATCAGCGCGAGCGACCGAGGCGCTTCTGGAAGCGCTCGACCTGACCGGCCGTGTCGAGAATCAGCTGCTTCCCCGTAAAGAACGGGTGGCAGTTTGAGCAGACTTCCGTCTTGAGCTCGCTGGTTCGCGTCGAGCCGATCGAGAACTTCGTGCTGCATGCGAGGCACGTAATCTCGATGGTGTTGTACTTGGGATGAATCTCTGGCTTCATCAGCGACTCTCTAGGCGTCTGGTGAAGCGACAACGTTGACGCGCTTCTTCGTGCGCGACGCGTGGTCGAACTTCACCGTGCCGGTGACGGTTGCATAGATGGTGTAGTCGCTGCCCAGGCCAACGCCGCGTCCTGCGGCGAAGGTGGTGCCGTGCTGTCGAACGATGATGCCGCCAGCGTTGATCTTCTGGCCGTCGCCAACCTTCACGCCAAGGCGCTGACCAGCGCTATCGCGTCCGTTGCGAACACTTCCGCCTGCCTTTTTGTGTGCCATGGGGGTCTCCTTCTCTCAGCGTTCGCTGCGTTACTCGGCGTCAGCGACCGACGTGTCGGCGCTCTTCGCTGCTGGCTTTGCGGTTGCTGGCTTCTTTGCGGCAGGCTTCTTCGCAGCCGTCGCTTCGGCTGGCGCGCCAACCTTCAACGTTGCAGCAACTGCGGCATCGGCCTTCGCCTTATCGGCGGCGACAGCGGCTGCGGCAGCCTGTGCCTTGGCGCGATCTGCGGCGCCGGCTTCGTAGAGCGCCTTCGCGCTCGTGCCGTTCACTGCAACTTCGGTGACCTTGATGAGGTGAAGTTCCTGGCGGTGCCCCTTGGTGATGCGGCTACGCGCCTTCGGTCGATACTTAAAGCTGATCGTCTTTGGTCCGCGCTCCTGGCCAAGCACCGTTGCGGTGACCTTTGCGCCAGCAACAACGGGGGTGCCGATCTCCGTGGTGGAGTCGGTGCGCACAAGAAGGATGCGGTCGAACGAGATCTCGCTCCCTGGGGTAGCGCCGGTCAACTCGACGTGCAGCTCGCTGCCGAGCTCCACTCGATACTGCTTTCCACCGGTCTCGATGACTGCGTACATGGTTCCCCTGTCCTTACTGTCTGTGCGCCGTACAGGCGGCGCCTGCTGGGCGAGTCGCGGTCTGACGGACGGGTCAGTCGCGGGAGGGGAAGTCTACGATCAGGGCTCTCCCGCGTCAACCGCGCCTTATTGTTACATAAGTGGCGATGAGCCCCCGTCGTGTACTCGGTGGCTCTGCACGAGGGCGAGGCCGAAGGCGAGGGAGACGGCAGAGGCTCCGCCGTAGCTCACAAACGGCAGGGTGATCCCTGTAATGGGGGCCACGCCGAGGTTCATGCCGATGTTCACAAAGGTCTGGAAGAGGATGACGGTGGCCATCCCTCCGGCAAAGATCACCCCGAACTCGTCGGGGGAGGTCCAGGAGTGCCAGACGAGGCGCCAAACCAGAATGGCAAGCAAGACGATCACAAAGAGGCCCCCAACGGCGCCGAACGCGCGGACAAGGGCCGCAAAGACAAAGTCGCTCTCTTGAACGGGGAGCGGGGTCAGAATTGACGTGCCGTCTGCCCCTGCGCCAAAGAGGCCGCCTCCCCTAATCGCCTCAAGCGAGCGCAGCAGCTGGTACTTGGGCCCAGCTGGATCAGCATTCGGATCGATGAAGGCGAGCAGGCGTTCCTTCTGATAATCGGCCAGCACCACGACCCACGCCAGGACGCCGGCGGCAGCGACTGCGCTCGCCAGGGCGGCGACCCAGCGCGTCGCCACGCCAGATAGGTAGAGGGCGCCGAACAGCGCTGCGATGAGGACGAGCGCCGTGCCGAGGTCAGGCTGCGCCACGACGAGGAGGAAGGGTGGTGCAACGATTGCGCCCGCCAACACGAGATCTTGCAGCCCGCCACTCCCGCGGTCCACTCTGGTCAGCGCCGTCGAGATCGCTACTAGCGTCAGGATCTTGCTGAGCTCGCTTGATTGAATGGCGAGGCCGAAGATTGCGATCGCTCGATTGTTGCCACCTGAATCAACGCCGTAGATCAGCGTGACGATCAGCAGCAGAATGTTTGCGGCGTAGAGTGGCCAGGCGAAGGTGCGCACCCAGCGCCAGTTCACCAGCGTTGTCACGCTGTACACAGCGATAGAGAGGAGTGTCCACGTCAGCGAGCGCACAAGCAGTGAGCTCGGTGTGAGCAGTTCTTGACCGTAGCTCCGCGCATTCAGCCAGGCCATGCCGATTCCAGTCAGGGCAAGGAGCCCCACAGCGGCCGCAGCGACCCAGTCCACACGACGAAGGGCGGAGCCAAGTGGTGAGTCGAGTCTATTCACCGAAGAAGTTCCCGCGTGCCAAGAGCCCCGGGGTGCGATAGTCGCGCTTCAAGTCGTACTGCAGCTGCAGGTAATACTTCGTCACCTCTTTCGCCGCATTCCCTGCGGTGTTCGTTCCGTGCATGAAGACGACGTAGGCAAATGTCGAATCGTTTTTTGACCAGTCGTTGGTAGGGGCGACAAATCCGCCCATCCAGTTGTGATACGGCAGTCGGCCAAGGCTGTCACGCACGCCGTATTGCGCGGTGCCGCTCTTTGCCGAAACGAAGAGTGGCATGCGAGAGATTCCCTGTGATGGCCCTGGGTTCAGCGCCATCTTGCGCCCGGCGAGACGCATCTCGCGATAGGTGGACTCTCTCATTCCAACGTCACCATTCGCTACTGGCGTGATCGGCGTAACCGTTCCGTCTGCATGGGTGATGCTGAGTACGACGTGCGGCCGCCAGAGTGTGCCGCTGTTTGCAAGGGCGGCAAACGAGTTGAGCACTTGGATCGGTGTGACCAAGTCATATCCTTGGCCCTGCGCAGATTGCAGCACCTCAGCGTTGTAGAGTCCGCGATTAATGGTGGCGCGTGCCCACGCCTGGTCGGGGACGAGACCTGAAATCTCGCTCGGCAGATCAATGCCGGTTGGCGCACCGAAGCCCCACTGTCGACCACATGTTGAGAGTCGATCGATCTTGATGAGTCGTGCAAGTTGGAATGTCACCACATTGGAGCTCCACGAATACGCTTCCGACGGTGTCAGTGAGCCACCAAATCCCGCACGATTCCACTCATAAAACTTCTCGCCATCCACTTCGAGATACGCGGTGGATTGGAATCGAGTTAGTGGCGTGACAAGATTGTTGTTGAGTGCGCAGGAGTACGTGACAAGTTTGTAGGTGCTCCCCGGAGGGAAGTACGAGCCAACTGTATGGTTCAACAGTGGTGAGAATTCATTCGCCAAGTACTTCTGATATTTCGCGTTGCTGATGCCTGCAGAGAAATCGTTGTTGTCATACGTAGGGAGTGATGCCATTGCAATGATCTCGCCGTTTTGAGGATTCATTGATGCGACAACACCCTCTTGGGTTCTAGCGTTCTTGAGCCCCCACTCCAGTGCCGTCGTTGCGCGCTGTTGTGCCTCGATGTCAATCGTGAGTGTTAGTGATGATCCATCCACTGGCGGCTTCGTCACACCAAGGATGCGCACGAGTCGGCCTTTTGCATCAACTTCAACTTGGCGAATGCCTGGCGTGCCGCGCAGCGCCTCTTCGTAGCTCGCCTCTACTCCTGCACGCCCAATGAAATCAACGACGGTGTAGCCGGCTGGTGCGAGTGTGCTCGCCTCTACTCCATCAATGCGACCAACGTATCCAACGATGTGACTGATGAGTGTTCCATACGGATACACGCGTCTCGCTTCAACGACAGTCTCTACGCCTGGCAGGCTGGCGTGCTCTTCATCAATCAGTCGCGCCGCGCGCTCGCTCACATTGTTTGCAATGCGAATTGGCTCCCATAGCGAGCCGGTACTGCGGTCGAGCAACGTGATGATGCGCACGGGGTCCATCTTGAGAATCTCTCCGAGGGTTTTGACGACCTGCGCGCGAACAGTGAGCGAGAGATCGCCAGGTCGAATCTGCACTGCGTACACTGCAATGTTTTTTGCGAGCACGCGTCCGCCGCGATCCAAGACCAAACCGCGCGCTGGCGTGATGAGCTCTTCAACAATGCGGTGGCCACGCGCGACTTCAGTGGTTGCCCCCGACGAGTTTGTCGCACCAAACTGAATGAGCAGTAAGCGACCACCGAGCCCGCCGAACGTTAAAAGAACGATGAGTGCAGCGGCAAAGAATCGCAGAGGGCGGCGTCGACGAACCTCGCGTTCGCTTGGCCCGCCACCGCCTGGGTAAATCTGAGGAGGTGTCATGTTCTTGCCCTACCCGCGGAGCGATTGGTCGAATTGGTAGCCCCTGCGACGGCGCTGCCCGAACCAGGCTAGGGCGCTGCCGGCCACCAGGTTCACAACGAGCGTGAGCACATTTTCGCCGAGGCGCCCGGTCCCTCCGCCGCTGAGCAGGAAGATCGTGACGCTGCTCGCCGCCAGCCCAAAGAGGAGCGCAGTGAATCGCTTGAGCAGCAGGGCGTCCCCAGCCCCTCGAATCTGGCTCGCGACCAGCACGCCAGCGATCATCGCGAGGCTGGTTAGCCCCAGCGGTCGCAGGAGGAGCGTGTCAATGGTCAGCCCGGCCACAGTGGCGGCCACCAGGACGAGCGTGCGTCGATCAGCTGAGGCTGTAACAATCAGCAGCACGATCGGAAGGTTGATCACGCGCTCCATATCGAGCTCAGGGAGGAGCCGCGCCTGGATGAGGGCGGCGAGCAGGATTCCGAGCACGTAGCCGAGCTGCTTATTCATGGCCTCAGGATACCCCCGCAGGCGCCTCGACGCACCACCCTATTGAATGGTCGTTGTTCCACGTGAAACATGGCCCCCGGAACGCCTCCGTAGCCCCCTCCTGCTACGATAGGAGCGTGAATACCACCACCCAGCACCCTGCCGGATCCCACGCGCCGATCATCGTGTGTGCGAACCAGAAGGGTGGGGTTGGCAAGACCACCACCGTACTCAACCTCGCCGCTGAACTCGCCCATGCAGGGCGTCGCGTGCTTGTGGTCGACCTCGACCCGCAGCGAAACCTCACCAGCGGCCTCGGATTCACCCTTCCTGAGGGGGCGCCGACCGCCTACGACCTCCTGGTAGGGCGTCGACCTGCTGTAGAGCTCGCGCAGCTGACCTCAATTCCGAACCTCATGCTCATTCCGGGCTCGGCTGATCTTGCTGGAATCGACGTTGAGCTCGCCACGGGGGACGAGAGCGGTGAGCGCCAGCTCGCCGTCGGCCTCCGCACCGCTGGGGATGCCGAGGTGATCCTTGTGGACACCCCGCCGTCGCTCGGCCTTGTGACCGTGAGTGCCCTCGCGATCGCTGATGGCGTGCTTGTTCCTGTGCAGTGCGAGTACTACGCCCTCGAGGGGCTCTCCCAGCTGATGGCCACCATTCGTCTCGTGCGTGAGCGACTGAATCCCGCTCTGGAGGTGAATGGCCTCCTCTTGACCATGCTCGATCCCCGCACGAAACTTGGTAGTGACGTGGTGCGCGAGGTGGAGAGCCACTTCGGGGATCTGGTCTATCGAGCCCGGGTGCCGCGTTCGGTACGCTTGGCTGAAGCGCCAAGCCACGGGATTGCGATCCGAAGTTATGCGCCAGGCACCTCGGGTGCTGAATCGTACGCACAGGCTGCAGCGGAATTCGATGCCCGGGTGTTCAACGGAACTCCTGTAGGCGCCAGCTAGTAATAAGGGGGGAGCATGGCGAAGAAGACCACCGGACTCGGACGAGGCCTCGGCGCACTGATCCCAGAGGCGGCCAGTGCCGTCGGCGCTACGCGTGCGGGCGCGCTCGAGATTCCGCTCAGCAAGATCAAACCGAACCCGTACCAGCCGCGCACCGAGTTCTCGACCGCTGAGTTGGCACAACTCGCCGAGAGCATCCGTGAACACGGCGTGCTGCAGCCCGTTGTTGTTGAAGAGGGGCCGAACGGATACACGCTCATTGCAGGCGAGCGACGTTTCCGCGCCTCGAAACTCGCAGGGAAGAGCACGATTCCCGCCGTCGTACGCGTGGTTGGTAATCAGTCGCGCCTTGAGCTCGCACTGATTGAGAACGTTCAGCGCAGTGATCTGTCGCCGATTGAAACAGCGCACGCCTATCGGCGTCTCGCTGACGAATTCGGGTTGACGCAGGAGCAGATTGCGGTGATCGCCGGCAAGGCGCGCACGACCGTTGCAAACACGCTGCGCCTTCTCGATCTCTCTACTGATGTGCAGAACGAAGTTGCCGCTGGTCGACTCAGTGAAGGGCATGCGCGCGCGCTCGTTGGCCTTCCCGAATCAGAGCAGGCGTGGCTCGCGCGCACCTTTGTGCGCGATGCAGTCACGGTGCGCGGTGCCGAGGCGGCCGCGTCAACGGTTCGCGGTGCTGCGCGCGGTACAATCACCACGAAGCGAAAGCCTGGCGCACTGCCAAGTGAAGAGCTCGCTGCACTGCAGCGCGATCTTGAGGGGCATCTCGGCACTCCGGTGCGCGTGAAGCCTGCTGGTAAGGGCGGACAGATCGTGATCGATTACTACTCAAACGAAGAACTGCATCGGCTCGTAGAGCAGATCAAGGGAGTGAGTGAGTGACCGAAAAGAAGAGTGCTGTAGCCGCAACGGGTGGCCGCGCAAAGAAGGCATCTGGCGACTACGGCGCATCCAGCATTCAAGTTCTTGAAGGACTTGAAGCGGTTCGCAAGCGTCCCGGCATGTACATCGGCTCGACCGATGAGCGCGGCTTGCATCACCTTGTCTACGAAGTCGTTGACAACTCCGTTGACGAAGCGATGGCCGGGCACGCAACGCGCATCCTTGTGCGCATCAACAAAGATAATTCCATCACGGTCGCCGACGATGGTCGCGGCGTTCCAGTTGGTAAACACTCCACCGGAAAAGATGCACTTGAAGTGGTGCACACCGTGTTGCACGCCGGCGGAAAATTTGGCGGCGGCGGATACAAAGTGTCTGGCGGACTCCACGGCGTCGGCGTCTCCGTTGTAAACGCACTCAGCATCAAGCTGCGCGTTGAATCGGCGCGCGACGGATTTGTTTGGTCACAAGAGTACGAGCGCGGCGTGCCACGCACCAAAGTCATCAAGGGGAATCCTTCGGCTGGCCGACGCGGAACACTCACCACATTCTTGCCCGATCCAGAAATGTTCTCAGAGACTGAGTACTCGTTTGAGACGCTCGCAAATCGTCTGCGTGAATCCGCGTATCTCAACAAGGGTCTCTGGATGACGCTGATTGACGATCGCGCCGATCGCGAAGCAACCTTCTACTTCCAGGGTGGCATCGTCTCGTTCGTTCGACACCTGAATCGCAAGCGCAAGGTCACACACGATCGCCCTGTCTACATCGAAGGAATGGAAGGCACGACGAGCGTTGAAGTTGCATTCCAATACCAGAGTGATTCGTGGTCGGAGACACTCCTTGCCTTTGCAAACAACATCAACACCATCGACGGCGGAACGCACGTCACCGGATTCCGCGCCGCACTCACCAGCTCACTCAACGAGTGGGGCCGCAAGAACGGCGCGATGAAAGACAACGATCCGAACCTCACCGGTGAAGATGTGCGCGAAGGTCTCACTGCAGTGATTAGCGTGAAACTCGTTGATCCGCAGTTCGAAGGTCAGACGAAGGCAAAGCTCGGCACCGCAGAGATCAAGGGCATCGTGCAGACCGCCGTCAACAAGGGCCTCACGCAATTCCTTGAAGAGAATCCTTCTGACGGTAAAGAGGTCATTCGCCAGTCGCTCAACGCCGCGCGTGGACGCGAAGCGGCGCGCAAGGCGAAGGAGCTCGTCATGCGCAAGGGGGCGCTCGAGGGGAGCGCACTTCCAGGCAAACTCGCCGACTGCCAAGAGCGCGACCCTGCGAAGTCAGAGCTCTACATCGTGGAGGGTGAGTCGGCCGGTGGCTCTGCAAAGCAGGGACGCGATCGACGCTTCCAAGCGATCTTCCCGCTGCGCGGCAAGCTGCTCAACGTTGAGAAGGCGCGCATCGACAAGATTCTCGGCAGCGACAACATTCGCACGTTGATCATGGCGCTCGGTGCCGGCATCCAAGATTCAAGCATGGAAGATTCGAACAGCCGCTTCGACATTACGAAGCTGCGCTACCACCGCGTCATCATCATGACCGACGCCGACGTGGACGGCGCGCACATTCGAACGCTGCTCCTCACCTTCTTCTATCGCTACATGCCGGCCATCATCGAGGCGGGTTACCTCTACATTGCCCAGCCACCGCTCTACCGCGTGAGCACGGGCAAGGAGACGAAGTACGCATCGACCGAGAATGAGCGCGACGAAGCGATCGCCTCGTTCAAGACGAAGAACGTCAGCGTGCAGCGCTTCAAGGGACTCGGCGAAATGAATGCCGAGCAGCTCTGGGAGACGGCAATGAATCCCGATAATCGCGTCTTCCTGCAGGCACGTATTGAAGATGCCGCGGTGGCGAACGAGATCTTCGAGATGCTGATGGGTGAGCGCGTTGAGCCACGCCGCGACTTCATTAAGGCTGAGGCCCACAAAGTGCAGAACCTGGACGTATAGGAGGCGATGAGAGCATGAGCGACGAGGCACGAGTGAGCGTCCGTTCGATTCGCATCGAAGATGAGATGCGCACGAGCTACCTCGATTACGCGATGAGCGTGATCGTGGCGCGCGCGCTCCCCGACGTTCGCGACGGCCTGAAGCCGGTACACCGCCGCATTCTGTACACGATGGGCGAGATGGGTCTCTCTGGCGGCTCCGCCTATCGCAAGTGCGCCGCGATCGTCGGCGAGGTGATGGGTAAGTACCACCCACACGGCGACGGTGCGCTCTACGACGCACTTGTGCGACTCGCACAGGACTTCTCCATGCGTCATCCGCTCGTTGATGGCCAAGGAAACTTCGGTTCCGTTGACGGTGACTCCGCCGCAGCAATGCGCTACACCGAGGCACGCCTCACCGCAATCGCCGGCGAGATGCTCGCCGACATCGATCACGAAACCGTTGACTTCACGCCGAACTACGACGGCACACAGAAAGAGCCGAGCGTTCTCCCATCGCGCCTGCCGAACCTGCTCGTCAACGGCTCCTCTGGCATCGCCGTCGGCATGGCAACGAACATTCCGCCGCACAACCTTGGCGAGATCGCCGACGCCGCCATTGCCCTGATCGCTGACCCCGAGCTCTCCGTTGATGATCTCTGCAAGTACGTCAATGCGCCAGACTTCCCAACCGGCGGCATTCTGTACCGCTACGACACCATCAAGAATCCACTCACCGGCGCAACGGAGCGCATTGATGCAGTGCGACAGATGTACGCACACGGACGCGGCCGTGTCGTTGTTGACGGCGCAACCCACTTTGAAGAGGCCTCGCGTGGCGATCGCACGGCGATCATCATCACCGAGCTTCCATACCAGGTAAACAAGGCGTCACTCGTTGAGAAGATCGCCGACCTCGTCAAGGAGGAGCGCCTCGACGGTATCGCCGATCTGCGCGATGAGTCAGACCGCGACGGCATGCGCATCTACGTCGAAGTAAAGAAGGATGCGAATCCACACAAGGTGCTCAACAAGCTGTTGAAGCTCACCCCGCTGCGCTCCGCATTCAGCATGAACATGCTCGCCCTCGTTGACGGCCAGCCGCAGACCCTCTCGCTGAAGTCGGTACTGCAGCATCACATCGATCACCGCCGCATCATCGTGCGCCGTCGTACCGAGTACGAACTTAAGAAGGCACGGGAGCGCGCCCACATCCTCGAAGGGCTCAAGATCGCGCTCGACAATCTCGATGCGGTCATCAAGACGATCCGTGCCGCAGCCGACGTCGATGTTGCACGCACGCAGCTTATGGAGCGCTTCAAGCTCAGCGAGCTACAGGCGCAGGCAATTCTCGACATGCGCCTCGCGCGCCTCGCCGCCCTTGAGCGCAAGAAGATTGAGGATGAATACCTTGAAGTGATCAAGTACATCGCCGAGCTCGAAGACATCCTCTCCCGGCCAGCTCGCATCTCCAAGATCATCTCGGACGAGTTCGCCAAACTGAAGGAGAAGTTTGCCGATCGACGCCGCACCAAGATCGCTCAAGATGCAACGCGTGAAATGTCCGACGAGGACTTGATCGCCGACGAAGACGTGGTGATCACCATCTCCGGCCGTGGCTACATCAAGCGCCAACCACTCACCACCTATCGCCAGCAGCATCGCGGTGGCAAGGGTGTCATCGGCATGACCACGCGCGAAGAGGATGCGGTGGCAACCCTGCAGGTTGCCAACACCCACGACTACGCCCTCTTCTTCACCAACAAGGGGCGTGGCTTCAGCGCCAAGGTGCACGAGATCCCAGACGCCTCGCGACAGAACAAGGGGATTCCGATCGTCAACCTTCCTGGCGTACAGGTGGAGTCGGGCGAGACCCCAGTCGCCACGATCATCCTCAACGGCTTCACGCCGGGCAGCTACCTCGCCTTCTCCACGAAGAAGGGAATCATTAAGAAGACCGCGATCGAGCAGTTCGAGAAGGTCCGCTCCACCGGCATCATCGCCATCACCCTTGATAAGGGTGATGAGCTCGCCCAGGTGATCCAGACCTCTGGCGAAGATG
>QWRK01000020.1 GCA_003670455.1 Candidatus Aquidulcis sp. | reverse complement strand
CAGACTTTGCCAGTGCGGCCAAGACCACGAAGATTGCAGCCAAGAAGAGCGCGTCGCCCACGAGCCACATGATCGCGCCGGCGAGCTGCTGATCCTCGAGCGGCGTTGGGCCCCAGGCTCGCTGCAGCGATACATAGTGCGGGTAGAGCGGCGTTGAGGAGAACATGATCGCCACGCCGAGGAAGCTGTTCTGCGGCATCTGCGTAATCAGATAGGCCAACGCACTCCCGCCGCGCAGACGGTGTCGGATCGGATCAACCGAGAAGATCGGCGCCCAGAAGAGGAGGGCGGTGCTCAAATAGAGCGCGTGCTCCATGTTGTGGATAAACGCGTCCTCGAGCGCCGTTTCAAACATGACCGAGAGGTGCGTCCCCCACATCACCGCGATCAGCAGCGTCCAACCGACCAGCGGGTGGCTGATCACGCCGACGACGCGGCTCTGCAGCACGGCAAGGATGCGCGCGCGCCATCGCGGCGATGCGACACGCAGGAGCAGTGTCATCGGCCCCGCCTGCAGCAGCAGGATCGGCACCGGGAAGAGCAGGATGAGGTGCTGCACCATGTGCATCGAGAAGAGGGTGGTGTCGTAGCGCTCGATTCCTGACTGCAGCGCTAGGAGAAGGAAGGCCAGCGCGGCGGCGAAGCTGATCGTGCGACGGCGCGGATACGGGTTCCCCGGATGTTCGCGTGCCACCTGGCGGATCGCGCGCGCCCAGAGCAGTCCAACGAGCGCAACCGCAACGGTGACAACGGGGGGCCAGGCCCAGTAGAGGAGCGACTCCAGGGAGAGCTCCGGCGGGATCGGCCCGTGGGCTGGGATCAGCAGCAGTTGCGTCATACCCGCATCTTCGTCCAGTTCGTGGTTTTTTGGGCGGCGCTACAATCACCCAAGCACAGCCGACCAGCCCTCAGTTGAAAGGTGGGAGTAGCCATGAACAAGTACGCCTACGCATTTGGCCTCCTCTTTGTGGCCCTCAGCGCTGTCTACCTCTTCGTCTCGAACGATCTGCAGGGCGCCACGCTCCTCTTCGCCCTCGGTATTGCCATGGCAACGATGACGCTGATCCTGATCCACGCCATGAACACCGACAGCTAACGGATCCCCGGCGATATGGAGTTTCTCCGCTCCCTGCTTGAATGGGTGGTCTCTCTCCTCGGACCATTCGTCGCTCCTGACTGGAGCGCACTCATCAAGCTCATCCCGCTCGGCGTCCTTCTTCTCGTTGTTGCCTTCTATGGCTGGGTCTTCTGGCGCTTCCGCCGCGCCGGACCTCGTCGCATCGGCATGCCGACCCGCAAGCCGCAGGTCCCATCGGGCATTCACCTACCAGGGCCAAGCCTCGCACCGTTCCTGATCTCGGCAGCATCCGCCGCCCTCTTCTTCTCGGTAGCACTCGGTGGCCCAGCACTCGCCGTCGCGGGGATCCTCTTCGTCTTGTCGCTTGTCGCCTGGGGTCGCGAAGCCGTTCGCGAATACGACACGCTCGGTGCAGGCTCAGCAATGGCGCTGCGCGTTGACGATGCCGCTGCAACAACAGCACCGAGCGGCCCACCTGAGGGCGTCCATCTTCCGCCGCCATCTCTCCTGCCACTCCTCGTGAGCGCCGGCTCGGCCGTGATGCTCTTCGGTGTCGCAGTGGGACTCGAGTTCGCCCTCCTCGGCACACTCATGACGGCACTTGCACTGATTGGCTGGCTCCTAGATGCAGGGCGCGAATACCGTGCCACCGCCGAGGCCGACGCCACGGGTCACCTCGTCAATCCAACGCCACGGAAGACGCCAACAATCGCGATCGCCCTCTTTAGCCTCCTCTTCGTCTTCTTCGCCGGCTCGCAGGCGGGCATCATTGGTGGCGGTGAGGCGAGTCCATCACCGAGCGGCGAACCAACCGCCTGCGCCGAGGGTGGCGATGCAACCATCACGATGTGCGCTGAACTCGTTGCCTTCAACAGTGAATCGATCACCGTGCCGGTTGGTGCGCCATTCACCATTCGATTCGTGAACTACGACGCAGGGATCCCGCACAACGTTGCGATCCACGAGGATACGGGCACCGGCCCAGAGGTCTACCTCGGCGAGATCTTCAACGGCGTCGATGAGCGCACCTACGACGTGCCCGCTCTCACCGCGGGGAAGACCTATGTCTACATCTGCACCGTGCATCCCAACATGCTCGGAACGATCATCCTGCAGTGATCGGCCTGGCGCGCATCCGTCGCGCCGCAGTCGCACTCCTCGCTGCGAGCCTGATCGCCGCCTGTAGCGGCCCCTCTACCAGCAGCGACACCCTCCTTGGCCGAACGATGAGCATCGGCCAGGCGCACCCACTCAGTGACCCTGCGGCCACCATCACCTCGTGGTCAGAGGTTGCGACCGGCAATCAGCGGATCCTGCTGAACTTCTGGGCGAGCTGGTGCATCCCCTGCCGCGATGAGATTCCGCTTCTCTTTGACTACTCCTCGAGCTTCGCGCCGGGCGCGACGGTGCTCGGCGTCCTCTACAAGGATGCGGCTGGGCCAGCAGCAGCCACCGCCACAGAACTTGGAGCAACCTGGACAACGCTAATTGATGCCGATGGCGCCATTGCTGCGCAGGTGCCAGTGAATGCCGCGCCGCTCACCCTGCTTCTTGACGCAAACGGCGTCGTGCTTGACTACCGCGTCGGTCCGTTCACCAGCGTTGCAGAGATCGCCGAATTCGCCGACGGGCCGTAGGCGGGCGTGCCCCGATACGGGGTTGATGTGGTGTTGGTTGCGGGGGATGGATTCGAACCACCGACCTTCGGGTTATGAGCCCGACGAGC
The DNA here is from genome assembly GCA_003670455.1 of Candidatus Aquidulcis sp. Classification (GTDB taxonomy): domain Bacteria; phylum Chloroflexota; class Limnocylindria; order Limnocylindrales; family Limnocylindraceae; genus Limnocylindrus. The sequence continues at coordinate 10,473 of QWRK01000020.1, read as the reverse complement.
TGCCACTGCTCCACCCCGCTCGCGAAGTATCGGCAGCGCGGGGCAAACCGTCAAATGCGCAGTTTATTCCCCGTATTCAACTGGGAGCCCCGCGGCCTCCCAGTCGGTGATGCCACCTGCGAGGTTTGCGACGTTCGTGCGACCGGCGGTGCGGAGCGCTAGCGCCGCCTGACCCGAACGGCCACCCGAGCGGCACTGCATGATCAGCGCACGACCTGCGGGGATCTCCTCTTGGCGTGCCACAAACTGCGAGAGCGGAAGCAGCAGTGCACCAGGAATGTGCACCTCGTTCCACTCCGACTCTTCACGAACATCAATGAGAAGAGGGGCATCGGATCCTTGGAGAAGTGCCGCCGCCTCAACAGGAGTGAGCGTCAGCGGGAGGTCGGTCACTACCGCTCGCCCTCTGCCTGCGCAGCGAGCCGACGCAAGAACTCGGCGACTGGCAGGCGCGAGCCGTACCCGTCGCCCATGTTGTGGGCGAAGAGCACCTCGTCGCCATCCCCCTCCTCCCAGCAGAGCAGGAACTGAAGGCCGAAGGCGATCGCTGGAAAGTCGACGAGGCCACGATCAATGTCGCGCAGCTCCACGCCGCGGCCAGTGATTCGGTCGACGCTCGCCTGCATCTGATCGACTGCGGCCCGAATGCGCATCTCAAGTACGGAGCTACTAGCGAGCGCGTCGCGGAGGGCGGGGTCAAGGTCGGCCGGCTGCAGCTGATTCTGGTCGGCCCCACCTGGCAGTGCGCCCATGCGCTCGAGGCGGCGGAGTCGCAGGAGGTCGTCTTTCATGCGCTCCAGTTCGATGCGCTGGTCGCGAAGGAGGGCGATGACTGGGCGCAGCCCGGCCAACTCCTTCGTCGCTGCGTCAATCGTCCATGAGCGCCTCATGGGGCTATTCTCCCACGCCCAGGGCTCGTAACGCGGCCCGCCGTGGGAGAATCTGCGCGGGCCGGTAGCTCAGCGGTAGAGCAGGGGTCTTTTAAACCCTTGGTCGCGGGTTCGAACCCCGCTCGGCTCACCAAACTCTTGGCGGCGCAATCCACCGCTTAGCGGCTACGAAGTCGCTCCACGCCGTAGTAGACCAGCGCAACTACGTACCCACCCACGATGACGCCGCCCATCAGCATCAGGACTGATGCGTATCCATACTTGATGACGTTGAAGAACCCATACGGATAGACCGAGGCAATCGCGCCGTGCACCAGCGTGTAGACCAGATACGTGATCGGGATGATAAAGACGGTAAACGTATGGCTGAACGGGAATCGGCCACGCGGTCCTGCGGTGGCCCAGACGGCGATCGTGATGACCGGCGTAATGTAATGCTGCAACAGGTTAGTCAGCGCGTACCAACTCTGCGGGTTTGCTGAGCCTGCAAGGAGCAGGTGATAGAGCACCATCGTCATCGTGATCATGAGTAGTCCAGTGTTCCGAAGGCTGCTAAAGAACCGACCCGTTCGTTCTGGATTGAGGTAGAGCGCCGTCAGGGTGATCGCCACCACGATGTTTGACCATGTGGTGAAGTACCCGTGGGAGTCGAACACGCGACCGATGGCTCCAGCGATTCCTTCTGGATGCCCGCCAAACAAGTTGCTGCCTGGGTCGTATGGGGTGCCCCGCGGCACTAGTTCAAAAATGTTGACTACCTGCACCATGCCGTAGCCGAGCCAGGCGATGAACGCATTGATGCCGAAGAGGCGCTTTGCGGTTGCTGTGTTCATGGTTCCTCCCACTTCACACCCGGGCAGGTGTTTCGCGGAAGTATAGGGTGGTGGCTGGTCGGATTAGCGGGCGGATGCGCCCTTTCGACCGAGCTTGGCGCCAACCCATGCGCGGAAGCGCTCACGCTGGCCGTATGCGACCGCAGCGCCGAGCATGATCACGAAGTTGAGTGTCCACGCCCCTGCGGCGGAGAGGAAGCCGATCTGCTGACCAACTTCACCTTGGAGCGCGAGTCCTGGCACCGTCAGACCGAAGAGGCCGGCACGGAAGACCGGGGCCTTTGGCGAGGTTCCAGCGGAGAGCGCGCCCGAGTTGTACGCGCCAGCGGAATCTGCACCGCCGAGTAGGAGCACGTGTGCGCCGATCACGACGCCGCTCGCGCCGACACGCGCGCCGTCGGCCGGGAGGTTGCTCAGCTCAACAGCGGTCCACTTGGCGATACCCGTTGCGGCGGCTGGCGCTGCCCAAAGCACGCTTGTTGTTGCTACTCCATCGATCGTGCCGCCCGCGACATAGAGGGTGCCGTTGGCACTCCACAGCGCAGCGCCGTCGCGTGGGGTTGGCAGGTTGCCATCGCCCGCCGTGCCTTCCCAGCGGAAGATCGTGCCGAGCTCAGCATCACCCTGATCAGGATTTGCAACTGGTGCGCTGTGGCCGTCACTCGTTGGAGCAACGGCAATGTCGCCGCGAAGCGCTGCGGCGGCTGGGCCACTCGCATCTTTGCCACCCCAGACGTAGATCGAATCGCCAACAACCGCCGCGGCGGCAAAGCTGCGCGGTTCCGGAAGTTCCATGAAGGTTGCCCACGGCTCAAGTTCGCCGCTGGCGCCGAGCTTCGCCTTCCAGACGGCGGTGGTGGGTGAGCGATCGGCACCCTCGCCGCCGAGCACCACGATTCCGTCGGAGACAACGGTGATCGCTGCGCCTGATCGTGCGGCTGGCAACTCAAGTGCGTCGAGTCGTTCCCATGCAGTGATCAACCCGCTAGTTGCATCAGGTGTTCCGACGTAGACCGATGTGGTTGCGGGAGTCGTGTCGGATGCGCCACCAATCACATACGCCTTGCCGGCGAAGAAGGCTACGCCTGCATGGGCGCGCGCCTCAGGGAGTGGCGTGCCTGCGGACCAGGTGCCTAGACCCGCGGCATCGATCTTGGCAACAGAGATGCTTGTTGTGGCCAGACGAGTTGCGGTGCCGCTGGTGCCGCCGATGTAATAGAGGTGCGCGCCAGCCTGCAGCAGCGAGCCATCAACGCCATCGCCTGGTAGGTCTGCCTCGGTGGCGCTCTTCCATGGGATCAGCGCGCCGGCGGGGGCTGGGCACGGGAGCCCCTCGTTCTCGGCGGGGCAGATGTTCACGAGCGAGGCCATGTTGAGGCCAAGCTCAACGGTTGGCGAGACGGTCAGGTAGTAGGCGCGGTCTGGGATGTAGCCGAGCATCAAAATGATGACGAGCGTCCAGAGCACCGAGCGCACCCCAGCCCAACCCCAACCGTCGGCATCGAGCAGGCCGAAGAGCACGCGACGCGGCGCAACGGCTCCTGGGCCGATGGCGCGTGGATCGCTGCTGCCGCTCATCACTTCACCGTCAACGTGCCGGCCATGTTTGGATGCACGGTGCAAATGAATGCATAGGTGCCAGCCGTGAGTGCGGGAACGGTGTAAGTGCGTGTGCCAACACCAGGGAAGATCTCGCCCTTCCAAATTTCTGCACCGACGTTGCCGGCATCACCCTCGTGAATCGCGACGTTGTGCGGGACACCTTCGTTCTTGTTGTTAAAGAGAATTGAGAAGGCGACACCCGCAACGACCTCAAGCGCGCTTTGTTCAAACGCGACTGGGTTCACAGCGCTGAGTTCGTACGTCTCACCCATGCCGCCAGATGGCGTTGGGGTTGCGGGACCAGAGGGTGATGGAGAGACAGCGAACGCATCCTTCCAGCAGGCTGGAACGGGCGTTGCATCGGCCGCTGGGGCATATGCAATATCGCGCCAGCCGGTCACTTCAATCATCTCGCCTGTCTTCGGGTCGCGCACTTCGACGACGTCGTCGGTGGTGGCACGCAGCCAGTCAATCAGCTCTTCAATCTCGCGGTAGTTCAGTGGGCCGCCATTCGTGTCAGCCCAGACGCCCATCAGTGAGTTCGCGTCGCCACAGATGTAGCGACCACCAACGGTGAGCACATTCATGAGGTACTGCGGGGTGAGGTGGGCGAGCAGCTTCCCCTGATCGTTCAGCACTGGTCCGATGCCGCCCTGACCCTGCTCGCCATGGCAGCGGGCGCAGTTTGCCTCGTACAAGTTGTAGCCGCGCTTCACGCTCTCGAGGTACTGCTCGTGCTTCGCGGCGTCGAGTCGCGATGAGCCGGTGACACCGGGGAGCCCCTGGTCGTAGAAGGCGTAGACGATGACAAAGAGGGTGACGATGGCGATACCGAGGAGCGCCGCCATGCGCGAGGAGCCGCTCTGGTTGACGATCTTGGCGGCACGCTCTGCGGTGAGGCCGTGGGTTTGAATCTGGCTTGGGCTCGAGAGGCGCGGCACAGGCGTGCTCGCCTTCTCGCTCGGTACTGGGAGCTGCTGCTCGTCGCTCATCAGGTGCACCCTGTGGCGGCGCGTGGCGCCTCAATCCCTGGTGCGCCGATCGCAAGCGGCACGGTGCCAAGGTTGATCTTGCCGGTGTCTAGCGTGAGAACGCCGTCGTCGTCGACTGACACCGAGAATCGGTCCATGCCGCGGTCGGCTGGGCCCAGCCCCTGCGCCTTGGTACCGAGTCGGTCGTAGCGGCTGCCGTGGCAGGCGCACTCAAGCCAATACGTCTTGATGCACGGGTTCGGCTTGCAGCCAAGGTGCGGGCAGCGCTGGTAGAGCGCGCGAACATTCACTGCAGCACCATCACCCGTTGCATCTTCGCCAGGCACAAACTCCTGGCGATTCGGGTCCACCAACATGATGAAGGCACGCGCATCTTGCACATAGGCTGGGTAGCCCTCAGCAATCGGGAGCCCGGCGTTGGCGTCGACCAGCGACTTCAGGGTGCCGATTCGAATCTTGCCGCCGAAGCCACCCTCAAGGTTTGGCCAGAGAAATCCGAGGGTGCCTGCGGTCACTTCGAGCAACCAGAGTCCGAAGCCTGCACCGATCGTGGTTCGCAGAAGGCGGCGACGCGAAATCCCCTGCACCTCTTCATGGCGCAGCGCCTTGATGGTTTGTGCGGTGAGGGCCTTCGGCTTGTCGCTCGGCTCAACGCTGTAATGGCTCACTGCGTTCCTCCGATCACAAGCTAAAGAAGAAGCCGCTCGACCACGGCAAGACGAATGCGTACCCAGGGCCGCGGAAGAAGATGCCGATGAAGGTCACGGTGAGTCCGAGCGCCCAGAGCACGGAGAAGAGGGTGACCTCAAGCTTGCGATCTGATGGCTTCGTGCTGTGCAGGTTGCGGCGATCGAGATACGGAATGAGTGCCGAGCCAACCAGCACGGCGGCTGGCGTCAGCGCACCAGCAACGGTTGGATGGAAGTAGGCGAGCAACTCCTGGAGGCCCAAGAAGTACCACGGCGCCTTCGCCACTGCTGGCGTGACGTTCGGGTTAGCAAGCTCTTCGAGCGGTGCATTAATGAAGAGGCCGAGCAGGAGCAGGAAGATGCTCATCGCTACCGCAGACAAGAATTCGATCGTGAGCAAGTGCGGCCAGGTCATGACCGTGTCGTCCGGCTCTTTCTGAACGCGCACAACGGCATCTTGCTTGACGAGCGCGAGGAGTCGGTACGGGCGCGCCGCCATCGGCACGCGCTGCTTGTCGATCTCCGTCTGGCGCGACGGATCTACTGGCAGGGAGCTCGCTGGGCGCTGCTCGTCACTCATAGATCACAGTGGTCCGCTGATGCCGCCGTCCTTGCGGATCCGCCAGAAGTGGACCGCGAGGAAGACTGCCGCCAAGAGTGGGAAGACCATCACGTGCAGCACGTAGAAGCGCAGCAGCGTGTTCTGCCCGACTTCGAGGCCACCGAGCAAGAGCAACTTCGATGGGGTGTTCAAGAGCGGCGCGTAGCCGGCCATGTTCGAGCCGATGGTGATCGCCCAGTAGGCGATCTGGTCCCATGGCAAGAGGTAGCCGGTGAAGCTGAGCATCAACGTAAGGAAGAGCAAGATGACGCCCACGACCCAGTTGAATTCGCGTGGTGGCTTGTAGGCGCCGTGATAGAAGACGCGCATCATGTGCAGGAAGACGAAGAAGACCATGAGGTGCGCGCCCCACCGGTGGATGTTGCGCGTGATCTGTCCGAACGGAATGATCGTTTGAATCCTGAGGATGTCGGAGTACGCCTGCGTTGCCGATGGGGCGTAGAAGAACATCAGGTAGACGCCCGTCACCGTAAGGACGAGGAAGAGGAAGAACGAGAGGCCGCCGAGGCAGAAGGTGTAGGCGAACTTCACCGCGTGCTGGCGAACCCGCACTGGGTGGAGGTGGAGGAAGACGTTGTTCATCACCGCATAGGCGCGGCTTCGCTCGTCGTTCGGATAGGAGTTGCGGAAGATGGAGCGCCAGGCTGCCGACCTGCGAACCGCCTGATCGACCCTCGCCAGTAGGCTCACTGTGCCCCTCCCGCTACGCCGGCGACGCCGGCCAACTGCCCATCTCGGTAGGACTCCTTATAGAGGCGTCCGTCCGAGCTGATCTCTTGTAGTTCGAACCGCTCCATCGTAATGGCGTCAAAGGGACAGCGCTTTACGCAGAGGGCGCAGCGGATGCAGCGCTCCTCATCCAGGAGCATCGCCCCACCGTTCTCCCAGCCGTACGCCTCGGAAAGCTCAGGGAGGGCGCCCTCAGACTTGAGCTGGTTGATGTCCACCATATGGATGACCCCCTCGGGGCAGACGTCGGCGCAGGCGCCACAAAGGACGCAGCGCATCGGGTCAAACCAGATGTTGTAGTTGCACATGAGGCAGCGGGTGCTCTCGGCAACCGCCTGCTGGGCGCCGTAGCCGAGCTCGACCTGGGTGGTGAAGTTCTCCACCGGGTCTCCGGATGGGAGGCGTGCCGCCAGTGGCAGCACAGGAATGTGCTGGCGCGGGATGCGGTCGTAGAACTCGGGCATCTCGTGGCGCCAGGAGCTGGTGATCTTCACGTTGGCGTCAACGGTGATCTCGGCCTGGCCGTCAAGGTAGCGGTCAATGGCGTAGGCGCACTTCTTGGCGTGACCCGCCGCCTCGATCATGGTGGCTGGGCCAGTGACGAAGTCACCGCAGGCCCAGACGCCCTTGATGTTGGTGGCGTAGGTGGCTGGGTCAACCTTGACGCGACCGCGCGCCACTTCGAAGGTGCTCTCTACTGGAAGGAAGCCGAGCTCGGCGGCCTGCGACACCGCTGGAATCACGGTGTCGGCGGGAAGAATGAACTCGGAGCCTTCAATTGGTACTGGGCTGCGGCGACCCGAAGCGTCTGGCTCGCCGAGACGATTCTTGATCATGCGCACGCCGGTGATGTTGCCGTTCTCGCCGATCAGTTCCAGTGGCGAAACAAGGAAGTCCATGCGCACACCCTCGCGCTCTGTTTCGCCGAGCTCCTCTTCGTCAACGACAAGTTCGGATCGTGTGCGGCGATAGGCGATGGTGACGCGCTCGGCGCCGTGACGGAGTGACGTGCGCGAGCAGTCCATGGCGGTATAACCACCACCGATGACAACAACATCTTTACCAACGCTCAACGGCTTGCCGAGGTTGGCATCTTTCATGAAGTCCACGCCGTAGACGAGCCCGTTCAGGTCGGCGCCCGGAACGTCAAGGGCGACGGCGTTCATCGCGCCGGCGCAAATGGCAATCGCGTTGTACTGCTGCTGCAACTGCTCGAAGGTGATGTCGCGACCAACCTCGGTGTTGTAGACGAACTTCACGCCGAGTCGCTCAATGAGGCGCACGTCGGTCTCAATCGCTTCGCGCGGAAGTCGGAAGGCGGGAACGCCGATGAGCATCGTGCCGCCGCCGTACGGCAAGCTGTCGTAGACGGTGACCTGGTAGCCCTTCACGGCGAGCTCGCGTGCAACCGAAAGACCGGCAGGGCCGGCGCCGATCACGGCGACACTCTCGGCACGAGGTGTGATCTCTGGCGCAACATCAGGGATGCCCGACGCAGCGTGCCACTCCACAAGGAAGCGCTTCATCGCGCGAATCGCGAGTGGTCGATCGATGTCGCCGCGGCGGCAGGCGCGCTCACACGGCGCGGAGCAGACATACGAGCACATGGCGGCAATGGGGTTTGGTTCGCGGGAGAGGAGGTAGCCCTCTTCAAAGCGACCCTCAGCAGCAAGATTGAGGTAGCCGCGGCAGTTGGTGCCGACAGGGCAGGCCTCTTGGCACTCGATGTTGCACTGAAGCCAGGAGGCGTCTACCGGCTGGACCAGGAAGTCCTGCGTTTCAAGCGTCACAGTGAGCCTTTCGGTGTTGCCGTGGGTCATTGCTTGCAGGGTCAAGGGTAGCAGGGGCTCTCGTGGAGCGTGCTCAACGGGATTGTTGCAATCTGGTCACTTTTCCTTGTGCGGAACGTGAATCTCTGCCAGAATCGCCGCCTAAGGCGGTGCCGGCGTCCCCCCAAAGGCACCGCCTTTTATCCCCTCTGGCTGGTGATCTCCGCAAGGACCTCTGCCGCATGCCCGGTTGGGGTCACGCTCTCCCAAACCTTCGCCACCTGCCCCGCAGGGTTGATCAGGAAGGTGACGCGATGGGTGCTCATGAAGCTCTTCCCCATCATCTGCTTCTCGCCCCAGACCCCGTAGGCCTCGGCGACCTGATGGTCGAGATCGGAGAGGATCGGGAAGTTCAGCGAGAACTTGTCACGGAAGGCCGCCTTGCTCGACTGGTCGTCGGGGCTCACCCCCCAGACAATTGCCCCCGCCGCCTGCAGGGCCGTCTCTGAATCACGGAACTCGCAGGCCTCAATGGTGCAACCAGGGGTGTCGTCCTTTGGATAGAAGTAGAGGACGAGCCACTTACCGCGTGCAGCAAGGGTGCTGTGCTCGCTGCCAGCTGCGTCGCGCATGCTGAACGCGGGAGCCTCGCTACCAACAGGCGGGAACGATTTAAATGGACTCATGCGCCGAGTATAGCCTCGGCGACCGCCCGCGCAACGGAGATGAGCAGTCCACCTGCGCTGAGGCTCACGATGAGGAGATCGGCGCGACCGAAGCGCGACGGGCGACGACGCGTTGGTGGCCGCTCACGCGTCGGTAGTCGAACACCACGAACCTCAAGGGCGATGGCCAGCTGTGGCACCGCACGAATCACCGAATCAAACATGTCGGCGAGCAGCAGCGGATCTGCACCACGTCGGGTTAGCCGGCGAATCGCTCGACGCTCTCGCGCCTCATCGCGCAGTGTAGGAATTCGCGCAGCAGTTGCGAGCAACGCCATTGTTGGCGCAAATGGTGCGCGCAGTTTTTCGATGAACGCATCGGCCATGCGCAACGGCTCAAATGGTCGTAGTAGTACGAGGCTACCAGCGGCGAAGGCGAGGAGTCGCGTTCCAGCACCAACCGCCTCTTCGACCGATGCGCCACCAAAAAGATTGGCGAGGACGATGCCAGCAAGCGCTGGCGTCAGCGCTAAGGCGAGCCGCAGCGTGGCGAGAATCTGCACGCCAGAGACCCATGCCACCACGAGCACTGGGAGTGCAATCGCCGCTTGCGCCACCGGTGTTGCGGGGCTCGCAATTGAGAGGGCAAACCAGAAGAGGGCGAGGCCGAGGCGCGTGAGTGGGTTGGCTGTACCGATCAGTCGTCGGCCAAGTTCTGGTGAGAGGAGACGTTCGGCGCTCTCGGCCACACGCGCCGCTGGAGCTGGCAGGAGTGCCGCAAGCCCACCCTCGCTCAGTTCAAGGCTGGTCCCTGTCTCCTCGGGGTGACGCACTCGGCGCAGCGGCCGTGCATCTGGTCGGCTCAGCGCACTCAGTCGTGGGTCGTGCGTGGCGATCAGGACAGCGGTCGTGCCAAGCAACTCTCGATCGCTGAGAAGCTCGCAGAGTGCCGCCACGCGCACATCGTCAAGGCCGCCGCTCGGCTCGTCGAGCAAGAGGAGATCTGGGGCTGCCGCAAGCGTCACGACGATCGCAAGGCGACGACGCTCGCCATCGGAGAGTCGCCCCGGCAACGCATCAATTAGATGTGTGACGTCAAGGCGCTGCGCCAGCACCTCGGCGCGCGCTACGTCGCTCGGTGCAATGAGCGCACGAGCTGGTCGAGCACCAAGGAGGAGCCCCGGGTCTTGCGGTGCAAACCTGACCCGCAGATCAGGTGCGGCGATGCGTTCGCCTTCTTCAGCTGGCAGCGTCGCTGCCACCAGATGCAAGAGGGTCGACTTGCCGCTCCCCGTTTCGCCGGTGAGCAGCGTTGTGGTGCCGCGCATCACAGCGAGGCTTGATGGCCCAACGGTGCGGTGTGCTGCTGTGGCTCGCACCAGCTGCACGATCGGTGCACCGCCAGCTTCGGCACTGTGCATCTCGCGCCAGGCGGGTGCGGCTACAGGCGCCACACCTGTTGCCACAACCGTGCCGCCATCGAGGCGCAGGTGCTGTGCTGTTGCAGAGTTCAGCAGTGAGAGGTCATGCGCTGCGATCACGCGTGTTGCGCCGCTCTCGCGGAGCGTTGATGCCAAGCGTTCTGCTGAACGCGCATCGAGGCCGCCGAGCGGCTCATCGGCGATCAGCAGATCAGGTGATGCGACCAGGGCGACCAGTGCCGCCGCCGCCGCTCGTTCACC
>QWRK01000002.1 GCA_003670455.1 Candidatus Aquidulcis sp. | reverse complement strand
CTTCCCCGTGTCGCGCAGGAAATCAATCAACCCGAGATCGCCAAGCCAACTGAGGTTGTCGAGCAGCAACGCGCCGCTCTTCCCCGAGAAGTCGACGAGATTCGCGAGCTGAGCGCCAATCGCAGCACGATTGTGGTCAAGCGTCGCCCGATCGAGAAGGTTGCGTTCAGCCGATCGCCCTGAAGGGTCGCCGATCATGCCGGTCCCGCCCCCAACGAGGGCGACTGGGCGGCCGCCGTGCAGTTGGAGTCGGCGTAGCGCAAGGACACCCATCAGGTGGCCAACATGGAGGGAATCGGCGCTCGGATCGAAGCCGATATAGGCGCTGATTGCAGGGTCAGCAACAAGGCGCTGATCGAGCCCTGCGGTGACGTCGTGGACGAGACCGCGCTCAGTGAAGTCGCGGAGGAGCTCTGAGGTCACAGGGTTCGCCATGCGCCCTATGCTACCTTCATAGCGATGAACATGGCCTCGGGAAACTCAACCCAGCGGAACGGCCGCCCCCGAAAACGCCTACTTGGGGGGCTCTTCGCCCTCCTGCCAGTTGCCCTCCTCGGTGCGTGCTTACTGATCGCCGCGATCGCCTATGGCGGCACCATCGCGATCTATAGCGCCGTGGTCTCTGATCTCCCCGACCCGAAGGACCTCGACACCATCGTTTTGAACCAGAACACCACGGTCTATGACCGGACGGGCACCGTGCAGCTGGCCGCATTCGGCTCCGATCGGCGCACCGAGGTGGACTTCGCCAATATCCCCAGCATTGTTCTCGACACCACCACCGCCATCGAGGACAAGACCTATTGGGAGAATTCCGGCTTTGACCCGCTCGGATTCGTAGCGGCCGCACTCGACACCTTGGGCGGCTCAGGTCGAGGTGGCTCGACCATTACCCAGCAGCTCGTCCGCAGCGTGCTCCTCCCCGACTCAGCCTTCGCAGGGAGCGTCTACGAGCGCAAGGTGAAAGAGATCATCCAGGCGATCCGCCTCACGAAGGAGTTCCCGGGGCGAGTTGGTAAAGAGAAGGTCATCGCCAAATACCTCAATAACAACTACTACGGCTCGCGCTCGTACGGCATTCTGACGGCCTCACAGCAGTACTTTGGCAAGACGCTCGACCAACTCACCCTCGGCGAGGCTGCGCTCCTCGCGGCCATCCCCCAAGCGCCAAGCACCTACGACCTGCGTGAAAACGCGGTTGTCGGCGAGGACGGAGTTATCCGAGTCCCTCTCGACTCTGCAGTGGCAAAGCGACGCAGTGTCGTGCTCGACCTCTTGAAGTCCGCCCGAGCGAGCGGCATTCCGCAGGAGACCGCCACGATCACCGACGCGGAGATTGAAGCGGCGCGAACTGAAGAGATCATCCTGATCACCTCCCCGCTGGAGAAAATGAGCGCACCGCACTTTGTGAACCGAGTACGCGACTTCCTCGTGGGAATTCTCTGCACAGACACCGAAGGGTGTCAGCAGCAGTTGGATACCGGCGGCTACAAGGTCATCTCCTCGCTCGACTGGGAGATGCAGCAGGCCGCCGAGAAGTGGGTGCTTGCTGTTCGTTCTACACAGATCAAGGAGTACCAGGCGTATCTGAAGAGCATCGGCGTCAAGACGACCAACTGGTTGAAGACGATCCACGGACTTGAAATCAACAACGCTGCCGTCGCAACGCTAGATGCGCGAACAGGCGAGATCCTCGCCTATGCCGGTTCGGCGGACTACTACGGAGAGGCAGACGGCACCGTGTTCCAGCCTGAATATGACGTGCTGAGCGGATACCGACAGCCAGGAAGCTCCATTAAACCGATCACCTACGCCTACGCCCTGGAGAACCGCGCCGTTACCCCTGCAACGATTCTCATGGATGTACCTGTTGACTTCGGTCAAGGGTGGACCCCCGCGAGCTCTGAGGGGAGTGAGCATGGTCCAGTGCGCATGCGACAGGCCCTGCAAGGTTCGCTGAACGTTCCAGCGATCAAAGCCGTCATTCGCGCGGGTCAGGATCGCGTCTGGCGCCAGATGCGCGACAGTGGATTCAAGTTCCAGAACAATAGTGAGAATGTTGCGGGTGCCTCACTCGCAATTGGCACCCTCGAGGTTCGCTATGTTGACCTACTCTCCGCCTACGGCGCCCTCGCGAACGATGGCACAAAGGTTGACCGCCGCTACATCCTGCGCATTGAGAATCGTGATGGTGAAGTGATCTGGGAGGCCCCTGCCCCAGTAGAAAGCGCCTACCAGGCGTTTGCCAAAGACACTGCTGAGCTAATGACCAACATCATCGCTGGCAATACGGATCCGGCCGTCAACCGCCCATGGTCGAAGCGAAAGATTATTGCTAGCGGAGGGAAGCGCCGCCCAGCAGCGTTCAAGACAGGCACCACTGATGGCACTAAGGACCTCGCTGCGTTCGGGTACCTCGCTGCACCCACGGATCCGACAGCGCAGCACCTCGTCACCGGAGCATGGATGGGTAACTCCGACTCCACCCCCGCTACGGTCTACTCCCTCGATTCGGCAGGTGGCCTCTGGCAGTCGTATTTCACCGAAATCTCATCCAAGCTCCCAGTCGCAAACTTCGCCACCCCGACTGGCCTTGAGCAGGTCACGATTGATGCGCATACAGGGGAGCTTCCCGGCGCCTGCACCACGCTCACCACCAGCGAATACTTCTTGCCTGGGACCGCTCCAACGACCTCCTGCAGCACTACGCGCCTTCTTGCCATCGATAGCGCTACCGGGCTCCTCTGGGCTGATGGTTGCTTAGGCACTCGCATCGAAGCGAACTATCTCGACTTGAGTTCGCTGGAGGCGCAGTGGCCGAAGTGGCAGGCTGCGAACCTTGAGTGGATTGAGCGGGCACGGCTCGGTGCGGGCATTGTCGGTGGAGTTCGAGGGGGCAAGACAGCCTACTTCTACGCACCGTTCTGGCAGCCGAATGGCGCCACATGGGGTGGAACGATCGCCCCTACCCTCTCCTGCCTCTCAGCGACAGCCAGTCCTTCGCCAACGCCATCACCAACACCGAGTACCTCTCCGTAGCATTCGCTCTACAAGAGCGCGAGAGTTACCCCTTCACGGCCAGGCTCATCAGCCGTACGCACCTCGCGGACCTCAGGTAGTTCTCGCAGCTTGCGACGAACCGCGTCGCGTAATGCGCCAGTCCCAACGCCGTGAATGATTTCCAGCTGATCGCCGCCTGCAAGTAGCACGGCGCTAATTCGTGCCTCAAGCGCTGCCAGGGCATCCTCAACGCGAGCGCCACGGAGATCGAGCTTGGCCGCGGCCAAGGATCCAGCCGAGCGGACTGCAGAGTGCGGGGTTGACTTGGCTGGCGCAAGGATCTTGCTGATCTCTGCGACCGGCATTGAGCTGCGCATGCGGCCGAGCGCAACTGTTGCACTGGCTCCATCGACGGCAAGAAGCGTGCCGCGCGCACCCGAACGAAGCACCACATCACTCCCAATGGACGCCAGCAGCGCCGAAGAGGATGGTCCTCCGCTCGCGTCTTGCTCATCGGTCAGTGACGCGGCTGCGCCAGCAGCTACTGCCTGCTGTAGATCAGTTGCGACCGCGAGAGCCTCTGGTGTGAGGCTGCCCGACTCAAGTGCTGCTCGCAGCTGCTCAACGCGCAGCAGAATTGATGCTGCGGCCTCCCGTGCCTCTGCTGTTGCGGTTTGTCGTGCTTCAAGCGCCCCTCGCTCCGTCGCCCGGCGAAGTTCAACAGCTTGCGCCAGTGAGTCCGCTGCACGCTCCTGCAGCCCCTCCGCCACCTGGCGTGCGTCGCGCGCCGCTCGCTCGGCCTCCGCCGCGGCAGCGAGCGCGGCATCGAGTGTGGCCCCTTGGTCGCTCCGGCGCGCCTGCGCGGCATCTAGGAGCGCCTGCGGCAAACCGAGACGTGCCGCGATCGCAAACGCCTGGGATCCTCCTGGCGCACCAACTTCGAGGCGATAGGTTGGCGCAAGGGTTGCGAGATCAAATGCCACAGAGCCGTTGACCACACCTGGTGTGACATGCGCGTACTGCTTGAGTTCTGCATAGTGGCTCGTGGCCAACACGCGACAACCTCGGAGTCGGAGCTCGTCAATGATGGCGGCCGCGAGCGCAGCCCCCTCCGCTGGATCGGTCCCCGCCCCAGCCTCGTCGAGGAGCACGACGTCGCCGGAGACCGCTCCAAGCAGGATGCGCTGAATTGAGGTGAGGTGACCAGAGAAGGTGCTGAGGCTCTGTGCAATGGATTGATCATCACCAATGTCGGCCCAGACGTTCCCCGTTTGGGGCACCGCTGACCCGAACCCGCTCGGAATCGGTAGGCCGGCGTGATGCATCGCCGTAAGCAGGCCGACCGCCTTCAGTGCCACCGTCTTGCCGCCCGTGTTAGGTCCCGTGATCACAAGCACGCGGCGCTCAACGTCAAGGTGCAAGCTCATCGGCACTACTGGGGGTGTGAGGAGTGGGTGGCTCGCCTCCGTTAGTCGTAGGTCCCCATCTGGGGCATCGTCGGCATAGAGCCAGTTCCGATCACGAGCTGTATCGGCAACTGCGCGTGCGAGATCGAAGAGTGCGAGGAGTTCACCATTGGATCGGAGAGCTACCGCGTCGGCGCCAACGAGCGCTGAGAGCGCTCCAAGAATTCGAGCCTCTTCCGTCGCAACAGCCGCCTCAGACTCTCGCACGGCATTCCCGAGATCAACCACCTCGAGGGGCTCGATCCAGACTGTTTGCCCGGTCGCACTGGCGTCGTGCACGATCCCTGGAACACGTGACTTCCACTCCGAGCGAACTGGCAGCACATAGCGACCGTTGCGCACCGTGACGATCGGCTCTTGCAGGTAGGGGCTGTAGTTCTTCGCATGGGCCAGCGTCTCGAGCCGGGTTCGGAGTCGCTCTAGGCTGGTTCGGTGGAGTGCGCGCAACCCACCAAGGAGCGGTGATGCGGCATCAAGAATCGAGCCGTCGGGAGCGATCGCACGTTCGATTGAACTACGCAGCGGTCGGAGCGGGGCTAGTGCGGCACCAAGCGCGCTGAGCGTTGGGCCTGACCCAGCCACATCGCTGGAGATGCGCTCAACGACGCGGAGCGTCTCGCTGATCGCAAAGAGCGCAGAGCCATCCAGAGTGCCCCCTTTCGCACCGCGCTCTGCGGCTGGCTCCAAGTCACTCGCTCCGCCGATGTGTGGATCTCCCCCATCTCGCCGTAGCTCCGCAATCTCACGACCAAGGGCCCGCAGGGTTGGAAGGCTCCCGCCGCGGTCTGTGGGACGGAGCTCCGTAGCAAGCGTACGAGACGGGGCAAAGGCACATGCTTCGGAGAGGATCTCAAGGAGTGCAGCCCACTCGAGGCGCACCAGGGAGCGCTCGTCGTACGGCCGTCCTCCTGCCCGCTTCACGGAACGAGGAGTGCGCGCAGGCCTTCTGGAAGGAGCCCGCCGAACAGCTGGCCGGCAATTGGATAGATCAGGCTACGAATCACTTCGGACGATTGCGCGGCTGTGATCGCGGTTGCGACCTCGCTGAGTGGCGACGGCAACGGGAAGTTCACCGAGGCCGCGGCATCCAACACAAAGATGAGGGCGGCAATCGCCACACTCCACTGCAGCAGGCCGAATAGCGCCCCAAGCGCCGTGTCGACTGGTCCTAGGTGTATCGCGCGCAACGAGGCTTGCAGCAGGCGACCGATCAGATAGGAGGCGATGGCCAATAGGATCCAAATCCCACCGATGAAGATGCCGAGCCCGATGAGGCGCGTATCCACGTCGGGGAAGATCTGAGCAATGAACGCGGTGATGGCACTCTGCCCCTGTGCGCTGATGATCAGCCCGAGGGCGAGCGCGACGAGAGACACCGCGCTCCGTGCCGCTCCGGTACGTCCCCCACTCCACGCTGCAAGGACGAGGAGCACTACGACGACCAGATCGACCAAGATGGTCGCGCTCATTGCCCCTCGACGCCGCGAATGCGTGCCCCACAGGCACGGAGCACCGCGCCCTCAAGGGCGGTGAGCTCAGCAGCAATCGCCTCATCATCGGCGCCGGTTGCGCTCGGTTGGAAGGTGAAGCGGAGGCCAGCTGAACGCTCCCCTGGAGCGAGCGGTGTCCCAGCGAAGAGGTCAAACAGTTCCACGTTGGTCGCCCGTGATACGGCGCTTCGTGCGACCGCAACCACCTGGCCCACCGTTGCTGCTGCGGGGATGAGAAGGGCCACATCGCGCGTTACCGGAGGTGTGGCGGGCGGCAGCGAAATCTGAGCGGTCTCCACGCGCCCTGCGCGAAGTCCAGCGATTGCAACTTCGGCGAGCAGAATGCGTGGCTCATCACGCCAGATCGGCGACGCTGGATGAAGCTCCCCGAGTAGGCCGGCGATTCGATCCCCCGTGATCACAGCGTTGATGCCAGGGTGAAGCACGGCTGATTCAACCGACGATCCGTATGCTGGTCGCTCTCCGACAAGGTGGGCAACCTGAGCAACGAGTCGCTTCAGTTCGTCGAGGTTCCACGCTGTCGCACCCACGCTCGGCGCACCCTGCTCGCGATCTCCCCATACCGCGACGGCAAGACGAGTCCACTCTGATGGCGCGCCCTTCGTGCTGCCGTACCCACGACCGACTTCAAAGATCGCACCCGAGGTTGCGCCGTAGCGAAGATTGGCATCCACACGATCGAGCAAGCTCGGCAGGAGGGACTGACGAAGCCGATCGTGATCCGCGGAAAGCGGATTCTGCAACACGATTGACGCACCGCCCGCGGAACCTTCCGATGCAGCCAGTGGTCCGGTAACGATTGAGGCGGGTTCACTCCAGAGCTCAGCCTGTGCAGCCGACACCAGCGCGTGGGTGACAACCTCGTGCAGCCCAGCATCCGCAAGGAGACGGCGCACGCGGTCACGGAGCAACGTTGGGCTTGGCCGATGTTGTGGAAGATCGGCGCTCGGAACTGAGGTTGGGATGCGCTCGTAGCCGTACAGGCGGGCAACCTCTTCAGCAAGGTCTGCCTCAATCTCGAGATCGCTACGCCAACTTGGCACGCGCACGGCCCGCGCACTCCCCTTCTCAGCCGAAACGGAACGCTTCGGTGTAACGGCGATCTTCGTTGCAACTGCCGCAGGGTCTGCGCTGATGCCGATTGAGCTGAGTAGCGCAACCTGTTCGTCGTCACTGAGTGCGACGCCAAGCAGGGCACGAACACGGGACGGCCGGAAGTTCAACGTAGTCACAGGGACCTCCTCAGCGCCGGCGACCAGGCGACCCGCTCGGGCCACACCACCAGCCCACTCTGTGAGAAGTGCAGCAACCTGGTCAGCACCGAGCGTTGCGAGGCGGCGCTCTTGGCCGCGCTCAAAGCGATGTGACGCTTCAGAGCGCAGGCTGTGTCGCTGCGCGGAACGACGTACTGAGGTTGGGGCAAAGATGGCGCTCTCGATGATGACGCTCGAGGTGGACGTTGAAACCTCGCTGCTCGCACCCCCCATCACACCGGCAAGGGCGAGGGCGGCGCGTTCGTCGGCTACGACGAGGTCAGTCGCATCGAGGCTCCGCACCTCATGATCGAGCGTCTCGAGGCTCTCCCCCTTCTTGGCGAGGCGAATCTGTACGGTTTCGCCAACCTTCGCGCGGTCAAACGCGTGCGTTGGCTTGCCGAGCTCCAACATGATGTAGTTGGTGGCATCAACAACGTTTGAGATGGAGCGCAACCCTGCCGCCTTCAGGCGCATCTGCACGCGATCTGGCGATGCGGCGACCTTGACGCCGTCCACGACACGCAGGACCACGTGCGGCGCTAGCGCCTCATCTGCAACGCGCAGGGCCAGCCCTGCGCCCACAGCATCAGCCCCCTCTTTGAGTGGTCGCGCTGCATAGGCCACCGGTGCGCCGGTGATCGCCCCTACCTCGCGAGCCAGCCCCAAGATTGAGAGGAGATCGCCGCGGTTCGGCTTGACGTCGACATCAATGACATCCTCGCCCAGGTAATCAACAAGCGGGGTTCCAAGGGGTGCTGATGAATCAAGGATGAGGATGCCGTCACCGTCGTCGGTCGCGTCAAGCTCTTGGCCAGAGCAGAGCATCCCCTCTGAGGCGATCCCCATCTTCTCGGCGCGCTCAATGCGTCGGCCGTCAGGCATCTCGGCGCCAACAAGCGCCACAGGGATGCGCTGTCCGGCGGCAATATTGCGAGCGCCGCAGACAATGTTGAGGATTGGGCCATCGCCAATGCGGACCTTCGTCAGCTGAAGGCGATCAGCTTTTGGATGCGGCGCGACTTCAAGTAGCTCGCCAACGACCATCTTGTTCCAGTTCGCGCCCCAGCGCTCGACCCCGCGAACCTCAAGGCCACGCAACGTGAGCGCGTCGGCCAACTGCTCAGCGGTGAGCTGCACATCGGTGAACTCGCGAAGCCAGGAGAGTGGAATCTTCATCGGAATCCCGCCAAGAAGCGCAGGTCGTTCTCAAGGAAGGCGCGAAGGTCAGGGATGCCGTGTCGCAACATCGCAATGCGCTCAACGCCGAGGCCGAAGGCGAATCCTTGGTGGGTCTCTGGATCGATGCCGCCATTCTCCAAGACAACGGGGTGCACCATGCCTGCCCCAAGAATGGTCATCCAACCGTCTTTGCTGCCTGGCCACGAGACGTCAACGGCGACAGATGGCTCGGTAAATGGGTAATACCCTGGGCGGAACCTTGTGCGCGCAGCAGAACCGAAGAGACCCTTCGCCAACTCGTCGAGGATTCCCTTCAGGTCAGCGAGCGTTGCGCCGCGGTCAACAAGCAACCCTTCAACCTGATGGAACTCAAAGCCGTGGCTCGCATCGACCGCCTCGTAGCGGAAGCAGCGCCCCGGAAGAATGACGCGAATCGGCGGGCCACCAGCCTGCATCGTGCGGATCTGCCCTGGCGAGGTGTGCGTGCGCAGCAGTCGTCCTGGCTCCTGCAGGTAGAGGGTGTCCCAAAGATCACGCGACGGGTGATCCTCTGGAATGTTCAGCAACTGGAAGTTCGTGACATCGTCCTCAATCTCTTGCCCTTCGGAAACGACAAAACCGAACGAGGCCATGATCTCGGCGATCGCCGCGATCGTCTCAGGGATTGGATGCAGTGAGCCGATGCGCGGGGCTGGGCCAGGTGTCGTTGCATCGACGCGCTCCCGCTCAATGCGCTCTAGAAGCTCACCAGCCGAGAGCGCGACGCGTCGGGCCGTGACAGATGCATCAATCGCGGCGCGCACCTCATTGGCAACGACGCCGATCTTTGGGCGATCGTCGGCCGGAAGGGCGCCAATCCCACGGAGGATTTCGGTGATTGCGCCCCGCTTCCCGAGGAGCGACGAGCCAAGCTCATCGAGCTCTGCGGTAGATGCGGCGGCAGAGATGCGCGTTGCGGCGTCAGCCTGCAGTGTGCGGAGTTGCTTCTCGAGCGCTGCGAGGTCCACTACCGCGGACCGAAGGGGCTAGGCGCGCTTCGCTGCGACCGCGACCGCCGTGAATGCCGCGGCATCGCGAACAGCGAGGTCGGCCAACATCTTGCGGTCAATCGCAATGTTATTGCGCTTGAGCCCAGCGATGAACTGCGAATAGGAGATGCCGTTAAGTCGCGCCGCCGCATTGACGCGGTGGATCCACAACTCACGCATCTGGCGCTTGCGCTGCTGTCGGTCTCGCGTTGCGTAGGCAAGGGCGTGAAGCAGGGCCTCGCGCGCTGGACGAATGAGCTTGTGTCGTGAGCCACGTCGCCCCTCAGCAGCCTGAAGCAGGCGCTTATGGCGCTTGTGACCGGCAACTCCGCGCTTAACTCGTGCCATCTTCTACTCCTCTCGCTGTCGCTCAGCCGCCGTACGGCAGCAGGCGGGAAATCTGATTCTTGTGGGTGGTGCCGAGGACGGCCTTCCCCGCGTAGCGGCGGATGCGTCGGGACGACTTGATTTCAAGGTGGTGGCCACGCCACGACTTCACGCGGATCGGCTTCCCTGAGCCGGTGAATCCGATGCGCTTCTGCGCGCCCTTGTGTGTCTTCATCTTTGGCATGGTTACTCCCCTTCGAGGGCTGGTACGGCCGGCTCATCGGTGCCGGGTGCCGGGGCCGTCTGGCCCTTCTGTCGGGGTAATGCTACCAGTTGGATCGAGAGGAAGCGTCCTTCGAGGAGCGAGGGTCGCTCGAGCTGGGCCACATCGGCCAATCCCTGCACAACTCGGTCCAAAATGGCCCGGCCAATCTCGGGGTGGGTCATCTCGCGGCCGCGGAACTTGACCGAGAATTTCACCCGGTCGCCCCCGGAGAGGAACTTATGGGCCTGGCGGATCTTGGTCTGTAGGTCGGCATCCCCGATCTTGGGGGTGCAACGCAGCTCCTTGAGGTCGGCAGTCTTCTGGCGCTTTCGAGCGTCCTGCTCCTTCTTCTGGGCCTCGTACTTGAATTTGCCGTAGTCGAGGTACTTGCAGACAGGGGGGGCCGAGGTTGGGGCGATCTCTACGAGGTCTAGGCCGCGCTCCTGTGCCTGGCGCAGGGCTTCGGGGGTAGCGAGGACACCGAGCTGGTTCCCCTCTTCATCCAGAACGCGCACCTGCGGGACGCGGATCTGGGTATTGATGCGTAGATCCTTAATCGGTCAGACCCTCACGATCATCAGCCTTGGACCCGAGGACTGCGTCCTTGCGGGGATAGCGAGCGTAGCACCCTCAGGCGGTACGAGCGGCGGCACGTGCCGCGAGGGCGGCGGCGAGGGCCTCCCAGCTGGTTGCGGGCTCCTGGGTGCCATCGCGCCAACGGGGCGCGGCACCGCCAGCCTCGATCTCCTTATCGCCCACGACCAGCATGAGCGGGACCTTCTGCTCCTGGGCCAAGCGAATCTTGTTCTGCATGCGGTTTGAGGAGTCATCAATGCTGACGCGAATACCGGCGGCGCGCAGTACGGCGGCTCCCGCCGTGACGAATTCAAGATGGCGGTCGGCAATTGGGATGATCACCACCTGCTCAGGCGCCAGCCAGAACGGGAAGGCGCCAGCGTAGTGTTCCACCAGGATGCCGATGAAGCGCTCCAGCGAGCCGTAGATTGCGCGGTGGATGGCAATTGGCCGAACGCGCTCCCCTGCCTCGTCGGTGTAGGTGAGGTCGAATCGCTCCGGAAGCATCACAAGGTCAACCTGCACGGTGGCGGTCTGCCATTCGCGTCCGAGCGCATCGCGAACGATGATGTCGATCTTCGGCGCATAGAACGCGCCGTCGCCGGCATTCAGGCGCCACTTCGCGCCAGAGTCGCGCAGCGCCTTCTCGATCATTGATTCGGCCTTCTCCCAAAGCGCAGGGTCACCAAGCGCCTTTGCTGGCTTCGTTGAGAAAACAAACTCCACCGGAAGGTCGAACCAGGCATAGACCTCACGCACCTCTTCTAGGAGTGCGGCAACCTCGGACTCAATCTGATCAGGGCGAACATAGATGTGGCCATCGTCTTGGATGAAGTGGCGAACGCGCGTGAGGCCGCTCAGCGTTCCCGAAAGTTCGTTGCGATGGAGGCGACCGTATTCAGAGAGTCGCAGTGGCAGATCACGATAGCTGCGAGTACGCGTTCGGTAGATCACGGTGCTCTCTGGGCAGTTCATCGGCTTCAGGCTGAACTCTTCACCCTCAGACTCGATGATGAACATGTTGTCGCGATAGAGATCCCAATGGCCCGACTGCTCCCAGAGGTGCTTGCTCACGACGATCGGCGTCGAGATCTCCTGATAGCCGCGTCGCTCTTGCATCTCGCGCATCGCACCTTCGAGCGTGCGCCAGAGTCGTTGCCCCTTCGGGTGCCAGAAGGCGCTCCCGGGCGAGACGTCGTGGAACGAGAAGAGGTCCAGCGCGACGCCGAGCTTGCGATGGTCGCGCTTGCGCGCCTCATCGCGACGCCAGAGGTAC
The DNA here is from genome assembly GCA_003670455.1 of Candidatus Aquidulcis sp. Taxonomy (GTDB): domain Bacteria; phylum Chloroflexota; class Limnocylindria; order Limnocylindrales; family Limnocylindraceae; genus Limnocylindrus. The sequence continues at coordinate 38,482 of QWRK01000002.1, read as the reverse complement.
TGGTCAATCTGCTCCTGCGTCTCCCATGCGGTGCCATAGATGCGCTGCAGCATCGGTCGATCGTTCTTGCCGCGCCAGTAGGCCCCCGCAATGGAGAGCAACTTGAACGGACCGATCTTGCCCGTGCTCTCCACATGCGGCCCGCGACAGAGATCTTGGAATTCGCCGTGTTGATACGTCGTAACGTTTGGGGCAGGCTTCCCCTCCGCGGCGGCAGCCTTGGCGAGGTCGTCCATGATTTCAATCTTGAAGAGTTGGTCTGCGCGCACCAGTGCTGCACGCTCATCGTCGAACGTGTGCTCGGCGAGCGCGAACGTGTGGTTCGCGGCAATGCTCTTGGCCATCTCGGCCTCAATCGCGGCCAGATCGTCTGGGGTGAGGGCTCGCTCTAGCAAGAAGTCGTAGTAGAAGCCGTCGGTGATCGCCGGACCAATGCCGAGCTTTGCGCCAGGGAAGAGGCGCATGACCGCTTCGGCCATGACGTGCGCCGCGGAGTGCCGCATTCGGCTGAGGTTGTCGCTCGCGCCGGCATCAAGGAGCTCTTCGGCGGAGCCGCGCGCGGGCGCTTCGAGGATCTCGTCGATCTCGACGACCTCTGCTGCCGCTGCTTCGTCTGCCATCCCTTGGACCCCTCTCCGCGCCATTACGTTCTGGTGGGCGGTACAGGACTCGAACCTGTGACCTCAGCCATGTCAAGGCTGCGCTCTAACCAACTGAGCTAACCGCCCAAGGAGCCAGAGAATAGCCGATACACTCCCCCGCATGATTGACCGAGCGAACCCAGCCGCCTCGACCCCACTGATCGTCTGTGTGGGTGACCTGATCGACGAGATTGCCGTGCGGCTGGACGCACCGTGGCGGCGAGGCTCCGACGCCGCCGCCCAGATCACGCGACGGCGCGGCGGGAGCGCTGCCAACGTCGCGGTGGCAGCCGTAGCCGCTGGGGGCTCCGCGCGCTTCATCGGCGCTGTTGGTGAAGACGCCACCGCCGAAGCCCTTGAGGCCGCCCTTCTGCGTGCTGGGGTGGAACCGCTCCTGCAGCGCGGCGGTCGCAGCGCCAGCATCGTGGTGGTGGTCGAGCCCGATGGCGAACGCACCATGCTCCCTGACCGCGCAGCCGCCCTCTCGCTGCGTGACCCGGGCCCAGCTGCCCTGGCTGGCGGATCGTGGCTCCATGCACCCGCCTACTCGCTCCTCGGCGAGCCACTTGGAGAGACCACACGTCGCCTCTTCGCCCACGCCCGCGATGCGGGGATCCCGACATCGCTTGATGCCTCGTCGGTTGGTGCGCTGAGTTCCTGGGGACCTGAAGAGAGTCGCCGCCAGTTTGCTGAACTCGCCCCAACGCTCGTGTTCGCCAACGAAGAGGAGTGTGACTATCTCGACCTTATCGATCGCCCACTCCCTGGCTCCATCCTCATCGCGAAACACGGCGCAGGGATTGCTGAGGTGCGCTCGGCGAGTGGCGAGCAGATTGCGTCGCTCCCCGCACATCCACTCCCAGCGGGCATCGACAGCACGGGCGCTGGCGACGCGTTTGCCGGCGGTCTCTTGGTTGCGCGAGCGCGCGGCAAATCGTGGGAGGATGCACTAGCCGCAGGCCACGATGCTGCTGCGGGACATCTGCAGCGACAGGCGGCGCAGAGCGAAGAGCGGGAGGCGAGTGGCAAAAGGCTTTGAGAGGCTATCAACCGAGAAACCGAAGCCGTAAGGGGGAACTAGGACATGGCAGAGGAACTCACAAGCGACGACACAATCCAGATTCTCAAGGGCGTGCTGTACGGCTTCACCAAGGAACAAGTCCCCCAGGCATTAACGCCAGAAGGCGAAGCTTTGTGGGACACACTAGCCGCTGAGCGGGATGCTGGCGGCGCAATGATGGACATTCCGTCAGACTTCCCAGATATGTCGGCAGTCACGTACACCAAAATGAACGTACGTCAGTCAGCCGAGGTTGCGGCCGCGCTCGCCTCTGGTAAACCCGTCGTCGCTTTGGAATCAACCATCACTTCAAAGATGGGCCTCCCCGCCCCCTACAACCGTGAGTGCTTTGATCGCGTGAACGCGGCGATTCGCGCTGCTGGTGCTATACCTGCTGTGACCGCCGTCATCGATGGCGAACTCTGGGCGGGCATTGAGCCGCACCATGAGGCGCTCGTTCTCGCCGCTGATGAGAAGCTCGCCGAGCGCGATCTCCCTGTTGCAATGGCAGCGAAGCGAACGGGAGTGACCACGGTGTCTGCCACCGTCACCATTGCTGGACTCGCGGGAATCGGCGTCTTTGCGACAGGCGGAATCGGCGGCGTCCACCGCGGCGCTGAACTGAACTTCGATGTGTCATCCGATCTTGGTGCGATGTCGCGCCATCCGGTGATCGTGGTGAGTGCGGGCGCCAAGGCATTCCTCGATCTGCCGAAAACCCTTGAGGTGCTTGAGACGCTGAGTGTTCCCGTGATCGGCTACCAAACCAACTACTTCCCCGCCTTCTGGAGTCGCAGCAGTGGCCTCGCACTGAGCCATCGCGTTGAGAGCGCAACAGAGATTGCCGCGATTGCCAAGGCGAACAGCGCACTCGGTTGGCGCGGTGGGATGCTCGTCGCCAACCCGATCCCGGCTGCTGCCGAAATTCCTGCAGCAGAGATCGCCGATGCCATTGCAACGGGGCTTGCTGAGGCTGAGCGGGCTGGTGCCATTGGTCCGAAGGCCACCCCAAAGATTTTGGCGGCAATCGCCGCCGCTACAGATTCGCGCTCAATTCCCGCCAACCTGGCGCTTGCGGAGTCGAACGCTCGCCTCGCTGGGGAGATCGCCGTCGCCCTGCTGCGCGGCTAGCCCGCGCGAACCGTTATGCGCGCGCTGGTCGCCGAGGCCCGCGCACGATTGAGGCCAGTGCCACGAGCACAATGACAACACCGACGCCGAGAAGCGTATTGGTTGCCCCAACCGCATCAGCAATTGGGCCAACAGCAATGATCGGCACGAAGCTGCCGAGGCTGACGAGCATGTTCAAGACGCCGAAGACGCGCCCGCGCACCTCTTCTGGCAGCTCCTCTTGTAGCGCGGTTTGAGCAGGGATCGCCACAAGCCCGTACGCCACGCCCGCAAAGTAGGCGACAAAGATCACCGTTGCGAGCGTCGAGGCGCCCGCATCGAGTGGAAGCTCGCCCAACAGTTGTGCACCGTCGGAGATAGCGCGGCTGATCGGTACAGCGAGGGCGAGCAGCGCAAGGCCTGCACCGACGCCAAAGAGCCCCCCTTCGATGAGGCGGCGGCGCGGCAGGCTCGCACCCCAGCTGTTGAGCGCCAGGATGCCGGTCACGACACCGAGGCCGATCGGCAACACCACCAACCAGAAATCACGCGCATCAAGGCCGAGGGAGTCACGCACGTAGTCGGGTCCAAGAACCCCCATGACGCCCACAACGCTGGCAGCGATCGCGAGGTACGCCAGCGACCAGAGGACGGAGCTGTGACGCCACATGAATCGCAGACCTTCGACTAGTTCACTCGTGGTGGTTCGAGTGGCTTGCGTTGTATTGGATCGCATGTTGCCGGCCAGCTTTGGAGGCGGCGCTGCGGGGAGCCCGAAGCAGAGCAGCCCGGCGAGCAGGAAGAGGACGGCCACGAGAATGATGGAGGCTTCTGGACCGGCGATGCGCACCACCGCTGGTCCAAGCAGGGCGAACCCTAACGCGAACGCGGCATTCAGCGTGAAGGTGAAGAGCCCGTTTGCAGAGGTCAGCTGTTCGCGACGAACCAACAGCGGGATCATCGCGAGTTCGGCGGGTGCGAAGAGGGTCGTCATGATGCTGGCCAAGATATTGAGCAAGAGCACGATGCCCAGGGCGTCAACGCTCCCCAGCATGAGGAAGAAGGCACCAGCTCGGGTCAGGTTGGCCACGATGAGGACCAGTCGCTTGTCGAGTCGATCCACCCATACGCCCGCAATTGGCGAAAGGAGAACGGCTGGGACCAGGAAGCTCAAGAAGAGGGCGCTGAGCGTTGAGGTTGAGCCGCTTCGCTCGGCGACGAGCACCGTGAGCCCATAGAGCACGACGTTGCCACCGATCTGGGTAAAGAGCTGGGCAATCCAGAGACGCAGGAACGCCCCGTTCCGCAGCACCCCAACATCAGGTGGCTGCTGGAAGTCCGGGATCTCTTTCTGCATCCGTGATGCTTCGCTCATCGTGACCTCCTCTCCTGTTCCCCTGCTCGCCTCGTGGTGCCCCCGGCCGGAATCGAACCGACGACGCCCGCCTTAGGACGGCGGCGCTCTATCCACTGAGCTACAGGGGCCCCCCGTAGGGTATCTGAACGCGGCGTGGGAGAATACCCGCATGGAGCAGACCCTCATCACGCTCTACGGTCGCCCAGGGTGCGAACTCTGTGAGAGCACAGAGGCGATCGTGCGCACACTCATCGCCGAAGGGGGCTCTCGCCTCACCCTCAGCGTGGTGAACATTGAGGAGGACCCAACGATGCATGCGCGGCTTCTTGAGCAGATCCCCGCACTCGAAGTAGCGGGTCAACTCTTGCCACTCGCTCTCAGCCGGATGCAGATTGCCGCACATGTGCGCAGCGCCGTAGGAGCGGTTGATGGAAAGCGTTAACGCCCTTACGGCACTTCTCGCGGGTGCGCTGAGCTTCCTCTCGCCCTGCGTGCTCCCGATCGTCCCCGCCTATCTCGGTCGTCTCGCCGCGCTCAGTGCCGGAACATCACGCATGCGTCACGCCCTCCTCTTCACCACTGGCTTTAGCGTGATCTTTATCGCCCTCGGCGTTAGCGCCGGCTACGTCGGTGGCGCCGCCGGGCGACTCCTGCCGATCTTGCAGATCCCAGTGGGTGTTGCAGTGACGGTTGGCGGTCTGCACCTTGCTGGCCTTCTGCGCATTCCGCAGCTCAACCGCATGCGCGCACCGACACCGATCCTGCGCGGCGGCTACCTCGGCAGCCTACTGCTCGGCGCCGCCTTCGCCATCGCCTGGACACCCTGCATCGGTGTCGTCCTTGGGGCGATCCTCGGAATCGCGGCCGCTGGAAGCAACCCTGCTGGCGCTGCGCTCCTGCTGGCGCTCTACAGCGTCGGTCTCGCACTCCCCTTCTTGGCCTTGGCAGCAGTAGCTGACCGCAGTCCCGCTGCGCTGCAGCGAATCCTGAGTCGGCTCCGCGGTGGAACGCGCATCGCTGGCATCGTCGGCGGTCTTCTCGTTGCAGCGATTGGAATCCTCATTGCCACTGGCGGCCTCACGTTGCTGTCGCGCATCATGCCTGGACTCCCAGGCCTGTGATCGGACCATTTTCGCGCCGCAGCATCGGAGCAATCGGAGCGGCGGCGGCCATGCTCGCACTTCTCCTTCTGCTCTCTCGAACAAACATCCCAACGGGCGCTGCAACGCCGAGCGGCCTCTACGTCGTTGACCCAAACGCAACCGGAATCGAGGTTGGCGCAACCTTTGTGATCCCTCCCGCCCAACCTGTGGCTGGTGGAGGTGTCTTTGCAGATGCGCAGGCGGCACTCCCAGCCCCACGCCTTGTGATCATCGACCTCTTTGCCACCTGGTGTCCGCCCTGCCAGCAGGAGACTCCGGTGCTGCGCTCGCTCGCAGCAACGTACGGCGATCGTGGCCTTCAGGTGATTGGTATCTCGGTTGGTGAACTCCCATCGACCGTTGCGGCATACGCGGAGCGCTATCAGCTCGGCTATCTACTCTTGGTCGACGTCAACAGCGAGCTCTTTCGCGCCGCTGGCGCTGGTGGAATTCCAACGAAGCTCATCCTTGATGCCGATGGCCGCGTCCTTCGCGTCGTAACGGGGCCGCTGACGCGCGAAGCGGCAACCACGCTGGTGGAGGAGCTGCTCCCTACTCGCTGACGAATCGGAAGCGATCGCGGTCAGCCACGATCCGGCCGACGGGAGTCTGTACCTCATGGCTCATGACCACCAGCCACTCACCCGCCGCCGCCTCGGCGAAGATGGAGGCCTTCGCATCGACAGAGACCCACGCCTCGTCGTCGTACGCTGTCACCCAGCGTGGGTTCGCCTGCCATGGGCGCATGAAGAGATCACCAAGGAAGAGGAGTGTTCGCTCACGACCGCGCACGATCGTGGCCTGGGAGCCTGGTGTGTGCCCGCCGAGTCGACGCAGCGTGATCGTTGGGGTGAGCTCCAGCGTGCCGTCAAACGAGCGCGGTGTCGTTGCGCTAAAGAGGCGCGTCAGACCGGGGACGTCGTATGCGGCACGCGCGCGAAGGGATCCGCTCGCTACGGCTGCGATCTCACGATCGGGAGCAACGATCTGGGCGTTCGCAAAGGCAGCAGCGCCATGCTGGTCTACCAGCCCACCGGCATGGTCTCGGTGTAGGTGGCTCGGCACAATGCTGGCGATCCGCTCAATATCGATCCCAGCGCTGACCAACGCTTCGCGGGCCGAGCGCGAATCGGTATCCGCGTCACTAACCTGAGTGCCTGCTGGCACTGCACCGGTCTCTAGGAGCACCGCGCCACTCGCGTCGCTCACGTGCAAGATGTTGAGCGCCTGCAAGAGGCGGGATCGCGCATCAAGTTCGCTCGCTACCATCGGCGCCCAGGTCTCTTGGGGGACTGGGCCGAAGATCGCTCCTGCATCGCTCCAGAAGGTTCCGATTCGAAGCAGGTCGACCGTGATCCCCCCGAGATCAATGCTGCGACGTTCAGTCACGAGGCTTGGCGACCCTCGCTCCGTCATGCGCCTGCTGCTCGTCATCAAAGCCAACGTGCGCTGCAGATGCCGTTGGTTCTGTTTGGCCCTGATAACGGCTGCGCAGTTCGCTGCTGCCGTACGGACGCTCAACCTCTGAGGACATGCGGTGGAACGAGATCTGCCCAATGCGCATTCCCGGATAGAGCGCAATTGGTAGTCGGGCAACGTTGCCGAGCTCCAGGGTCAAGTTCCCTTCCCAGCCTGGATCAACATATCCAGCGGTGGAGTGAATCAGTAGGCCGAGTCGTCCGAGTGATGACTTCCCATCCAGACGTCCGAGCAGCGAGTTTCCTAGCGAAATCTTCTCGCGCGTTTGGCCGAGCACAAACTCACCTGGGTGCAGCATGAACTGCTCGCCATCGGCAACGCGCTCAATCTCAGTGAGGTCCGGCTGCTCTACGCGTGGATCAATGAAGCCGTAGCGGTTATTGCGAAAGACTCGGAAGGTTCCGTCGAGGTGCAGGTCAACCGAAGCCGGCTGCACATCCACCGCATCAAATGGTGCAATCGCGATCTCGCCTGCGGCGATCGCGGTCAGAATGTCGCGATCAGAGAGAACGCTCATGCCTCGGCCTCCACGGCACGAATGCGACGCTTCCCCTTCCCCGCGCTCTTCTCGGTAAGCAGCTCATCTACTTCCCGCTTGAGCGTCTCGAGGTCTTCAAACGACTGGTAAACGCTCGCGAAGCGGATATAGGCGATCTGATCAATCTCGCGAAGCGCCGCCATCGTTAACGCGCCGATGCGCGCAGAGGAGAGCTCTGTTGCGCCACTGGCCCGAATCTGTGCCTCGATCGCCTCAACGGCGCGCTCCGGGGCATCAACGGGCACGGGGCGACGGGTCAGCGCGCGGCGTAACCCCTCAAGGAGTTTCTGGGAGTCGTACTCCTGCCGTTCGCCGGAGCGCTTAATGACGTAAAGCTTGGCGAGTTCGGCGCGCTCGTAGGTGGTCACGCGTGTGCCGCAAATGCGGCAGGCGCGACGGCGACGAATGACGGAGCCGTCATCAAGGTCGCGCGAATCGACGACGCGCGTATCTGGCTCCTTGCACGATGGGCAACGCACCCTCGCTCCTCCTCACCTTTGCACCGCGGCGCGCGGGGCCACCGCAGGTTGCGGTCTCGGGGAGAGTCTACACACGATCTTGTGTGCGAAGGCACGACTACGAGGGCTACGAGCGGTCGCGCTCTCCGATCGCGTCGCTGGCGTGCTCAAGCACGGGGAGCAGGATGGCCAGCCCGTCACGCACTGCACCACTGCCGCCGGGGAGGTTGACGATGAGGGTCCCCTTCGCCACACCCGCGACGCCGCGCGAAAGGATCGCCGCAGGGGTCTGGGAGCGTCCCAGCATACGAATGGCGTCAGGGATCCCTGGAATCAGCCGCTCCAAGAGCGGGGCGGTTGCGTCCGGGGTGACATCGCGTGAGCTGAGCCCCGTTCCGCCAGCGGTCAAGATGACATCGACGGTGCCGATGTGCTGCTCGAGGGCTGCACGAATGGCATCGAGCTCGTCGGGGGCCTGCGCTCGCTGCACCTCCCAACCGTGCGCGACAAGGGCCGCTGCGGCAAGGGTGCCCGCCTTATCTTCTCGCTCGCCAGCATGGATCGAATCGCTGACCGTCAGCACCAGAATCGATCGCGGCGTATCACTCATCTGCGCATACTACTGCTACGCGGCGCCAACGAGGCTGCGAATGATCAGCATCGCGGCCCCAGCGCCAAGGAAGAGGTTCAGCAGCATGAATCGGCGCCATGCGGCGCGTGCCGCCTGATGCGTTGGTCGACCTGCGATTAGCGGGAGCAGCGAGAGGATGCTCGCGAGCGGCAAGAGCGCCCCAATGCGCTGGAGTGGTTCGCCTTGCACGAGCAGCAAGAGCCCCGCCACGGCGTAGAGTGCGATGGCGAACAACCCCCCGCCGCGAACGCCAAGAAGTGTGCCAACCGTAGCGATCCGGCTCCGCCGATCTGCATCAACATCTTGCAGCGCTCCCACCACATGGCTTCCCATGTTCCAGAAGAAGAACGCCGCCAGCGGCGCAATCCAGGCCTGTTGCAGCTCGCCGCCGAGCGCAAGGCCGGCAACTGCAGGGATCACAAAGTGCGTCGCGGAGATGACCGCATCCAAGATCGGCACAGCGCGAGCGCGGACGAACCAGGGTGCGCTGTATGCCGTGGCAAAGGCGATACCGAGTAGGCACCACATTGGAACCGTAGCGGTGCCCGTCAGTAGGAAGAGCGCACCCGTGAACGCAGCGAAAAGAAGAAGCAGTCGCAGCGTTGGTAGATCACTGTTCTGGAGTAGCGCACCCTCAGCACCACCCTTCCGCGGATTCTTTCGATCAGTTGCAAGGTCATAGAGATCGTTGATTCCATAGAGGTACAAGTTGTAGGCGACGCCCCACCAGATCACGAGCGGCAAGAACCATGCGCCAACCGCCTCCCCCGCTCCGGCTGCGAGCGCACCTCCCGCAAATGGGAGCGCGGTGTTGATCCACGAAACTGGGCGAGAGGCCAGCAGCAACCGCCACCAGCGACCCTTCGCTACACGTGCTGATGCTGTGAGCTGCACCGTAAAGAGCACAAAGGCCGCTGCCCAGAGGATGTCCTCGACCGGCGCGTAGCCCAGCATCACCCCCGAACGTGGCGCGCTGGAATAGTAGAAGAGCTCCGCCGCACACATGATGTTGTCAAACACCAGCGTCAGCCCGAGAAAGATTGCCACGCTCCAACGGCTTGCCTGGCTGCGAGCAAGGAGCGGCGCTGCGAGGAGTAGTGCCCCAGCCGCAAGCCCTGCCGTTGCCGCAGTGTATTCGCCGCCAACATTTGCAGCCAGTGCCCCGGCACCGACAGTGATCCCAATTAGGATTGCCGCTCCAGCTCTTCGCGCTGAGAGTTCCCCCTCTCGTCTCCCTTCGCGCGATTTCCCAGCGCTCATCAGCACGACAACAAGTGCTGCAAGCGCCGCAAGGAGCGCGACCTCTTCAATGGGTAGCCCTGCATCCAGGGCACCCCGCCCAGGAAGCATCAGCAGCGTTGACGAGAGCGGCGTTGCAAACCAGCCGCGCCAGATGCCAACCGCATCGACAAGGAGGAAGGCCACGGTAGTGACGACCGTTACGGGTAACAGCACCTGTCGCGACACTGGCAGAGAGAAACGTTTGACCAGGCCGTGCACCCCGATCGCCGAAAGCCCGATGACCGCGAGATAGATCGCGCCCATCACCGTGCGCGTGCCGTCATGCGATACGAAACGAATGAACCCAACGCGAGTACAAGGCAGAAGAGCAGTGCCGCCAGAACCCAGAAGTCCTGCGGATACAACTGCACGAGCCGATCTGTGGCGGGATTGAAGGTCCACGTGCCAGCAGCAAAGAAGAGCCCGTGGAAGAAGGCGAACGTGGCATCGAAGGCCAGCGCGAAGGCGGCAGCGGCCAGCAGTGCCCCACCAACGATGAGCGCTGCCCCGTCGCGAATGGCCACGCGCAACCAGGCGCGGCGGCGCACCCGGGCGAGGGCCAAGACGATCAACCCGCCAAGCCCAGCAACCAGGACGGCCCGGAGGAGCGCGCCAACATCGGCAAGGTGGGAGCGCTCTCCCGCCGAAAGGAGTGGCTCGTCACCAAGCGGGGCATCAAAGGCCCCGTCCGTGAGGAGATCCCCCACCAGGGCGTCTGAGAGGCCCTCCGCTACCCCCGGCTCCACCCCGAGCACCGTATGGGCGTCGCTCACCGACAAGAGGGAGTGCACAACTGGGGGCGTAAGGAAGATGGCTGTCGTTGCGCCAATGGCCAGAGCCGCAGCGGCGAGGGCGAGGAGCGACCGCCGCAAGAGGCGGCGGAGCGACTTCACGCGTCGGCGAGGACCTGCCCCTGCTCCCACCACGAACGGAGGGAGAGCGGGTCAGGGAGTGGGAGGCCAAGTGTCTGTGCGGTTGAGATCACTCCGGACTGGAAGTGCTCCCATGGGGCTGCCGCGAGGGTCTCAACGCCGCCGTATCCCGCCTGGGCCAGGAGCTCGTGTTCAGCGGGCCCCAAGAATGCGAGATTGAGCAGGAGGGCCTCGTCGCGCCATTCGGCGACGTCGGCGGTAGAGGCGTCGGTCTGGTCCGCCAAGGTCTGGCGGCGGGTTGGGGTTTCGGTGCGCTCCAACAGCAGTCCTGTGGTGAAGATCCCCTGCGCCTCCAGGCGTGCCAGGTGGACCGGCTCGATGCGCGTGAGCTCTGTGATGGCTGGCATGGCTCCCCCTTTCCCTCCCTCGCAGACTAGCGCCTCCCGCGGGCCCGTGGAAAATCTCATTTGTTACAGAAAGATGTAACAGTTGCGAAATATTGCGGTATCGCAACATAGCCCCCGAAATTTGCGATACTTATCCACAGCGATCCGAAGAGGTCGCAGAAGCAGTAAGGGAGAGCCATTGATGAGCGCAGCAGATGCCTATCAGTTGGTCTACAACTTCATGTCCCTCGCCATTGCGGCGATGGGCGCAAGCTTCTTCTTCTTCGTCTCCGCACGCGGAGCTCTGAAGGAGGGGAACCGGATGGCGGTAACGCTCTCAGCCGTAGTTGTGCTGATCGCGTTCTACCACTACGTCCGAATCTTCGACTCGTGGGTCGCCTTCGGCACCACGGGCGCCCCGTTCAACGAGGCGTACCGATACGTGGACTGGCTCCTGACGGTGCCGCTCCTCGTTGCTGAGCTCGTGCTCGTACTCAAGCTCGACAAGAAGCTTGAGAGCACGCTGATCAAGCGAAACGTGGTCTATGCGTTCTTGATGATCGCAACCGGCTACGTCGGCGAGATGACGAACATCACGTCGGTTGACTTGGCTTCACCGCGCACCATCTGGGGCGCAATCAGCTCAGTCTTCTTCGTCCTGATCCTCCGCGACCTGTTCGGCGGCATCGATGCCTCGATCAAGAAGCAGAGCAAGGACATCCAGGGGATCTTCAAGATCCTTCGCGTCGTGCTTATTGCGACGTGGGGCGTCTACCCAATCGCCTACCTTCTTCCAGCAATCGCAGGCAACCTTGGCCTTACGGCCCAGGACGGCCTCGTGCTGAAGCAGGTCGGATACACGATTGCCGACATCCTGGCCAAGCCGGGCTACGGTCTCCTCATCTGGAAGATCGCAACCCTGAAGAACGGTTCTTCGAAGTAATCCCCTTCCGACGGGAAACCGTCGGGCTCGGATACAGGAAAAGGCCCGGGGGAAACCCCGGGCCTTTTCTATTGCTCACAAATGTGGTCGGGGCGACTGGATTCGAACCAGCGACCTCTTGCACCCCATGCAAGCGCGCTACCAAGCTGCGCTACGCCCCGAGTGGGTCCAAAGTTTCGGCAGTGTATCAGGAAGCCTAGCGCCACTCCCCCGCTGGTGAGCGACCGAGCAGCGCGCGCGCGAGCACTTCAATGGTCGCCCCTCCGCTGATCGCTGCTACAACCGCGGCGGTAATCGGCATCTCTAGTTTGTGCGCAGCTGCAAGCTGCAGGGCGCCCTGTGCGGTGCCAATCCCCTCCACCGTTGCTCCAATCTTGTCGACAGCGGCCTGCACAGTCATGCCGCTCGCGAGGAGTGCACCAAGTTTCGCATTGCGTGAACCGGTGTTTGACGAGGTGACAACAAGATCGCCAACGCCAGCGAGCCCACAAGCGGTTTCTGTGCGGCCACCGCATGCCTCGGCGAGGCGCGCCATCTCGGCAACGCCACGCGACAGGAGCGCCGCTGCAGCGTTCTCGCCATAGCCGAGCGCACGGACACCACTGACGGCGATGGCGATAACGTTCTTGAGCGCCCCGCTAATCTCAACGCCGACAACGTCGTCGGTCAGGTAGAGCCGAAGGGTTGGGCGTACCAGCCGTGTACGCAGGGACTCAACAAGATGGGCTGGTCCGGCGAGTACGGCCGCTGCGGGCTTCCCCATGGCGATCTCGCTGGCGAGGTTTGGTCCAGACAAGACGGCGAGACGCTCCGAATCTGCCCCTGCAGCGATCAGCAGTTCCGAGGGCCGTGCACCGCTCAGCGACAACCCTTTGGAGGCGATGACCATAGGCGCACCTCCAGCGGACTGCACGATCTGCTTGGCTGTGTCTGGGTCGAGCTCCGTGGAGGGAATAGTGACCACGAAGGTGTCATCGGCGCTCAGCGCAGTGAGCTTATCGGTGGCGCTGAAGATGTTGATTGCCACTGGCAGGGCGATGCCAGGGAGGCGTCTCGTGTTGATGCGGGCGCTGCGCAGGAGCGCCGCCTCGTCGGTTGTTCGAGCGAGCAGCTCGATGACGGGAGCAGGGCGCCCCTCACCCTGCTCCTGGCTCCAGAGGAGCGCCAAAGCGGTTCCCCATGCACCTGCGCCGAGAATGCGGATCGTGCTCATGGGCGTGAGGCTGGCTTCGCCTTTGCGGGTGCCCGCTTCGTTGACTTTGAGGTGCGCCCGCGCTCTCGCCCCTCTTCGGCCTCCCGCTCTCGTACGACGATGCGGATCGGCGTTCCCATGAGGGGGTACTTCTCGCGGATCTGATTCTCGAGGAAGCGCTGCCAGGTGAAGTGCACCTGGGCGGCATTTCGTGCGAAGACCACGAAGGTTGGAGGTGGCGTTGAGGCCTGAGCGGCGTAGAGGATCTTTGGGCGCTTGCTGCCGCTGTGGGCCGGCTCCTGGCGGGCTACCGCTTCGGCGATCAGGCGGTTCAGCACGCCCGTTGGGATGCGCAGATTGCGCGCGTCAGCGGCGGCGACCGCAGCGTCGAGCACCTTCGTCGCTCGGAGCCCCGTGACGGCTGAGATGGAGACGAGTGGAGCGAAATCAAGGAATGGCGCCTGGCGGCGGAGCTTCCCCTCAATCTCGTCAAAGGTAAAGCCATCCTTCTCAATGAGGTCCCACTTGTTCAGCACCAGCACGAGTCCCTTGCCTGCGTCGATGACTGAGCCTGCAATGTGCAGATCCTGGGCCTGCAGGCCAGTCGATGCGTCAATCAGGAGAAGTGCAACGTCGGCGCGATCAAGCGCGCGCACGGAGCGGACCGTCGCCCACTTGTCTGCGGACGGGCCCGAAGCAACCTTGCCACGCTTGCGAATGCCTGCGGTGTCAACGAGGGTGATCTGACGCCCTGCGTGCAGCAGCGTCTCATCAATCGCGTCGCGCGTCGTGCCGGCAACGGCGCTCACCACCGTACGCTCACTCCCAATCAACTTATTGAGGAGGCTCGACTTGCCGACGTTTGGCCGCCCGACGATCGCGACGGTCACCTCGCCCTCGACATAGGCGCTGCCCGCATCTGCTGGGAGTGCCTCAAGGCGCTCAACGATGACGTCAAGAAGGTCGCCAGAACCGATGCCATGCTGTGCGCTGACCGTATGAAGCCGATCAAACCCGAGGATCGAGAACTCCTGTGCGGCGCGATCGCGTTCAATGTTGTCGGCCTTGTTCGCCACAAGGATGATCGGCTTGCCACTGCGGCGCAGCAGCTGTGCCACCTCGGCGTCACCAGGGTTCGGGCCAGTCGCTGCGTCAACAAGGAGCAGGATCAGGTCGGCGGCACCTACCGCGATGCGCGCCTGATCTTGCACCCCAATCTCAATCGGATCACCAACGGCGGGCTGCATGCCTCCTGTGTCAACCACACGGAAACGCATCCCATTCCATTCGACGATACCGATGAGTCGATCGCGGGTCGTACCGGCGCGATCTTCAACGACGGCACGGCGCTCGCCAACGAAGCGATTGAAGAGGGTGCTCTTCCCAACGTTTGGTCGCCCAACCAGCGCCACGAGTGGCAGGCGACGGGGTAACGACTCAGCTTCGGCCTCTGCCTCGAGCTCTTCCTCACTCATGCTGGTGCACCGCTGGTGATTGAGGTGGTGCGGTATTGCGGCGTAGCGGCAGCCTCCAGGGCGGCTCGTGCAATGGATGCCGCATTGGCACGTACCTGGTCGGTTCCGCCAAGTTCAGCGATCTGCAGCGCAACGCGCTCAAGGTCCTCAATCGGAGTGCTCGTTCCACCCGTGATGCCAACGGTGTGGATGTTTGCAAAGAGGGCTGGATCGGTTAGCGCCTGCGCAGACTCAATCTGCACGGCGCGCGTGCCACTAATCTCACAGAGACGGGTGAGCTCCTTCGTGTTGGCGCTCCGGGTGCCGCCCACTACGATCATCAGCTGCACCTCGCGGGCAATTGCAATCGTGTCCTCTTGGCGTCGGATCGTGACTGGGCAGACCGTGTTGATCACCTTGAGTTCATGACAGCGGGAAACAAGAAAGGCTGCCAGGCGCTCAAACTTCCATGGCGGTTGGGTGGATTGCGTGATCAGCGCCATGCGCTTACGACGTGGAATGGTTGCCCAATCCTCCTCTTCGTCGACCAAGATGGCATTTGGGGCAAAGCCAAGCAGGCCGACGACCTCCGGGTGATTTGGTGTGCCGAGGAGAACGATCTCGTATCCCTCTTCCACGAGTCGAGCGAGCTCGCGATGCTCTTGCGTCACCCAGGTGCAGGTGCCATCAATCACCTCGAGGCCACGCTCTGCTGCGCGGCCGAGCACCTCGGGGGTCACACCATGCGCACGAATAACGACGGCGGTCCCCGACGCGACCTCATCAAGTTGGTCCACATTCTTGATTCCACGGGCGCGGAGGTCGGCGATCAGCCCCTCGTTGTGTACGACATGGCCCAGGGTGTGGGTCTCTTTCCCAGAGGCGCGGGCGATCTTGGCCTTATCAATGGCCTCACGGACGCCATAGCAGACGCCCGTGCGCTTCGCGATGACGATGTTCTCAACACTTCCCATGTGGGTATTATCGCCCACCCCGACCCTAGGGCCGATTCGCCTCAGGAAGGAGGGCTGCGACAGCGTCGTGAATGGCGCCGCTCACGGCCGAGAGCTCGGGTCGAGACCCCTCGGCGCGTGGCATCACCACCGGTTCCCCAATCGTCAGCGTGACGCGCGGTACGCGACGTGGGATGAGAGAGCCCTTCCGCCAGAGGCCGTCCGTGCCCGTAACCGCGACTGGCAGGACTGGGACACCGCTTCGCAGCGCCAGGAGGGCGGCCCCATCGCGAAATGGGCGCAGGATGCCGTCTGGTGAGCGTGTCCCCTCTGGGTAGATCCCCAGAATGCGCCCCTCGCTGAGGATCCGCTCGGCGAGACGGAACGCCTCGAGGTCGGCGGCGCCGCGCCGCACCCCAAAGACACCATTCACCCGTAGGAACCAACCGACCAGCGGCCAGCGCATCGCCTCCGCCTTCCCCATCCACGTCATTGGGCGGCCGGTCGCCGGGGTGAGCCAGCAGGCGAGGAGGACCGGATCAACCCACGAGATGTGATTTGAGGCGAGTAGCACCGGGCCACTTGCTGGAATGCGCTCAAGACCGCTCACCACGATCTCGCCCGCCAAACGCTGCATCGCCCAGCGGCCGAATCGCTCCGAGAGGCGCATGCCGAGCGGGATGCGCTCCACCGTCATCGCGCGACCTTACGTGCCTCAGCCACGACCCGCTGCACCACATCAGCGAGCTCCATCTGATCGGTATGAATGGTGATGGCATCAGCCGCCGCAACGAGTGGCGCGACAGGGCGAGCCCGATCCTCTGCATCGCGCGTAATGAGGCTCGCGAGGATCGCTTGGTGCTCTGCAGAGCCAACCGCATAACCGCGCTGCGTGGCGCGTCGTACTGCTCGTTTCTCCGCTGTCGCGTCAAGGAAAATCTTGCACTCTGCATCTGGGAGTACCACCGTGCCGATATCGCGACCAACGAGGACCGCTCCACCACGCGCTGCCACGTTTCGCTGCACCGCACGGAGGGCATCTCGCACGCTCGCAATGGATGCAACCGCCGGAACGTAGAGTTCAACGTCTGCCGCCTCAAGCTGCGAATCTGCAAGAGGGATGCCGCCAATGACCATCGTGAAAGCTGATCCACTCCCCTGCGCGTCGGTCGAGCGGGCTAACTCTGTAAGGTTGTGCCGCACCTGTTCGTGATTCGTGTCAGCCACCTCCGCCGCCGTGATGGGGGCCGTGAACCAGCCAAGGTCAATGGCACGTCGGGTAATTGCGCGATAGAGCAGGCCAGTGTCAAGGAAGCCGATACCGAGCTCTTCCGCTACGAGCCGGCCAACGCTGCTCTTCCCACTTGAGGCTGGGCCATCAATGGCAATGCGCATTATCTGCTCGTGGGTGCGACCGGTCGCGCCTTACTTTTCGGCGCCGCAACAAGTGCGCGTGTGAGCTCCTGTCGTTCAGATTCGGTGATGAGCCGAAGCTCCCCTGGAGTCAGCCCACCGAGTCGGACCGGTCCATAACCGACGCGAATCAGTCGCAGAACGGGATGGCTGATTGCGCCGTAGAGGCGGCGCACCTCGTGGTGTCGACCCTCTCCGATCGAGATGAAGCTCCACTGACCAGGATCCATGTCGCCACCGCGCACATCTTCTGGAAGATCGTCATCGCGGTGCACCCCGCGTGCCTCAATCGCGTGTGCCCAACCATCGGTCAGCCGAATACCGGCACGCAGCCGCTGGAACTCGGCCTCCGCGACCATGGCCTTCGTTGCCGCGGCATAAGCGCGACGCAGACCGGCACGAGGGTGCGCGAGGGGCGAAACAACGCGCCGCTCTTCGGTAAGCAGCAGCAGCCCCTCGCTCTCGCGATCGAGTCGCCCGATCGAGAGCATGCGCGCTGCACGCTCGGCGCCGAGTGCTGGCGTTAGCGCCTGTGGCAGGGTCACGGTGGCGTATGGGTCAGCGTGCGTGGTGGTGACGCCCACCGGCTTATACCAAGCGAACACCTCTGCGCCGCCCAGTTCATCCCCACTCTCCGCAGACGGTCGCGGCTTCGCTACGAGCACGTTCCCATCTAACTCAAGGGGTGCCAGCGCATCAAGGCGCTCCCCAAGGGCAACGGCGCGCCCCGCCGTAGTGACACGATGGCCCGCAATGGCCGTGTCAGCACCCCGACGAGAGAGACCAGAGCGTTCGGCAACGAGAACGTTGACGCGAATCAGATCAGTCAGTTGCGGCGTCCTCTTGTGCGGGGCTGCTCGGCGCATCGGTGTCTGCATCTGCCTCGTCGCCACTCGCAGATGACGAGTCAGTCGCCTCACTGCGCAGATCAAGCTGACGAAGCGCCTCTGCATCACCCTCAAGCGCAGGAAGGTCAGCCAGCGAGCCGAGACCGAATCGGCGAAGGAACTCGAGCGTTGTTGCGTAGCGAATTGGCCGCCCAGCCGTCTCCAAACGTCCAGCCTCTTCAATGAGTCCCCGCTCAATGAGCACGCGAAGGGCGTAGTCTGCATCGACTCCGCGAATCTCTTCAATGCCGCCCTTGGTGACTGGCTGGCGATACGCGATGACGGCGAGTGTCTCTAGTGGAGCGGCCGTGAGGTCAGAGCCGCCGGTCCCAACCCAGGCGAGCACCGCTCGGGCCTGCTCTGCGCCACTAGCCAGCTGCAGCTCGTCGCCGTGCGTGATCAGGGTGATGCCACGCTCTGCAAGATCGGCAGTGAGTGCCGTTACGAGTCGGTCTACATCGCTCTTTGATGCCTCAAGGAGCTTCGCAGCCTCTCGCCGGGTGATCGGACGATCAACGACGAAGAGGAGTGCCTCGAGATCTTCGACCGTGGCCACCCACGGTGCTGCGGCTACGCTCTGTCCCTCGTCGCTCATTCGCTCACCCCCTGCAGAATTGTGATTGGTCCCCACAGCGCATCTTGCCGCACCACACCCCCTCGGCGCTTGGAGAGCTCCAGGAGCGCTAAGAATGTCACGGCGATGAACGATCGGTCTTGGCGGTCTCCGAGGAGGGTTTCTAGGTCTACCCCCGCCACGCCGTTCAGGCGGACCGCCTCACGAATGGCCGACAGACGTTCGCCAATAGAGATCTTCATTCCAACCGGGGCGGCGGAGAGGGCGGCGAGCGGCTTGCGTCGCAACGCGATGCGCACCATGGCGCGAAGGAGGCGCTTTGGGTCTGACTTGATTGGTACGGCTGGCTCTACTGGCGCCGCCTTCGGACCAGGGAGCTGGCGCGTAGGCGGCTCGCGATACCAGAGCGGCTGCATCAGGCGATCACCCAGGACCCGCGCCGCGTCACGGAAGACCCGGTAGCGCAGCAGTCGAATGCGCAGCGTGTCGGCCTCATCCTCGACGTCAAGATCATTGACGAGATCTGGTGCGGCGGCGATTGGACGTGGAAGTAGCGCGCGACTCTTCAGCACAATGAGCTGCGCCGCCACCGAAACAAACGACGAGAGCGTCTCGAGTCGATCATCAGGAATCTCAGCAAAGTAGCGCAGGAACTCATCAGCAAACCCTGCAAGTGGAACTCGGCGCACATCCAACTCATCGCGCTCAATCAGCGCGAGCAGTAGGCCGTATGGTCCGCTGAACTCCCCAAGCGCCACGTAGGAGCGCGTTCGACCGAAGAGTCCGCCCTGCTCTCTGCGAAAGATGACGCCCTCAATATCGGGGACCGATGGATCAGGGAGCTCAAAGCCCTCTGCGATACCGCGGACGCTCATCGCGTCACTCCGCTATCGAGGTCAAGAAGGAGACGGACGCGCGCGTCAATTCCAGTGGGCTTCTGTCGAGACGAGGACCGCGACTCCTGGCGTGCCAACTCTCGCAAGATCGCGATGGTGCCCCGCGGGGCGCCGAGCTTCGCAGCAAGTGTTGGCGCAGCCGCAGCGTGGAGGCGCAGCGTTTGTCGCGCACCTGCGAAGAGGCCGCGTGCCCGTCCCGTGACCGGTGAGCCCTCAAGCACATGGAGCACACGCGGAATCAGGCCCACCTGCCCCTTGGGAAGATCGTGAAGAAGCGCTGCAAGTTGGTCATCAGGCTTGGCGCCAAAACGGCGAAGGCTGGCTGCGATGCGCGTGGCAGAGGCTTGGTCGGCGGGGTGCGCAGCGGCAAAGGCACGTCGCGCTCGCGGTGTCGCCCGCAGCGCCCGAAGGTGCGCGTCGCCTTCTGCACTGACAGGGGTAGCAGCGCCGAGGCGGGCTACCTGCTGACGGCTGACCGCCTGAACGTGCGACAGCACCTGCAGGAGTCGATGGGCACGGGTCGCAAAATTCACACCCGAATCCTACCGCCTCGCGGGCTGCCTAGGCCCTCGGGTGGGCCTTCCGATACGAATCCCGCACGTGGCTCCCAAGAAGGTGGGTGTAGAGCTGGGTTGTTGCGATGTCGGCGTGCCCGAGGAGTTCCTGCACCACACGGAGGTCTGCCCCGCCATCAAGGAGGTGCGTGGCAAATGAGTGGCGCAACGTATGGGGGTGGATCTCGCGTCCGAGGCTTGCCGTGACAGCAGCCCCACGAATCGCCGACCAGGCCGACTCCCTCCGGAGCCGCACGCCACCACGCGCCAAGAGGAGCGCCTTCGGCTCTGGGGCGGACCCGCTCGCACGGCTCGGTGCCCCTTGATGAATCTCGCGCCAGTGACCGAGGTAGCCCTGAATCGCATCCAGCGCCGGCTCACCGATGGGGACGATGCGCTCCCGTCGACCTTTACCGAAGAGCCGGACTGACCCGTCGTCTAGATCCACGGAGTCGAGGTCAAGGTCAACGATCTCGCTCACGCGGCCACCCGAACCATAGAGAAGCTCACCGAGTGCGCGGTTGCGCGCCGCGTTTGCGCGTGAGAAGTCGCTCTCATCGGTGGGAGTGCCGAGCGCGGTCAGTAGTCGTTCAACCTCTTCTACGCCCAACACCGTTGGGAGTGTGCGCCGCGACCGTGGGAGATCGATCTCATCACTGATCGAGCGCGCGATGATCCCTTCGCCCTCAGCGAATCGGTAGAGAACGCGCAGTGCTGCAGCGCGTCGCCGCATGGTGGAGAGAGCGTTGCCGGGCTGGGCGATCCACTCCTGAGCCGCCTTGGCTGAGGTCTTCCAGGCACCGCTTGCACCGAGCGACTCCGCAAACGATTGATAGTCCCCACGGTAGGCGGCAAGGGTGCGAGGCGCGAGGTTTCGTTCTACTCCGAGATAGAGAATGCAGGAGTCAATCAGGCGATCAATCTCGCCCCGTGACGCCGTGGGCATTAGCGGCCGCGACGTGCGTTGGCCAAGAGTTCGTTGGCGGCGGCAGTCGCGCCGCTGCCAGCCCCTTCGCCGGCTAACATTGCGGCGAGTTCTACCACCCGCTCCTCGTCGGTGAGGCGCTGCACCTGTGTCAGGGTCCGACCGTCCACCTCTCGCTTAGAGACGCGCAAGTGAATATCGGCCTGCGCCGCCACCTGCGGCAGGTGCGTGACGCAGAGGACCTGGTGCTGCGCGGAGATGCGGCGCAGGCTTCGACCGAGAGTCTCCCCCGCTCGCCCACCGAGCCCAGCATCAATCTCATCAAAGACCAAGGTGCGCGCCTCGCTTGCGTCGCTGAGCGCCTCCTCAATGGCGAGAGAGACGCGACTCAACTCGCCGCCTGAGGCAATCTTGGCGAGCGGTCCGGCTGGCTCGCCCGCATTCGGGGCGAACATGAACGAGACGTCGTCTCCGCCGCCCTGATCAACGGCGCAGGGCACCCCCTCAACGAGTGGGTCACCATCTGTGCCGCCGCGCGGGGCCAGTGGAATCGCAAACGTTGGAGGGAGATCAAGCGCCGTCAGTGCCGCGTTTACCGCTGATGTCAGCGTGGCGGCGCCGGCACGTCGCACGGTTCGGAGCGCAGTGGCGGCCTCGCCGATGCGTGCGTTGAGCGCAGTGAGCTGCTGGGTAATCGCAGTCCGGCGCTCCTCTGCTCCATCAAGACGCTCTACCTCTTCGCGCGCACGTGTCAGCGCCACAAGGAGGCCCGCCTCGTCCGTACGGAAGCGTCGCTGCAGCGCCAGCAGGAGCGCCAGCCGGTCTTCAAGCTCACCGAGGCTGCGCGATCCTCCGGCGAAGGGTGTGAGTCCAGCAGCCTCACGGCCAAGGTCATCAATCTCAATAGAGAGTGCGCTCACCCGCTCTTGCAGCGTTGTGGCATCGCCATCGAGGCGCGCTAGTTCCCGCGCGATTCGCTCGGCACTCGCCGCACGCGCGCGCAGACCGCTGCGATCCTCGTTCAACGCCTCTCGAAGTTCGTCTTGCAGGGCAGAGATTCGCTCGCTGTTTGAAGCACGGCGCAACTCCTCCTTGAGCTCGGCTTCTTCGCCCTCGCGCACGTCGGCGGCTTCGAGGTCGTCTCGCTCTGTGCGCGCAACCTCTAAAAGGGCAAGACGACGCGCGTCATCGCCCCCAAGCCCTTGCAGCTCTTCATGCAGGGCGCCGCGTTGCTGAATCAGGCTGGCAACCTCAGCACGGTGCCCTTCGGCTTTTGACCAGCGGTCGAGTAGTTCGCGCTGTCGTGCTGGATCACCGAGGCGCTGCTGGTCATGTTGACCGTGAATATCAATGAGCGGGCCGATCTCGCCGGCGAGGCGACCGATCGTCACGAGTTCGTCGTCGATGCGGGCAACGGAGCGACCCTCGGCGTACACCTCACGCACCGCAATCTGGTCGCGGCCCTGCGATGAAATCTGCAGATCTACACGGAGACGATCAGATCCGGCCCGCACCGCTCCTGAATCCCCGCGACCACCGCGCGCGAGTGCAAGCGCATCAACGAGAAGTGACTTTCCGGCGCCTGTCTCGCCAGTGAGCACCGTGAGGCCGAGACCAAACTCAACGCGAACCGCATCGATGATCGCGAGGCCCGCCACGCCAAGCTCGCGGATGTGCGAACCCTTCGGCGCACTCACCGTGGGAGGAGGTCGACCTTCTGGCGGACCAGATCCCAGAATGGGGCGGCGCCCTGCAGCTCGACGAAGTTGATTGGCTGCTCTGCTTCGGTCACGGAGACACGATCGCCAATCTTGAGTGGCTGATCGATCCAACCATCAATGGAGACCACCGCATCCTCGCCCTGCACGATCGTGCAGGTCACGGTTTGTGTTGCAGAGACGGTGACGGAGCGCAGCGTCGCAAGGTAGGCGGCAATTGGCGTCACGATGAGATTCCGACTCGTCGGCTCAAGGATCGGGCCGCCGGCCGAGAACGAGTAGCCGGTTGAGCCAGTGGGCGAAGAGACGATCACGCCGTCAGCGATATAGGTGGCCAGGTGGCTCTCTCCTACGGCGACGTCGAGTCGCAGGACGCGTGGCAGGCGCCCGCGAGCAACCACTACGTCGTTCAGCGCGTCGAGCTGCTCGGTGCGACCGTCACCATGGTGGATCGTCGCGCGGAGTGCCATACGTGGCTGCGTCGTCCAACGATGAGCGTGGAGTGCATCAAGGGTCGCCTCAACCTGGAACGCTTCAGCACGGGCAAGAAACCCGATCTTGCCAAGGTTCACGCCGAGTAGCGGGGTGGCAGTACCAGCGACGGCAGAGGCGGCGCGCAGGAAGGTGCCATCGCCTCCGAATGAGATGAGGACTTCGGTACCAGGGAGTGCTGACCGTACGGCGGCAACCTCTTCGGCGGCATGGCCCCAGCACTCAACACCATTCGCGGCGCACCAACCGGCAGCCTCGTCCCACGCCTCTTGGGCGAGGTCATTCGTCGGGTTATAGACAAAACCGAAGCGGCGCATGCCCACATCATCGCACATGGGAATCAGCGTTCGCGTTCCCTGCAGGGGGCTGCGGGGCACGGCGAGTGGTGGGTATTACTGGTTGCGTGCGCTCCAGGCGGCTCGGATGCGGCGCTCAATCCCAGCTTCGTCGAGGCCGATCAGCGTGCGGAGATCTGAGACGCTGCCGTGGTCAACAAAGCTGCCGGCGGGGATGCCGATCGTGGCGATGGAGGCCTTCACACGTCGCCCAGTGGCCGCCTCGTGCGCCGCCAACGACTCCACGACCGCACCACCAAAGCCACCAGCCTCAACGCTCTCTTCAACCGTCACGATCAAGTCAGCGCTCTCACCGTAGCGACGCACCGTGGTGTGATCGAGAGGGCTCGCCCAGATGGCGTTTACCAGTGCAACAGAGATGCCCTCGGCGCGCAGACGCGCGGCGATTGGGGCAACTCGCTGAATGATTGGGCCAAAGGCGAAGATGGCGATCTGGTTCCCCTCCTCCAACACCTCTGAAACGCCAACAGGGAGGATCGTTGGTGCTACCTCTGGCACGCCCACCACGCTGTCGCGTGGGTAGTGCAGGGCGAATGGATGATCCTGGGCCAGCGCGGTGCGAACCAACGAGCGAAGCTGCTGCTCATCCTTCGGCGAAGCGATCAGGAGTCGTGGGATCTGTCGTTGGGCGGTGAGCATGAACATCCCCTGATGGCTGGTCCCGTCTTCGCCAACCAGGCCGGCACGGTCAACACCAATGAGCACTGGCTGATCGTTCTGGCAGACATCATGCACGATCTGGTCCCACGCGCGCTGCAGGAATGTTGAATAGATCGCAACGACTGGTCGACCGCCACCCATAGCGATACCGGTCGCGGCAGCAACGGCGTGCTGCTCGGCGATGCCAACGTCGTAGAAGCGATCTGGATAGGCCGTGGCGAACTTGTCGAGCCCAGTTCCCGTCGGCATTCCAGCCGTAATGGCCACAATGCGTCGATCAGTCGCAGCCGCGGCAACCACCTCGGCCGCGAAGAAGGAGGTGTAGTTCGGCACCTTGGCCGGCGTCGCGATCGGATCAGCACCCGCCTTGCCGTAGCTATCGGTAGCGCCAACCGGAACCTTGGGGAGTGCTGCGCCGTGGAAGGTGATCGGATCGACTTCAGCCGGGCGATAGCCGCGACCCTTCTGCGTGCGCACATGCACGATCACGGGCCCGTTCATGGTGAAGGCCTTCGCGAACGCCGCTTCAAGTTGCGCTCGGTTGTGCCCATCAAGCACGCCGACATAGGTGATGCCGAGGTCTTCAAAGAGGCGCCCTGGCTCCTGCACCAGGGAGACGACGGAGCGACGCAAGCTCTTCGACCATGCAGCAAGTTGGGTGCCAACGAGCGGCACGCGCGAGATGGTGCGGTCGTACCAGCTCTTGCTCTCGCGCCAACGCCCCGAGAGCTTCACCTTTGAGAGATAGGTGGAGATCGCCCCGACCGTTGGCGAGATCGACATCTCGTTGTCGTTAAGCACGATCAGCAGCGGTGTGCCGCGATCGCCAATATCGTTGAGTGCCTCAAGGCTGAGGCCGCTCATCAGCGCCGCGTCGCCAACGACGACAGCAACCTTCTCGTCGCTCCCGCGGACATCGCGGGCCAGCGCCAGCCCTTGGCCGATTGAAATTCCGGTGCCCGCATGCCCACCGTCAAAAACGTCGTGCGGTGATTCAGTGCGTCGCGGGAAGCCACCGATGCCACCGAGCTGGCGGAGCGTACCGAATCGCGCAAGGCGGCCCGTCAGCAGCTTATGTGGGTACGCCTGGTGTCCAGTGTCAAAGACGATGCGGTCTACCGGCGAGTTCATTACGCGATGAAGCGCAACCGTTAGCTCGACAACGCCGAGGCTCGGTCCAAGGTGTCCACCTGTAACGGCGGTTGTCGCGATGATCGCGGTCCGGAGCTGCTCTGCGATCTGGTCGAGCTCTGCACTGGAGAGCGCCTTGAGGCCGGCGGGGCCGTCGAGGCGAGCAAGCAACGAGTCGGCGCCAACAGCGCGCAGTGCGACTCCTTCGTCAGGCATCCTCGTCCTCCTCTTCGTCATCAGTTAGTGCCGTTGATCCATCAGGGAGCAACTCTTCAACTCGCAGACGTGCCGCCTGCAGCTGCGACTCAGCGTGCTTTTGGAGCGTCACGCCCCGTTCGTACTGCCCGACTGCAGCCTCGAGATCCGCATCCTGAGTCTCGAGATCATCCACGATGGAACGGAGTTCCGCAACGGTCGCCTCGAAGGTTGCCGGAAGCGCGTCGTTTGATCCCGCATGACGTGTGGCGCGCGCTGGGGTGACCTTACGCTTCGCCATCGGTCGCCTCCTTCGCTCGCTCTGTCACGGTCGCCCGCACGGCACCCTGCGCCAGGCGGATGTGTAGTGACGTCCCAACAGGGGCATCTCGCCAAGAGCGTACCGCCCTTCCCCCATCCCCCGCCACAATCGCGTAGCCACGTGCGAGAACCCGCTGGGGCGAGAGGGCGCCGAGCAGCAGGTTCAGCTCTCCGAGCGCACTCGTTGCCCCCTGCACGCGTGCGAGGGCGGCACGCGCCAGGTCATCGGAGAGCTGCGCAACGCGCTCTCCGGCCCGTTCAATGCGGTCGAGCGGGCCGACATCGTCAAGGGCACGCGCCACTGCTTGCAGGCGGCGTTCGGCTCGGTCAATGGCAAACGACAGCGCGCGACCGCCGCGATCTCGCAGGCGCGCGACATCATGCCGAGACTGCAGTAGATCGCTCGAGAGTGCGGCGGCACCGATGCTCGGTGTGCCGGCGCGCAGATCCGCCACGAGATCGGCAAGGGTCACATCAGATTCATGACCGACCGCGGAGATGATTGGGGTTGCAGAGGCGGCGATGGCACGCAGCACCCCCTCAACATTGAACGCACCAAGGTCGTCACTCGAGCCACCGCCACGCGCCAGCAGGAGCACGCTGATCGCGTCGGGGCGACCACTGCGTCGCTCCTTTACAGCGCAGGCGTCAATTCGTGCGATCGCCTTGGCGATCTCTTCGGGGGCACCAGCGCCCTGCACCGCGGTATGCACAACAACGAGGCGTGCAAGTGGCGCCTCACGGCGCAGCACCCGCAACACGTCGTGAAGCACGGCACCAGAGGTGGAGGTGATCAGGCCGATACCACGAGGTGCGTGTGGGATCGGTCGCTTACGGGCCGCATCAAAGAGGCCCTCTGCCTGGAGCGTGCGCTTCAGCGCTTCGAGTTCGCGAGAGAGCAGGCCCATCCCGCCAGCTCGCTCCACCGCTGTAGCGACGAGTTGATAGCGGCTCCGCGGGCTATAGAGATCAATGCGGCCACGGACAACAACGATCTCGCCGACCGCTGGCGTCTCCTCGCCTGGGCGAATCGCGCCACGGAAGCGAACTACATCAAGTGTGGACTCTTCATCTCGCAGGGTGAGGTACTCATGGCCAGCAGAGCTGCGCATGGCACTCTGCACCTCGCCAGCAACGACACAATCAGCTAACGATGGATCGGCGCTGATGCGCTCCTTGATACGAGCGGCGACGTCGGAGACGCTAAGCGCCTCGACGGGGGCGTCAAACGGGTTCAGACGCGCGTCTGGTACTCGCCCGTTCGTGTATCAACGCGAATGACGTCACCCACGCTAACGAAGAGCGGTACCTGGACGACCAGGCCAGTCTCGAGGGTCGCCGGCTTGCGCGTGCCGGTCGCCGTATCGCCAGCGAAGCCAGGGTCGGTCTCGGTGACGGTGAGATCAAGGTTGATCGGCAGCTCAACGCCGAGTGTCTCGCCCTCGTAGCTGACGCGGTCAAGCTGCAGACCGTCCTTGATGTAGTCCTTCGCGGCACCGAGCTGCTCAGAAGTGATCACGAACTGATCGTAGGTTTCGGTATCCATGAAGGTGTAGTCGTCGCCCTCGGAGAAGAGGAACTGTGCCGTGCGCCGCTCCATCGTGGCGCGAGGGAACTTCTCGCCTGCCTGGAAGGTCTTCTCAACGATGGACTGCTTGCGAACGTTGCGGAACTTGATGCGCACCTGCGCAGAGCCACGCCCCATCTTGATGTGGTGATAGTCAAGGATCTGCCAGAGGTCGCCCTCAAGCTCAATGACAACACCCTTCTTCAGTTCACCGGTCGAGATCATTAGCCCTCCTTTGGCAGAGAGTCTCTGCAGTTGTCACTAGTTTAGCGTTCAGCCGACGATTAGGGGTTCAGCGGGGAATCGCGTAAGGATCGTGAGGCTCTTTGCTGCGGTATTGACTGCCACGAGATCCTCGATACGGATACCGATCTCGTCTTGAACGTAGATGCCGGGCTCAACGCTAAAGACGGTCGGGCTTGGCAGTGCGTCATCCGTCGCACCTCGCGAAAGTGAGGGTGACTCGTGCGTCTGGAGGCCAATCCCATGACCAAGGCCGTGATCGTAAACGTGCGGAGATCCGGCCATGGCAGCGCGCGTGGCAACATCGCAGGCCCGACCAGAAGGGAGTGGGCCGCCCTGTTCAACTGCCGATCGCAATAGATCTATCGTGGCCGCCTGTCCGCGGTGCACCGCCGTATAGAGCGCAGCGTGCTCCAATGAGGGCTCGCCCACAAAGAGCGTGCGCGTCATATCCGAGCGATAGCCCGCTACCTGTGCGCCGAAGTCGAAGAGGATGACCTCTCCAGCACGGAGTTCACGTGTGCCTGGATTTCCGTGCGGCAGTGCAGCATTGCCGCCGGCAAGCGCAGCAACATCAAAGGCGAGCGCCTCAGCACCCCCTTCGCGCATGGCACGCTCCAATGACCAGGCAAGCGCGGACTCTGTCACGCCAGGGCGAATCTGTTCAAGGATCCCCGCGAGTGCCCGATCGGCAACAGCACACGCTGCCGCGATGCGCTCAATCTCTGACGCCTCTTTCACCGCTCGAAGTGCTCTCCCCCACCCGCGGACGCTGCGGAGTTCTACTTCGGGCACCGCCTCTGTAATGCGCTCCCAGACGGCGTGGCGCACCTCTTGAGCGTCGAGTCCGAGCTGACGTGCGCCGTGGTTGTGCAGCCATGTCGCAATTGCCGTACCCACGTCGCTGCCGTAGTCAATATGTTCCGCATCTGGCGCCTCCCGCTGTGCCTGGATGATGTAGCGCGAGTCGACAAGAAGGCCGAGTGCATCAGCAGTCATGAGAAGCCAGCCACTCGACCCTGAGGTCGGCTCCTCGTTCGGTCCAAAGCAGATCCCCGCAAAATATCGAGCATCCGCGTGACTCGTGAGCATGAGGGCGTCGATCCCTTCGCGAGCCATGCGCTCACGTAGTGCTGCTAGGCGGGTTGGGCGGGCCTGACGATCCGCATCGAGCCAGCCCGCGAGTACCGCGGGGCTGGGAGGAGCGGCAAAGTCCGATGGGGTTGGGAGTGAGGCGTGCTTCACGGACGGAACCCGTAATACGCAGCCCAATCCAGATGCTCCGCGTACGTCTTGCTATAAACCGTTGCCCCATTACCGCCAGGGATCGCAATGAAAAAGAGCTCCTTGCGGCTGCTGTCTGGGTTTCGTGCGGCTGTGATCGACGCTGCACTTGGCGTGCAGATCGGTGCGGGAGGCAGGCCGCGGCGCGAAAAGGTGTTCCAACGCTGCAAATCGCTGGGGATTGAGGGTGAGGAGGCGACATTGTAGATGCCGGGTGGGATAGCCCAGAAGAGATAGTTCTTCCAGCTTGCGATCTTGAGCTGCCGTAGTGCTGCGCTATCAATCATGTAGATCAGCGTGACATCTGAGCCGAGCCCCATCCCGACCTCCTGGCGATAGGCAAACACACCGGCAATCCGTGCACGTTCAGAATCAATCGCTGCCTCGCGCTCAACGATTGAGGCAAGTGTGAGCACCTCAGCAAAGCTTCGACCATCAGCTGTCGCGCCACGCAACTCTTCGGGCACACTCTCGGCAAATCGATCAATCAGCATCCGCACGAAGCCATTAGCGGTCGTGGAGAGCGGGACGCTGAACACGCCAGTGCCAATACGGCCTTCAAGTGAATCTTTTGGTTTCAGGTCAAGCCACGAGTAGTCAGCGCGAATATCCTCGGGCGGGTCACGGAGAATCAACTCAACACTTGCTGGTGTAAAAGGAAGATCAAGTGTGCTGAGCTTCGCGATCACCTGTTCAAGGCGGATTCCTGCACGCAGGGCGACAGCGACCGTTGGCTCGCGATACGGTTCGGTCAGTGCCGTTGCAACTTCGGTAGGTGTCATCGAGGCTGCAACCTTGAACGTGCCCGCCTGGAGCTTTCCGTCGAGGCCAGCAGCGCGCACCGCATAGATAAAGCCGATCTCGTCGGCGATCAGCCCAGCTTCACGCAGTTGGTTGGCGATGGCGGAGGTCCCCGTGCCTGCGAGGATCTCCACCGTTACCAGCGTGGTGTCACTTCCGGCGGGCTCGGTTGTGCGGGTACCGAGGCGCTCCTGAATGATGTCGCTGATGATCGGTAGCGTGGCGATTCCTGGCGAGCGCACACCCGCAGAAACCAGCGTGTCACCAATGAGTGGCGGGGCAGCAACGCGGAACAACACGACAGCAACCAGTAGGCCGGCAACGGCGCGGACGAGCGTGGTTCGGCTCATGTGGCCGACTCGCGCATGCCAACAGCCAGCACCGCCGGGTCAATGAGCAGTTCTGGATTCAGGGCATCTTCAAGGATCAGGCGTGCCGCTTCTTGATCGATGGCAGCGCGACGGGCCTCACGTCGGGCTGGGCCTGGTGCGCCTCCGTTGCTCCCCCGTGCGGCTCGGCCGAGTGACGCTTCCGCGCGCTGCGACGAGTAGCGCTCATCAACGAAGGTGATCGGCAGTTGCAGGGCCTCGGCAACCTCGGTCGCCCAGCGCAGGGTCGCGGTCGCCTGGGGACCGACGCTCCCATCGCTGTTGAGTGGTAGGCCCACGACGAGTTCCGTCACGCGGCCTTCAGCGGCAATGGTGCGTAGTCGGTCGCTATCTGCGGCCGCAGTCGCGCGACGCATCATGGTTGGTAGTCCACGCGGCGCGGAGGCGTCTTCTCGAATGGCGAGGCCGATGCGTCGTTCGCCGAGATCGATGCCGAGTGAGCGGCGCGGCGTACCGCTCACGAACGAGTCACCGCAACGCCAAGTTCCTTCGCAAGTGCGTTGGCCGCCTCATCCGCGCTGCTGCCGACAGCGCCGCGACCCTGCCCCATCGCCGGTCGTCCACCTCCGCGCCCGCCGAGTGCGGTCGCTGCTGCGGCGGCGAGTGCGCCAGCGTCGTGCTCGGCACTCCCCTCAACAGAGACGAAGATCTCCGGAGTTTCCGCAGGGCGCACGAGTGCAAGGACACCAGCGCCCATCTTCTTGCGGAGCTGCTTGGCGGCCTCTTTCAAAGCCTCGTCGTCTTCAACGTCAAGCATTGCAACGAGGATCGAGATCTCACCCTGCCTGGTCGCCTGTGCGGCGAGAGCGGCAAGGTCGATCCGGGCTGAGCCGCCAGCCTTGGCGCGACGCTTCGCCTCTTTCAGTTCCGCCTGCAGTGCGGCAATGCGCTGCGGCACCGTGTGGGCATCTTGGGCGCCTGCCGCCTCAGCGCTCGCCTCCAGGGTGCGCGACTGCTGTCGGAGGTATTCGTCGGCGGCAGCCCCAGTGAGCGCCTCAATACGGCGCAGGCCAGAGCCGATGCTGCGTTCGCTCGTGATCACGAAGCTCCCGATCTGACCGGTGGCGCGACAGTGAGTGCCGCCACAGAGTTCGTGCGAGTACTCCTCCATGCGCACGGTGCGCACAGTTTCGCCGTACTTCTCATCGAAGAAGGCGTCGGCACCAGCCTTGACCGCATCGCCCATGCTCATCTGTGCCACGACGACCGCCATATCCTCGCGAATCGCACGACGCACCTCGGCCTCCGTCTGATCGCGCTCATCACGCGTGAGTGAGCGCTCCAGGGGGTAGTCAAAGCGCAGGTAGTCGGGGTGCACGAGCGAGCCGCGCTGCTTCGCATCTGCCCCAGCAACGATTCGGATTGCTCGGTGAAGGACGTGTGTCGCCGTGTGGTTGCGCATCGTGGCCGCACGACGCACCGGCTCGACGCGCATGGCGACCGCATCTCCCACCTTGAGGGGTGCCGCGGCGCGAACGGTATGAACGGTGAGCGCGCCAACTGGGCGTTGCGTATCACTCACCTCGGCGAGGATTTTCCCGCGGGCATCGAGGATCTGCCCCGCATCGCCCACCTGTCCGCCGCGCTCCGAATAGAACGGGGTGCGACCAACGATCAGTTGCCCCTCGTCGCCTGCCGCCAACGAAGTGACCTCGGCGCCGTCACGAAGGAGCCCCACGATTGTGCTCTCAGCGTCGAGCTGTTCGTAACCGACGAACTCCGTTTCGTTCACACGACGCAGGATCTCTTCATAGAGGGCGGTAGTCACGGCGATCTCGGCAAGCGCGGCCTTCTTGCCGCCGCGACTGCGTTCGCGCTGTTCGGCAAGGGCGCTCTCAAAACCAGCACGGTCAACGGCGACACCGCGCTCAGCGGCGAGCTCAACGGTCAAATCAATTGGGAAGCCGTAGGTGTCGTGCAACTTGAAGGCAATCTCGCCACCGAGGGTTGGGCTAGCGGCTGGAAGATCATCGGCGCGACGCCCCACGACACTCTCCCCCGCCCCGAGTTCGCCGAGTGCATCGCCGAGCAGACTTGAGCCGGCATCGAGCGTGCGCGCAAACTGCGCCTCTTCGCGCTCGATCCCTTCAAGGATCGCCGTCTCTCCATCGCGCAGGTACGGATACGAAGGCCCCATGATCGCCACGACTTCCCGGGCGATTGCGCCAAGGAACGGCTTGGTGATGCCGAGGAGTCGCGCGTGACGCACCGCGCGACGGATGATGCGGCGCAAGACGTAGCCACGACCTTCGTTCCCCGGACGAACGCCGTCGGCGAGCAAGAAGGTGACGGCGCGCGAGTGGTCGGCAATCACCTGATAGCTGAAGCGCTGCGCATCAAACTCGGCCATGGAGTGCTTCGTGATCTTGCGCATTGCAGCATGGATCGGCAGGAAGAGATCAGTGTCGTAGTTGGAGAGCACCTGCTGCGAGACACTGGCGAGACGCTCGAGGCCCATGCCGGTATCGACGCTCTTGAATGGGAGTTCGGTGCGGCGGCCATCAGGGTGCTGTTCGTACTGCATGAAGACGAGATTCCACACTTCGAGCCAACGCGGGCAGTGCTCCGAATGATCTGGGAGGCAGTCAGGCCCGCAGGAGAGGTCTGCGCCACGATCGAAGTGAATCTCGGAGCAGGGGCCGCACGGGCCCGTCTCCGCCATGCGCCAGAAGTTCGCATCGTTCCCCTTGTCGACATCACCCCAACGCGCGAGTCGATCGGCGGGAACGCCGACCTCCTTCAGCCAGATGTCGGCCGACTCGTCGTCATCTTTGTAGACCGTGACGGCGAGGCGATCGGCAGGGATCCCAGCTTCGACGGTGAGGAACTCCCAGGCCCAGAGGATCGCGTCGCGCTTGAAGTAGTCGCCGAACGACCAGGAGCCGAGCATCTCAAAGAGGGTGTGGTGTCGTGGCGTTCGGCCGACCTCTTCAAAGTCGTTGTGCTTTCCGGCGACACGAAGGCAGCGTTGATAGTCGACGGCGCGGCGATACGAACGGGTCTCAGCGCCGCTGAAGAGCTCTTTGAACTGCACCATCCCTGAGTTGGTGAAGAGGAGGGTGGCATCGCCAGCGGGGACGAGCGATGCGCTCGGAACCTGGGTGTGCCCGCGCGCCTCGAAGAACGCCACAAACCGAGACCGAAGGTCGGCGGCGCTCTGCGTTGGGATTCGAGGATCGCGTTCCACGCTCGGAGTGTACCCGAGGGGATCGCCGCCTTAGGGTCGCTGCCCTCGCTCCCAATCGGTTGCAATCCGTGCGGTCAGCCGCTCGCCGAGGATCGCGCCGACCAGCGGGGCCGGCCAGGCCGTGCCGCCTACGGGGTAGAGCCCGCCCAGCAGGCGCTCTGCCACCACCTGCAACAGCAGGGCACCAACCACCGCGCCCAGTAGAGCGATCGGGAGAGATGCGCGCGCGGAGAGGAGCCTCCCGGTGAGTAGCGCGACGCCCACGGAGAGGGCGATCAGGAGCGGTGCCGGTTCAATCATGCGGTGTGGCGCGGTCGGGCAATACGCGCACCAGCGACGAGCGTCTCCCCGTCGTAGAGCACCACCGTCTGCCCTGGCGATGGTGCCCAGAGTGGATCGTCGAGCGCGAGCGTTGCAGCACCACTACCGAGGCCCGTTACGGTTCCCTGTGCAAGCGCGCCACGATGTCGAATACGCGCCAGGCCCTGCACCTGCGCACCCTTGGCGATCGCTCCCTCGGGTGTCGTCGCATCAGCCAGTGCAATGTTGCGCACATCGAGCGCTGCGCGTGGCGCAATGGTGATCCGATTTGTCACAGGATCAACCGAGCTGACATAGCGCGCTGAGACCCCGCTCCCTGGGAGACCCCTGCGCTGCCCAACCGTGAACCCTTCGCTTCCCGCATGCGTTCCGACAACGGCGCCAGATTCGTCAACGACCTCGCCCTCGCCGCGTGCGGCACCACGTTCGCGCAGCAGGCTGCGGTAATCGCCATCTGGCACAAAGCAAATCTCTTGGCTCTCTGGCTTCTCTGCGGTCACGAGGCCACGAGAACGTGCGACTTCGCGGACTTCTGGCTTCGTCATGCCGCCCAACGGAAATCGCGCCCGTGCGATTGCGGCGCTGTCGAGTCCGTGCAGGAAGTAGGTCTGGTCTTTCTCGCTGTCGACGGCGGCGCGCAGTCGCCACGAGAGCCCGTCATCAGAGACGGCGCGACGTGCGTAGTGCCCAGTTGCAACGGCATCGCAGCCGAAGAGGGCACTCCCCTTACCAACGAGTGCGCCGAACTTGACCGCCGTGTTGCAGCCAACGCATGGGCTTGGCGTCTCACCGCTCTGATACGCGGCCACAAAAGGCTCCAAGACGGCATCGGCAAACTCTTGCTCGAGGTTCTGGATATGAAATGGGATGCCTAGATGGTCGGCAACGCGACGCGCATCATCGGCGGCATCAAGGGTGCAGCAGCTCTTGC
This sequence comes from Candidatus Aquidulcis sp., assembly GCA_003670455.1. GTDB lineage: Bacteria > Chloroflexota > Limnocylindria > Limnocylindrales > Limnocylindraceae > Limnocylindrus. The sequence continues at coordinate 4,140 of QWRK01000002.1, read as the reverse complement.
GATGTCCGTCACGCTGGTCGGCGGCGCTATGGAGTCGCATCCATACGCCGACAACCTCGTGGCCGGCCTCGACCAGGAGTGCGGCAGCGACCGATGAGTCAACGCCACCTGAGAGTGCAACCAGCACGCGTTCTGGTGCCGTTGCCTCCGGTGCCGCCTGCCAACCGATCGGGAGACCGCCGAGCGGTGTTGTGGTCAGCGTCATGCTGGCACCGCCGTGCGCACACGCTCGAGCACCGAGCGCACGACCGTTGCCGCGTAGCGCGCCTCCTCCACTGTTGATGCGCGCCCAAAGGTGAGACGGAGGCCGCCACGGGATTCGCCTTCGCTATGCCCCATGGCGCGGAGTGCTTCAGATGGCTCTCGTGATCCACTAATGCACGCCGAGCCGGTTGAGGCGGCGATCCCTGCATGGTCGAGCGCTGCGACAAGGTCATCGCCGAGCGCCCAGTCCGCCGCAAATGAACGATGTCCAGCGAGGCGTGTCTCGCTGGTGAATGGTGCGCCGGTTGGCGCCAGCCCGAGTGAAGCAAGTGAGCCAAGCGCGTCATCAAAGGCCGTGGTGATCACGTTTAGGTGCTGACGTGTTTGTTCAGCGTGGAGACGGTGCGCGCGATACGCGGCGGCGAATCCGGCGGCAAGGACAACCGCCTCTGTACCGCCCCGACGTCCGCGCTCCTGGCCACCACCAGCGATGAGTGGTCGCACCTTGGTCTCTGGTGCGCTAATCAGCGCGGCGATGCCGAACGGCCCGCCAACCTTGGCGGAACCAACAACAAGGTGTGCTGCTCCAGTCGCTTGGGCATCAAGGGCGTGGTCATAGGCAGCCTGTACCGCATCGACCACGAGTGCTCCGCCGCCTGATGCACGCCACGCGGTGGCGAACGTCGCCCAGGGCTGAATCGTGCCGACCTCGCCTGAGGCAAGCGCGAAGAGCCCCACGGCTCCAGGGTGATCAGTGCGAAGCGCTGCAGCCTGCATCACACCGTGGGCGTCCAGGGCGAGCAGCTCCACAGCGCCGCCTGCGGCAGCATGCTGCGTCGCCAGGGCACGAGAGCCGCGGTGCTCCCCCGCCGTCGTGACGAGGGCGAGGGTCGGCGTCAAGGCGGAGTGCAGGCCGAGGGCGAGCGCCTCAGAGGCGGTCGCTGTGAAGGTGATCTGCCGTGGCTCTACGCTGAAATCCTCGGCGAGGCTCGCCCGTGCGCCATCAAGGATCGCTCGTGCCCGTCGGGCCTCGGTGTGGCCGCCGTTCGGATTGCCGATGCCGGCGCGCTGGAGTTCGGCCATCAAGTCCACGACCTCTGGGAGCGTCGGCGATCCCGCCGCGTGATCCAGGAAGAGTCGGGTTGGCGTCATCGGACGAAGGCTACTGGGACTCCCGCATTTCGGCGCGGCGGCCCGCATCACGGCGTCGGTCGTTCTCGTTCAGCAGTCGCTTGCGCAGGCGTAGCGCTGAAGGGGTCACCTCAATGAGCTCGTCAGGGCCGATGAACTCGAGGGCATTCTCCAGCGCCATTCGGCGCGGTGGGGTCAAGCGAATCGCCTCGTCGTGTGAGTGGGTGCGCATGTTGGTGAGCTTCTTCTCGCGGACCGCGTTCACATCCATGTCGCCAGGCTTTGCGCTCTCACCGATGATCTGACCCTCGTAAGTCTGCTCGCCCTCGTTGACGAAGAGCTCGCCGCGCTCCTGAATGCCGTAGAGCGCATAGCCGGTGGTCATACCCGTACGGTCGGAGATGAGGCAGCCGTTCGTGCGGTGTGGGATCTCGCCAACCCACGGCTTGTAGCCGGCGGAGAGCTGATGGATCAGCGCGGTGCCGCGCGTCTCGGTAAGGATGCGTCCGCGCACACCGATCAGGCCGCGCGTTGGAATCAAGAAGTCGACGCGGGCACGACCGTCTGCGCCGTGCTGAATGTTCTCCATGCGTGCACGACGCTCGGCCATGATGCCGGTGATCACGCCGACGAAGTCAACTGGCACGTCGATCGTCAGCTGCTCAAATGGCTCCTCGATGCCGTTCTCGGTTCGATGAAGCAGCACCTCTGGCCGTGAGACCTCGATCTCAAATCCTTCGCGACGCATCTGCTCCACGAGGATCGCGAGCTGAAGTTCACCGCGGCCGCGAACCTGGAATGCTTCGCCTGAGTCGGTAGGGCTGACCTCAATCGCAGGGTTGCCGAGCACCTCTTTTTCGAGTCGGGCCTTCAACTGTCGTGAGGTGAGGAACTTTCCGTCCTTGCCACCGATCGGGCTCGTGTTCACGCCGAAGGTCATCTGCAGCGTTGGCGGATCAACATGGAGTCGCTCAAGTGGGCGCGGATCGGCTGGATCGGTGATCGTCTCACCGATCTCAACGTCGGCGAGTCCGGCAATGCCGACGATTTCTCCAGGACCTGCTTCAGGTACTTCGACGCGCTCAATGCCTTGCGGCAGCGTGAGGCTGGTGACGGTGCCGGTGACGGCGCTCCCATCGCGAATGATGGTGATCTTGGCGCCCTTACGAACAACGCCGTTACGAATGCGACCAACGGCGATGCGGCCGACGAAGTCGTTGGCGGCAAGGTTGGTGATCAGCACCTGCAGTGGGTGGCCTGGCTCGTGCATCGGTGCGGGGGCGGTAACGAGAACGCAATCGAGCAGTGGGATCAGGTCGGTGCCAGGCTGCTCCATGTCACGCGTAGCGGTACCGGCACGGGCATTCGTATAGACGATTGGGAAGTCGATCTGCTGCTCATTCGCGCCGAGGTCAAGGAAGAGTTCGTAGACCTCGTCAATGACCTCCTTGATGCGCGCATCGGGGCGATCGATCTTGTTGATCACGAGGATGACGGGGAGCGATCGCGCCAGTGCCTTCGAGAGGACGTAGCGCGTCTGTGGGAGTGGCCCCTCGGAGGCATCCACCAAGAGGAGGACGGCATCTACGGCGAGGAGGCTTCGCTCCACCTCACCACCGAAGTCGGCGTGCCCTGGGGTGTCGACGATGACGACGCGAACCCCCTTGAAGTCGATGGCGGTCTCCTTGGCGAGGATCGTGATCCCCTTCTCGCGCTCAAGGTCGCCGCTATCCATGACGCGCTCAACGAGCTCTGCATTGGCCCGGAAGGCGCCGTTCTGGCGGAGGAGGCTATCGACCAGGGTGGTCTTGCCATGGTCAACGTGCGCGACGATTCCGACCGTGCGGATGCCGGTTTGCGCGACGAGACCTGCGGGTGGATTAACTGTGGTCATCGGGAGATTCTCGCACGCTTCGCCGACCCGTATACTTCTGGGCATGACCGTCGCTGCGCACATCATCATTTCGGGTCCCCCGTCAGCCCCTGGGGTCGCCCGCCCAGAGCTCTCGCGACTGGTTGAGGCCGCCTGGTCTGGCGGTGCACATCCGATCCTGATTTCGGGCCTTACGGCGGGCGAAGTTGCCCCGACCCTGAGCCGCGCCACCCTCTCGAGCGAGCACGCCGCTGTGGCTGCTGACGCGTTCGGTGAGGTTGCAGGGACGACGGCCGTCATCACCCTGCCGCTGAGCCATGCGGGCGTTGACCCAGAGACGATTACAGCGCTCATTGCGGGGCATGGCCGACAGAGCGAGCAGGTACTCGTCGCAGCGCGAAATGGCGAGGCTGGCCCGATTCGTCTGACACCGATCGATCACGCCGATGCACCAGAAATCCAGTTGGAGTGCGGCGATGAAGGCGCGGTTAGCCCCTCTGATGGCCGTGCATCACTCGCCTACGAAGCGCCGCCCGCAGATACGAACGCCGTTGACCCGTGGGAGCAGCGCGGCTCCCAGGCTGAGGAGCGCTAGCTCTTTACTGGGCGCACCGAGAGGCCGAGTTCGGCCCACTGCTTCGCATCTGGCTCTGATGGTGCTTCGAGCATCAGATCGCTCCCCGACTGCGTCTTCGGGAAAGCCATCACTTCGCGAATGTTGATCTGACCGGCGAGCAGTGCCGCCCAGCGCTCGACGCCGATGGCGATGCCGCCGTGTGGCGGAGCACCGTATTCGAACGCATCGAGCAACGCACCAAACTTGGCTCGCGCATCTTCGAGCGAATGACCCATCAGTGCAAAGGAGCGCTCAAGGAGCGCGCGATCGTGAATACGAATCGAGCCACCGCCAAGCTCCCAGCCGTTCAACACAA